>CACYKE010000008.1 GCA_902774925.1 uncultured Prevotellaceae bacterium | reverse complement strand
GCTGCCGCCATCTTTGGTCAGCACGTAGCAGGTCAGCGTCGTGCCGCTGCGGGTCAGCACCACGTGGTTGTAGCTCTCCTTCTGGAGGGTGATGCCGTTGAAGGTGTAGGTGGTGGAGCCGTTGCTGAAGGTCAGCTGGCCGGATGCCGTCATGCCCAGGCCGGCATTGCCTCCCAAGTGGGCTATCAGGCTCTTGCTGAACGTTTCGGGATAGAGCCACAGCTGGATGGAGAAGTCGCCGGCAAACAGGCTGGCGGCGTAGTCGCTGGAGGGGTATGGCCACGTCACGACTCCGGTCGCATCTGAGAAATAGATGGAGTGGTACTGCTCGGCCTCGTTGCCCTTGCTGTTGGTCATCGTCATCGTCACATCGACACCCTGCACGGCGGTGCCCGAAGAACCGTAGGCTATGCGGCCCGTCACCGTTCCGGTGCTCTTGGCGAAACCGATGTTGGTCATGTCGCTATTGACGATGGTGCCGTCGTCGCATTTGTCCTCGACGGTGACGCGGTAGTCGTAGTAGATGCCCGGCTGAGACGTCTCGTCGGTATAGAACAGATACTCTTCGCTGCTCGACAGGCGTGTCAGCGTCTCCCATGCCTCACTTTCCTGCTCGGCGCGCCGACGCTCAATGATGTAGGTCTTGGCGTTGGTGGTACCCTGCAGGTTGACGTGCCACGACAGTTTCACCGAGCCTTCATAGACGCCCTTCGAAGCATCGAGCGCGTAGAACTTCGTGCCCTCGCCAATAGCCTTCTTACTGATGTTATAGGTGTTGAGCACGGCGTCGCCAATGACACCCTCTATGCGATAGGTTCGGGGGGAGCAGGCACTCAGAGGCTCCTCGGTATAGGGCACGCCCGTCGCGGCGTCCACCTTGTTCTGCCGATTGGTATGCTGGTCGGTGGTGCGGTGCTCCCAGCGCATGGCACTTTGGTTGTCGGCTGGTGTGAGGGTGTAGATGGGGTCTTTCTCGTCGTTTACATAGATGCGGAACTTGTGGCCGAAGCTCTTGGGATAGGCGTCGGAATTCCAGGTGAAGACGATGCGGTCCGTCAACTGTTCCACCTTGAGGTTCTTGACGGGCATCGTGCGGGTGGTGTTCACGGTGACGCTGGCCTTCGTGTCGTCGCGGCGCGTCGTCACGTCCCAGAAGTTCGATACATAATATACGTCATAGACCGGCTTTGCTTCATTGCTGAAGCCGGTATCGGCGTATGCACGCACGTTTTGACCGAGCTCGGCTATCTTTTTCCCGTCGCGATAGACCACCCACTCACCGTCTTGCTGATGACATCACTGTTGTCGGCAAAGGTGTTGCCCGAGTATGTGCCATTAAGACGAGAGTCCACCTTATAGCGGCCTACGTTCGTGGCCGTGGGCACAACGCCCGACCAACTGCCGTCATTCACCCTGAACACCGTGTAGCCGACGTTATCGCTGATTGGATCATAGGTTATCAGCCTCTGACTATTGCCGTTGTAGGTAAGGTTCGAGGCGTAGGTGGGTTCCCTGTCCCACTTCGCCTTCTGCGTGGTGAAGTGCTGATGGATGAAGATGTATCTGGCACCAGTATTCTCATTCGTGTCTAAGTAGCCACTGTACGAACTGTTGCGCCATGAGACGGCGAGAGAAGAATTGTCACCGTCATCAGTATTGCCGTTGGTGTTGGTTGTTGTCGACAGGCGGGTCATTACGCGCTTGCTACCGCCGTAGTCACTAAGGTTCTTGCGGTCGCGGGTGAAATATATATATATGTCGGGCATCACTCCAGAACCTTTGTTGAGGTCGCCGTTGAAATCGCTGTTGGTCGGCGCCCTGTAGTAGGTGCGCCCATCAGAGGTAAAGGAATCCATTTTTTGATCCGATGCGTTTTGTAGGCTATGTGGACCCAATAGCCACCGGTACCTTCATTGAGGTCTTGCTCGACGACGGTCCACCCCTTGTTGGTGTACTCGTTCCTCAGGTTTGTCGCGTTAAGTCCGCCGCTAACACCGAGGACCATCACTTCGGTAATGTACGATTGCGCCTGTATGTTCGTGGCCCCTCCAACGAGCATCACGAGCATGAGCAATAGCACTTGCAGCCCGTAGCCACCGTGCCTGTTCTTAGTCTTTTTTCTCATATTTATTGTCATTTAGTTTATTATTGTTATTATTATCATTATCAGCAGTGGATGGTCACAGTACTGGTGTTTCTGCGATTAGTAGTGCCATAATAAATACGTATTTAAGTTGAATATTCGGTGCAAAGATACAAAAATTATTCTATTTATGTTCCAATTCGGAAGAAAATTTTTCTTAAAAGGACGCATTTTGATGTACTTATGCCTCATCAGTCTGTCATAATGCCCCCTCAGAATCACAGTTACTATGTTTGCAGTCGCTAACGGAATGATATACTGAGCAGGCAGACGCTCTTGGGGGCTGCGAGCCCCCTGCCGCGAGGCATCCCCTCGGTGTGTTTTTCATATTTTCTGAGGAAAAAGTTGGTACGATAATAATTGGTTTGTATTTTTGCAAGTGCGAACAAACAAGAATCAAACAACAAATTAAAACCGTACCAGTATGCAAAAGTACAAAGTTTCCTTCAAAGGACAAAACATTTACGTCGGAATTGACGTACATCTGAAAACGTGGCACGTGACAACACTCACAGAGAGTGGCTGCAAGTACTCATTCGCTCAGCATGCAGATGCAAAGGAGCTCTTTGACAGACTGAACAAGAAATTCCATGAGGCCCACTTCAAGTCGGCCTATGAGGCTGGCTTTTGCGGATTCTCTGTTC
Source organism: uncultured Prevotellaceae bacterium (assembly GCA_902774925.1). GTDB lineage: Bacteria > Bacteroidota > Bacteroidia > Bacteroidales > Bacteroidaceae > Prevotella. The sequence goes on along the minus strand of CACYKE010000008.1, from coordinate 51,704 downwards.
ATTACGCCCTAACGGAGCTAGGTGTTGAGAATATCGTAGTCCATGCTGCCGACATTCCTACAACAGGTAAGGAGAAGGCATTAAAGACGGATGCCGTGGATTCTGAGAAGATTGCCTGGGCGCTGAAACGTGATGAGTTGACAGGTATCTACATCAAGGACAGACGCTATATGGACGACACAAACCTGATGCGTCTGCGCCAGCGTTTCATAATGGACCTCTCCCGTCAGAAGAACAGGACGAAGCACCTGCTCTATACTCAAGGAGTTACGTATCCAGAACGTTTCCGCAATAATAGGACACACTGGTCACGCAACTTCATGAAATGGCTCCGTGAGGAAGTAGAGCTGCTGTCAGAGCAGAAATTATCACTCATGCTGCTCTGTGAGCAGGTGGAGAATACCAGGAAGGCTATCCTTAAGGTCACTCGCGAGATTCGTCGTTTGAGTACCACAGATAGATATAAGGAGAATTTCAATCTTCTAATGACAGTACCAGGACTAGGCCTCATAACATCCATGTCGATGTTGACAGAACTGGACAATGATATCATGCGATTTCCAAACGAGCGTAGTTTTGTTTCAATGCTAGGGCTTATCCCCACCTGTCATGACTCTGGCGACAAGAAGGTCAATGGAGAGAAAATAAACAGAGGCAACAAGCACCTCGGTCCACTCATCGTGGAAGCCTGCTGGGTTGCGATACAGAGAGACATCGAACTATCGGCATATTACTCCAACTGTTGTCTGAGTATGAAGCCGCACAAGGCCATTATCAAAGTGGCAAGAAAACTTGCCTGCAGGGCATACGCCGTTTTGAAGACGAAGACAAGATATGCGCTACCATAAGAGGGATATCTCACAAATATGCATAACAACGGGAATTTAAGTCGGACAGACTTCTCATATTACAATGACCACTCACTGTCCCTGATGAGTCATTAAGACTATATCTTATCAGAGGTTGTGGCATTATACTCCAAGATCTGAAGAAGTAACCTGATGAGTGGCTACGGCTCACTACATCTGATAGAAGTTTGATCCGGCATTCCTGTTGCTTATGCAATTATCCAGGCGCAACAACAATGTGTCTGGAAGGGGATTTCTTGATTTAATATGTGTATATAAAGGTAAAAAACGAGTATAAACGATTAAACAATGCTAAAAAACGAACCAATTATTTGGTTTGCAACATAGAAGGGACAGTTTTTGATTCCTCGGACAATATATTAGGAAATAGATCGTTTTAAATATAGCATAATTCAGACGGAAGTCAAATGGCAAGAATGGAAAGAGCTTATGAAAAGACTTTTGTTAACGGTCGTGATGGCTATAGGAATGGTAGCCACACGGGCTCAGTATGACATTATTCCGATGCCCCAGCGCATCAGTATGGATGCGAAGGGGACGGTGCTGAACATAGAAGGAAAGCCGCAGGTGACGGAGCGATTGAACAAGGACATCGCGTCGCCAGAAGGTTGGCGTATGACGGTCGGCAAACGCGGCATCGTGCTGGAAGGACGTACGGAGGCAGGAATATTCTATGCTCGGCAGGCGTTGCGTCAGGTGATGGCGACGAATCCTTCGGCGTTGCCGTATGCCGTTGTCGAGAGTGCGCCGAGGTTTACCTACCGGGCCATGCACCTAGACGTGTCGCGCCATTTCTTCGGCAAGGAGATGGTGAAGCAGTATCTGGACATGATGGCGCTGCACGCCATGAACACGCTGCATTTCCATCTGACCGACGACCAAGGCTGGCGCATAGAGATGAAGCGATGGCCGAAGTTGACGACGGTGGGGTCGGTGCGCAACAGGACGGTTATTGGCCGTAATGCGGGCATCTACGAATACACTCCTCACGGTGGCTACTTCACGCAGGACGACATCCGCGAGATAGTAGCCTACGCCCAGGAGCGCCATATCACCATTATTCCCGAGATTGACATGCCGGGCCACATGCTGGCGGCCTTGGCGGCTTATCCGGAATTGGGCTGTACGGGTGGCCCCTATGAGGTATGTCCCGACTGGGGCGTGTTCGACGACATTCTCTGTGCGGGCAACGACAAGGTCTATCGTTTTCTGGAAGACATCATCGACGAACTGACGGAACTATTTCCGGCACCCTATATCCATCTGGGTGGCGATGAGGCTCCCCGTGTGCGCTGGCAGCAGTGCAACCGCTGTCAGCAACGGATGCGTGAGCAGGGCCTGAAGAACGAGGCGCAGTTGCAGGGCTATATGGTGCGTCGTATGGAGCAGTATCTGACGAAAAAGGGGCGCCGGCTGATTGGCTGGGACGAGATTGCCGAATGCGATATCGACACCAGTGCCGTCATCATGAGCTGGCGCGGCCACGAGGGAGGCTTTGATGCTGCCGCCAAGGGGCACGACGTCATCATGGCTCCTACGGGGTCGATGTATTTCGACTACTACCAGTTGCCCGAGGACCTGTGGGAGAAGCCGTTCCTCATCGGTGGCTACGTGTCGCTGAGCAAGGTCTATGCCTTCGACCCCGCGCCAGACTCTCTGTCGGCCGATGTGCGCCGCCATATCATCGGTACGCAGGCGAACTTGTGGACGGAATACATTCCTTATAAGGAACTGCTGGAGTATCAGGTGTTGCCCCGTATGGCGGCACTCTGCGAGGTGCAGTGGACCGAACCCGAGCGGAAGGACTACGACGCTTTCTTGCGTCGTCTGCCCCGACTGCTGAGCATCTATGATGCACAGGGATGGAAATACTGTAAAAAGCGTGACGATGGTGAACTTTTGGAGCAGCGAGAGCAAAAGTGAACTTGTTCGAATTTTGCCGAGTCGTGACAAAAGTCATGGAACGAAGTGACATAACGTTGAACATTATGAAGAAACGACTGCTTTCCCTTGACGTGCTGCGCGGCATCACCGTTGCAGGCATGATATTGGTCAACAACGGCTTTGAAGAAGGCTTTGCCGCCTTGCAGCATTCCGCATGGAACGGACTGACGCCCTGCGACCTGGTGTTCCCTTCGTTCCTCTTCATTGTGGGCTTTTCCACGTGGCTGTCGCTGTCGAAGGTGCAGTTTCAGCCTACGCCGGCGGTACTGAGGAAGGTTGTCAGGCGCACGGTGCTCATCTTCGCCATCGGATTGTTCATCAACTGGTTTGCGTTGGCGATGGACGGACGGCCGGCGGACTTCGCCCATCTGCGCTATTGGGCCGTGCTGCAACGCATTGCCGTTTGCTATCTGCTGACGTCGCTCTTTGCATTGTACGTGGACCACCGCCATACGCTGAAAGTTATTGTGGGGCTGTTGGTGGCTTACGCCGTCGTGTTGCTGGCGTTCGACGGATATAGCACTGATGCCACCCGCAACATAGCCGGACGCATAGACCTGTGGCTGTTTGGTGCCGACCACCTGTATCGCCATTCACCCATCGACCCCGAAGGATTGCTGGGTACGATGGGCGCCACGGCCCACATGCTGACGGGATTCCTCTGTATGAGTTTCATCTCGCAAACGGACGATATTCGCCGTAAGGTTTACAGACTGCTGATGGCAGGGGGCTTCATGATGCTTTTGGGGTTCCTGCTGCACCATTGCGGACTGCCCGTCAACAAGACCGTATGGTCGCCCAGCTTTGTAATGGCTACCTGCGGCATCTGTTCCACCGGGCTGGCGCTGCTGATATACCTGATTGACGTCCGCGGGGAAGGCCGTAAGACGTGGTGGATGACCATATTCCTGATTTTTGGTGTCAACCCGCTGTTCCTCTATGTGTTCAGCGAGTGTCTGGCCATCGTGGGCTGGAGTACGGGCGTCAACGAAGGTCTGTATGCGACGATGAGTGCCGCCATCGCGGTGCCCAGTCTGGCGTCGCTGTGCTATGCGCTGACGTTTGTGGCGATAGTAGGGCTCGTCGGATGGTTGCTCTACTGGCGCAGAATATACATCAAGATTTAGGATTATCTCCTTCTCAGTGTCTATTTTTTCAATATAGCCGTCCAGCCTCCACCACTGCTGAGATGGATGTTCAGACGGTCCGTGGCGGTGACGATCTGGCGGAGGTGCTGATAGTCGGTAGCATCCTTTAGGGCATTGACACCATCGGTGAAGATGTCGGCTTGATACTGGCCTGCGGGCAGGAAGCTGAGGTTGAGGGTCAGGTCGCGCGGTGTCCAGTCGGTGAGAACAGCCAGATACCACGTAGTGCCTTTACGACGGGCTATGACGGTATATTCGCCCAGTTTGCCGTCGAGGGCAATGGTCTCGTCGAAGGTGGTGGGCACTTGTGCGATGAAATCGGTACACTCCTGATTCCGCATGTATTGCGTAGGACTGTCGGCCAGCATCTGCAGTGGAGCCTCGAAAGTGGTGTACATAGCCATCTGGTGGACACGGGTGCCCTGACTCATGGGATGGTCGTTATTTCCGAAGAAACAGTCTTTCATGGCATTAGTCATAGCACCAGGCGTATAGTCCATGGGACCAGCGAGCATGCGCAGATAGGGCGCTGTGACGTCGTAGCGGGGTTGATTGTGCAACGGTCCGTCACCGGCACGGGGTTCCCACTTGGAATTCTCCAGACCTTTCACGCCTTCGAAGTTAAAGATGTTGGGATAGGCACGCTGGATGCCGAAAGGCTTCAGACCGTGATAGTCGAGATAGAGATGATGCTTGGCGGCACAGGCAGCTATCTCGTAGGCTGAGGCGATGACCTGTTGGTCGTCGCGGTCGAAGAAGTCAACCTTGAATCCCTTGATACCCATTGCGGCATAGTGTTTCATGACGGCATCCGTAACGGCAGCGCCACTAGTAGGATTGTTGCCTATCAGATTGCGCCAACTGCTCCACAGGATGATGCCCACACCTTTTTGCTGACCATGGGCTATCAGTCGTTCGAGGTCAATATCGGGGCTGAGATGGTCCGTCAGCGATTCCTTGCCACTCCAGCCCTCGTCGATGATGATGTATTCTATCTGGTTACGGGCAGCAAAGTCTATATAATATAAATAGGTATCGGTATTCATGCCCGACAGGAAGCTGACACCTGTGATGTTGGTGTTGTTCCACCAGTCCCATGCCACCTTGCCGGGACGAATCCACGAGGTGTCGCTGATGCGGCACTCGGGAGCCAGCCGCTGTGCCATATCGCAGTTCAGGATGTCAGCATCCCGCTCAGTGATGACGATGGCGCGCCAGGGCAGCGACTGCTTGCCGTCCAGACGGGCGATATAGTCCGCACGCCTAGTAGGAACGAGGTTCAGACGATCGAAACCACCAATCTCCTGTTCTAACGGATAGGGTGCAAACTCGCCCTTCAGCACATTTCCCTCACCTTTCTTGAGAAACATGCCCGGATAGTTCTCTACTCCAGCATCCATCACGATGGCTTTCATACCACCAGGCAGACAAACTGCTAAAGGGGTGATGGTCAGCGAGTCGGGAAACATCTGCGACAATGGCTGCTCGTCGTAATACGACTCGAAGCTGTAACAGTAGCGCTCGCCACCACGATTGTCGTTGACGTAAGGCACAAAAGCCTGATAGTCATCAGCAAAACGATACTCTACCGTCTCGCTGTTTACCACCAGAGGCTTTGCATTAGAACTGATAAGGCGGTAGGCGGCACCGTCGTCGTAGGCACGCACCTCAATCTGCACTTTCTGGTTGCTGTACATCAGCAGTTGGCCATAGTTGTCGTCGACCTTCTCCTTTTTATAAAAGGGTGTGGCGAAGCTGTTGGTAATCTGACGCTTGGCCACCTTTCCTATCTTGCCGATTCCCAACACCTTGTCACCCTGCTGTATCCGGATGTCAATAGTTGAAGGCAACAATACCACCGTGCCGTTATAGCTGACCGACCAAGTGATCGCCGCGTCGGTATTGACGGTGACCGTCAACTTGCCATTCGGGGAACTCACTTCATATTGTGCTGCCTGCATCATCAGACATATTGTACTTATGGCCGTCAGCACCATGTTGCGTAAAAGATGATGATTCATAGTCTTGTGTAGATTGGTTTAGGAAAGATTTAGTATTTATAGAAACTCCACGTGCGGCCGTCCTTGCTGAGTACGAGGTCGTCGTCGTTGAGCTTTTCTATCTTCAGGCGGATATTGGTGAAAGGACGCATGTCGAAGTCGCGTTCTACGGTGAGGGTGTCGATGGGTGAACCCTCGATGGACGAACACTGGATGAACAGGCTGTCGCCTTGATGTTGGAAATTGCCGAAAATCTCGGCACCATTGGCCTTAAACCAGGCAACACTACCAGAGAAACTAAGGTAACGTTGTCCGTCCGTGCGCCATTGTCCCCAGAGGTCGCCGGCCTCTCTGCCTTCCTGACAGGAAGCGGCCAATAGCCAACAGCTAATAGCTAACAGCTTATAGAATTTTGCCATGATAACCGATCTTGAAGTTAAACGTGTTGCAGTTGCCGTAGATGTTACCCTTGTCGAAGGCGTATGCGGCAGAGAACTGCCAGGCGCCCAGCGTGTAGATGCCTTGGAACATTGCATCGAAAGAATGGTGCTTTTCGTCGAGCGGGCGATGATAGGTGCCCCAGCCTTCGCGGTAGGAACCCTTGACGAGGTACGACAGCCGGTCGGTAATCTCGCCGTTCACGCCCACGTGCCACGCTTTTACGCGGTTGTCGCGGAATTCGTTAAAGCCGTCTTTGTTGTATATCGGCGATACGAGCAACGCATTACCCAGAGCCATGCCGTAATGGTCGTAGGCACCATAGAACATGTGGTTGTAATAGTTGTCATTGCCCGTCACGAGGTCTGTTATCTGACTGCGGATGGGCTCAGGATAATCGCCGTTGTCATAGTGTAGCGGCCCCGACTGGTTGGTGCTTTGGAAGTATTCCACCACAGCGCCGCGGACATACTGGCGCCCTTCGATCTTGTTGCGATATTCCAAGCCCCACAGACCGTCCCAGCCATTGCTCTTGCGGATGCCGGAACCGTCTTCGAAAATATTATCGAGATAGGCCTGCAACAGATGCTCTTTGTCGATGTTCCAGCTTAACTGTACAGTCATCGAACCGAGGTGGTTGCCGTACACCCAGTCCTCCAAAGCGTCGTTCTCATAATAGTTGCTGTCGCCCAGTGGCAGTATCACTTTCCAGAATGCCTTCAGGTTGGCTGGTTTCTCTTTCACCACCATCTCGCCCGTCTCAATGTTGTAGCTTGTACCTCCAAACAGGGCAACATGCTCTATGCCAGCCGTAACGAAGAACATTTTCTCGGGGTTTGTGCGGAAGTAGAGGTGCTTCTGGTGGTAATAGGCTCCAGTGGAATATTTGGTGTTTACACCGGGATGCTGGAGGAAAACGTCCTTGCGATAGTCGCTGTCCAACAATTTACCGTATCCGAAATCGAAGCTGGCCTGTAACCAACACTTGGTGTATGGTATCGTCCAGAAGTCTTTTGTACCCGCGTGAATCTGCGGTATGGGCTTGGCATTGCAACCCTTGCCAAATGTACCGCTCGACAGCAACTCGTTGCGCAAAATGGGTTTCAGTTCGCGGGCACCGACTTCGAAGAAGAAGTCCTTCCAGCTAAGATTGGCGTAGCATTGTTGCAGATAGACCTTGTGGTCGGCATGTACGGAACCGATGAGATCGACGGCACCAGACAGTGTCCAGTCCTCAGCCAGCTGATGTTCCGCATTGACAGCCCCACGCAAATAGGCTGTGTTGGGACGTGTCGCTAACACATGATAGCGGTTGGTCGTCAGTTGGAAGGCCGTAAAGTCGCCTGAACCCACTGCGGTCTCCACCGTCAGGTTGTAGTCGACTTTTGTCGCCGGCTCATCCTGGGCCATTATTGGAATCGATGTTAATAGGAAGTTGATAATAATAAGTAGCGTTCTCATGATTCTAGAATATTTTACCTAATACGATTCTCGCGAATGTCGTCCACAGAATCTTGGTGTCCATCCATATCGATTGGTGTTTCAGATAATATAGGTCCATGTCCAGACGGATGAGCATCTTGTCGATGGTGTCGGTATAGCCGTTCTTTAGCGTCGCATAACTCGTGACACCGGGACGCAGCGCGTAGAGTTGCTCGTAACGCGGGTCGCGGGCCATAATCTGATCGATATAGTATTTACGCTCTGGACGTGGCCCTACAAAGGCCATGTCACCTACGAATACGTTCCACAACTGTGGCAGTTCATCCAGATGGTGGGCACGCATGAAACGCCCGATACGGGTTAGTCGCGGGTCATTCTCCCGTTGTAGCAGTTCTTCTCCCTCTTTCTCGGCATCCACCACCATACTACGGAATTTATAGATATAGAACGGCTTGCCTTCTCGTCCGATGCGCTCTTGCTTGTAGATGGCGGGCCCGCCACCAATCTTGATGCTCAGCCAGCACACCAGTATCAGTGGTGAGAATGCTACCAAGCACAGGGCGGCTATGATGAGGTCGATGAGGCGTTTCATAGTGTGGCTTTCATTTTCTTGTTGATGCAGATGTTGACAATGCTGTAGAACAGAATGTCAATCATCACGATGAATGTCGGTTGCAGTACCATGTAGAGCTGTCCGTTCATGACGATATACCATACCGCTAATAAGAAGATACATGCCAGCGCCTGATGCTGGTTGAGTCCTGTACGCATCAGTTTGTGGTGGATGTGGTTCTTGTCTGCGTCGAATATTGGTTTGTGGTGGCGCAGTCTGAACAGGGTGACCCTCACCACGTCGGCAGTGGGCACAAACAGCAATGTCAGAGGCACAATGATGGCTTCCGGGCGAGTAGGCCAGATGTTGGTGTTGTCAACGGCGCATTTCGTTGCCAGAAAACCCAACGTAAAACCTAACGAGAGGCTGCCCGAGTCGCCCATGAAGATTTTCGTGTTCCGTTCCGCCTTGCCAAACATGTTGAAATAGGCAAAGGCCGTCAGTGCACCCATCATGCCTGCGATGATAATGGAGTAGGTGTAGACATAGACGCCATAATACATGAAATAGGCCAGAAAACCGGTCAGTGCCAATAGTGAGAGACCTGCTGCCAAACCGTCGATGCCGTCTATCAGATTGATGGCATTGTCGATGAACACGATGATGAACACCGTCAGCGGGATACCAATCCAATAGGGTATCTCGTAGATGCCAAACAAACCGTACAGGTTGTTGATATATAGTCCAACAAATGGTAACAGACAGGCTGTGGCAATCTGTACCAAAAACTTGGTGGTCGCATTCAGTCCTACCAGGTCGTCTACGATGCCGACGCCGTATATCACCACTAGTCCCATTAGGAATACGGCACTCCAGATGTTGACAGGCAAGGTGTCGGCTTCGACAACAGGTGTAAACATCAGCACAATAAGAAATGCTGTCAGCATGCATGGAAAAAAAGAAATTCCGCCCAGTCTGGGAGTGGCGTTCTTGTGTACCTTTCGTTCGTTGGGAATGTCGTACAGTCTCTTCCGCTTGCAGAAATCAAGGATAAGAGGCGTGAACACCAGCCCGCATATTAAACTTACCAAAAATGCACCAAGTATATATATAATCATACGCAATTGCCGTTATCTTATATTTTTATAACTCACAATTGTTATAATTATTGTATGCTATGCATAAAAAATTTTCTCAACACGTTTTTTATTAAATATTTTGTGCCATTAACCGGCAAGGCATACACGTCGAGCCGCCGTTATGCCTCGTTCATCGGCACCACCAACGAACAGACACCATTGACGGCCCCCAGCGGTTCAAGGCGTTCCGTCTGTGTTAGTATCAATGGCGATATCGATTTCGAGACTCCCGTGGAGCACGCCCAGCTCTATGCCCAATTGATGTACGAAATCCGTCATGGGGAGCGCTACTGGCTGACGAAGGGCGAGGAGCGGGCACTGATGGAGCATAACCTGCAGTACCAGCGTCTGAATGGTCTGGGGGAGATGCTGATGGGTATCATCCAGAAACCGCGTGCGGACGAAGCGGGCCGTTGGGTGGACCTGAAAGAACTCTCAGCCCTGCTGAAGGCTCATTTTAAAGGCTATAAGGAAGATGCGTCGAGTTTCCAGAAGATAGGCAGTTACCTGAATCGTCCGGAATACAAATTTCAAAACAAACATACCAATGGCGGTAATTCGTATTGGGTAAAACTACGAGTAGAATATGAAGGAAAATAGTAATTTCGATGTGACTCCTGAACAGCAGGAGCACGCCTTCCGAGAGAAGGTTGGCCACTATATTATATGTTTTCAGGACCAGTGCCCGTTGCACGAACAATGTCTGCACTGGCTGGTGGGACGGTATGCCGATCCGATGCCCATCGTACAGAAGGCCATCAATCCGCGCAACCCCTCACTGGTCGGTGAACATTGTGCGATGTTCCGCAAAAACCGGCGTGTCGTGATGAAGCGCGGCATGACCCGCCTCTATCACGAGATGCCGGGCTATATGGAACACCGCATCCGCGGACTCCTCATCCTGATGTGGGGACGCAAAAAGTATTTCGAGATTCGTCGTGGCGACCGTCTCATCTCTCCCGAAATGCAGGAAGACGTCGTTGACGCCTGCCGTCATCATGGCTGGCAAGGTCCCGTCGTCTTCGACGACGAGACCGTCGACTGGGATTGGTAACATCTATTTCTACATATTACGATTTTTTTTCGTTACGATTTTTTTCGTAGTCCGCTGCAAAAATACAAATAAGTGAGCAAAGAACCAAAGGAATTATCCTTCTTTAATCCCTGTATTGAACTATGTTCGACTTCGAATGTGACGAGGCCTTTGACTGGGGCTGGTAATCAAGGCGAAACGTCTGATTATAAAGAATTCACTGATTATTTCACCATGATTTTTTTCGTAGTTCCATCGCTCATATTGACGATGTTCAGACCTCGCTGAGGTGTTATTGTACGCTTGCCGTCAAGAGAATAATACTGTCGAACTGCCGTTGTATTCTGGTTTATATTGCTAATGCCTGCCGGATTTGGGTCGTTGTCTGTCAGGGCTACGATGTTCCCGAAGTACATCCACGGATCCACCGCACGATAAGCTTCTATAGATTCTGCAGGCACATGAAGCGTTATTTGTGATAAATCGACATCCTGGAAAACCAAATTTCCATATTGTCCTAAAGCGTATGGCACTTGTTCTGCATAGCAATACACATTTTGCAGATTTGTGCATAATTGGAATGCAAATACTTCAATGAGTTCCACACTATTGGGGATTGTAATAGAGGTCATGTCTGAGCACTTAAAGAATGCCAAGCCACCAATAGTCCTCACCCCATCGGGGATAAACGCATTCTTACAGCCTAAAATAAGAGAATCGGTTGCTGTATCTATCAGTGCATTACAGTTGTTGCGGGAGTCGTAGGTAGGATTTCCCTCTTCAACTCTTATAGAGAGAAGGTTGGGACCAGCGCAATAAAGGAACGCGCGCTCTCCGATTGTCGTCACACTGCTTGGGATTGTAATAGAAGTTAGGCTGTTGCATTGGTAGAATGCGTACCCTCCGATTGTCGTTACACTGTTTGGAATTAAAATAGAGGTCAGGCCGGTGCAACCGGAGAATGCACCCCCTCCGATTGTAGTTACATTGCTTGGAATGGTTGAATTGTTGCATCCTTTCAGCAATATGTTCGTTGCCGTCTCTATCAGTGCATTGCAATTGTTCCGGGAGTCGTAGGTGGGATTCCCCTCTTCTACTATGATGGTGTTCAGGCCACTGCAACCACCGAATGCGTCACTGGCAATGGATATCACACTCTTGGGAATCATAAGCGAGGGTAAACCGCTGCGACCAGAGAATGCTCCCTTTGCGATAGCGGTCACAGTGTTAGGAATAAAGGAGTTCGAACTACCAACTAACAGCGTGTTAGAACTTGTTTCAATGAGCGCATTGCAATCCTCACGCGAGTCATAGTATCCATTGCCTTCTTCAACAACAATAGAAGTTAGGCTTGAACAACCGCTGAATGCATCCATACCAATCGTTACTACACCTTTGGGTATGGTCAATGTGGGTATGCTTGCGCAGTTAGCGAAAGCCTCACGCCCAATCTTTTTCAAATTCTTGGGAATATTAACAGAAGCCAGTGAGTTACATTGATAGAAAGATTCGTCGCCAATAGATTCCACCTTGTCACCCATGGTCACCGAAATCAGATTATAACACCATTTAAAAGCGCCCATCCAAGAAACATTCGGATTGATTTCAATAACGTTATTTGGAATAATGATGGAGGTTAAATTAATACAGTAATAGAAAGAATTTTCAGCAAGACTCGTCAATCCCGTAAAGTATTGAAACTCGTTGAAACTGGTAATCTCGAGATTGGAAGAAAAGGCATATCCCAATTCCGTCACTGTGGCAGCCTCATACAAACTCAGTTCACCGTCCTTATTGGTATCCCAGTTGTTGACGCAAATCTCCTTCACCTTAGCATCTGTAAACTCGATAGGGATATTGCCGTCCTTTACCTGTAGACTAATATCGTCAAAATGGAAGACAGAAGACTTACTACTTGTTCTGTCGAAGCGCAAAGTAATGGTTTGACAGCCATTTTGTTCTGCTTTGACAGCTCCTTCGTAGGTACATGTATTCCATGCTCCGCCTCCTTTAACCACAAATTGGGTCAATTCGTCCATATTAATTCTTGCATCTTTACTTGAACTTGTTTTTGAACGCATGGAAAAATGAATAATATCACCTTCTGAGAGCGGCTCGACCAATTTGATAACAATATCAGTATGCCAAGGATATGCTGTAAATGAAATCCTCGCACAATGGTTGCTAGCATCATCGTCATCAACGACAATATCATTGGCATCAAGATTCTGCGAGCCTTCGTCTTTAACACTAATGGCAAAGCTGCTGAAATCCGAGCCTTCGAAGTCGCCATTCACAACAAGTTCTTTCCATTCCTGGGCAAAAGCCTCACTACTGGCAAACAACAGACCAACTAGAATAAATAAATAAGGTAATGTTCGTTTCATAATAGTTATTGTTTTGTATAATTTGTTATAGTAATAATGTAATCTCGTTGTTGTTTTGGGTTAAACACTGTATTTTCGAAGGCAAATATACGAACTTTTCCTGAAACGAACAAAATATTTCAATCAAAAGTGCCATTTTTGTTGTGTATTATTGTAAATATGTGTACCTTTGCACCATGAACCAAAAGTTTTTGTTGCTGTTTGGACTGTCGGTGGTCAATATGCTGTTTATGCACGGACAGTTGGTCATGACGGTGGAGTTTGAATACCCCTTCAAGCCGGATGCCATTTGGAGCAATGTGTTCTCGTGTCTGATTGATGCGACATTCTTCTTTGTGCTGTCGTTACTATTGACGAGGGGTAGGGTAAAGGGCGCGCTGTTGCTGACATTCGTATTGACGGCATTGCTCTCGTTTTGCAATGTGCTGTACGCCCGCTTCTTCGGCCATTACCTGCCTAATTTGGCTATTACCCAACTGGGCAATCTGAACGATGGGGACGTGATGAGGAGCATACTGACGGGATTTCGTTGGCAGGATGTGTATTATGTCCTGATGCCGATACTTTTCGGATGGTCTTACAGACGCTATAATAAGCAGGAACTGAAGCTAGGATACATGCAGACGCTGAGTTGGCTGTGGGGGGCAATGCTGGCTTCCGTATTGGTTTTCATCATAGTGTTGGGCCTCTTTCATGACCACAACTTCGAGACGTCGTTTATCCGATTCTCACCGGTAAGGGTACAATATACCCAAGCTCCGAATAACATGCTGTATCGCAGTGGCTTTGTGAGAAGGGCAATGGTGTGTTATGAGGATATTTTCCAAAAGGATCTTGTGTTGGACGGGAAACAACAGGACGAAATCAGGCGCACGTATAGAGACTACCGGGAACGGACGACAGCGATGCCTACCGTGACGGACGCTAAGAACCTGATATTCATCATTGTAGAGTCGTATATGGCGGTAACTTCCGACTTGATAGTAGATGGCAAGGAGATTACGCCTTTCCTGAACCGTCTGAAGCGTGATAGTACAGTGTATTATAATGGACACGTACGCCCAAATATCACCATTGGAGAGTCATCCGACGGACAGCTGATCTATATGACGGGACTGTTGCCCATGAGGTGCGAGATAACCGTCAATATTGCCAAAGACAAACGACTTATCGGTCTGCCTCAACTGCTGAAGCAGGCTGGACGCATGAAGCAGACGCAAATCATCGTACCGACATCGCCAACTTTCTGGGAACAGGACAAGATGAACGAACGGTATGGTATAGATACGATGTACTCCAAGTTTGACTGTCCTAAGGAGCTGCACGGCAATGAGGATTTGAACGATGAGCAGGTGTTTGAGCTGGCTGCACGTGAGCAAGCAAAGGCGTCGTGTCCCTTCTTCTCGCTCGTTGTAACGATGTCGATGCATAACCCCTATAACAAGTGTGTGGAACATGGATTCACCGTCAGCGACAAGAACTATACGGCGGAGGTCAGAAACTATCTCGTGGATTGTCACTATACTGACCAACAGATAGAGAAATACATCAATGAACTGAAGCGACAAGGCCTCTACGACAACAGTGTCATCGTCATTGCTGCCGACCATCATGCCCATGCCGTACATCTGGGTATGGCCGAAAGCAGGGTGAAAAAGGACCTGCCTCTATACATCATCAATGGTGGTGTGGATAATCATCGGGCGTGGACGGGTCCTTGTAACCAGCTGGATGTCTATACCACATTGCTGGATATGTATGGTGTGCGTTCGGATTGGCGCGGACTGGGTCATACGCTCCTTAACGGGAATTATAAAGACTATCCATTAGACAAACTGCATCTGCTGTCCGACTGGATTATCAGAAACAATTACTTTGAGAAAGCGGGAGAATGAGCATTATTGATCGACAAGTTCGGTCAATATCTTTTCGGCCTGCACATTCGAACGCTCGCTGGTAAACATCTGGATGATGCGCTCCTTGCCTGCTGTGGCATATCGCATGTACAGGTCACGGTCGGATAGTAACTTGTCGACAGCTGCAGCATAGGCCTTCACATCGCCTAAGGGCACTTCTAAACCAGTCTCATTTTTGATGGATACCCAGTTGACGCCGGAGCCCTCGATGGTGAAGGTAACGGGTACGCTACCGCAATACATTGCTTCGGCAAGGGCAATGCCAAAGGCCTCCTGCTTGGTGCACGAAGTGAATCCGAAAATGTCGGAGGCATAGTAGTAGCAACGCAGATATTCGTTAGGGATACGCCCGATGAACTTGATACGGTCGGAGTTCGTCATTGCTTTCAGCCGTTCGGTCTCAGGGCCGCGTCCTCCAATGAGAATGATACAATCCGACTGGATGTATTTCTCAGCCTCAATGAGGTAGTTGATGCCTTTATAAGGAGCATGACGTCCTACAAAGAAGACAATCTTCTTATTGTGATATTTGTGCCGGATTTCCTCGATGGTCTTCTCGTCGCCTGGTCGCCAGAGAAAATCTTTTCTGATGATGCCGTTTGGTACCACCTTCGCCTTGTCACGGTATTTGTAGATGGGACTCGACGGGTGGATGTAGTTTGGGCTGGTAGCCAGAATCAGATCCGCCTTTTTGAGTATCACCTTTTCAAACATCTTGACCATTTTGTAGAGTATTCCCTTACCCAAAATATCGGAGTGCCACAGCAGTACAAACTTGGTGTTTTTAGGCTTCAGCTTGGCGGTGATGGGATAGAGAAATGGGTTCGGGCAGTGGAGTAGAATGATGTCCGGCTGCTCCTCGTAGATGATTTTCTTCAGGTAATAATAGTATGAGAACGCAATGTCCTGACTGGCAACGTTCAAGGAAGAGGCTATGCGGTAGACTTTCACGCCGTTGACCATATCTACACGGGTGATTCCGTCCTGACTGAAGCATACGACAACATTCTCGAGCGCCGAAAGACCTTCGCCCATGTATTTGGTGACAGTTTCAATTCCCCCTTCAACGGGATAATAGTATTTTGCAATCTGGAGTATAGTTTTCTTCATTCGCTAACTTTTCTAATGAGTTGTATAACCAATTCCGCGGACTTCTCCCAAGAGAACCGCGTGACATTGGCATAGCCTTTCTGGCGCATCTTTTCTTTTATAACGTCAGCATCGTTTAAATATTGTGTGATGGCATAAAGAATTTCGCGAGGTTCGAATGGATTGAAATATTGGGCAGCATCACTGCACACTTCACGGAGGACAGGAATGTCGGATACCAACACGGGACAACCGCAGGCCATCGCTTCGAGGGGTGGGAGGCCGAATCCCTCGTAAATAGACGGAAAAACAAAACATTCGGCCTGATTATATAGCTTGACAAGTTCGCTATCACTGATACGGCCGAGGAAGCGGATACGGTCAGACGTGTTCTGCAAACTCTTCTGGTCGTTGAAGACTCTATTGTGGTTTCCGACGATATATAGCTTGGCGTCTGTGATATCTTGGCAGGCTTCTATCAGGCGTGCAAAATTCTTTCTGGGGTCAATGGATGAGACGCATAATATGAAACGTTCTTCAGGGTGAGGAACATCAGTACATGGTTTGAACAACTGCTTGTCGATGGCATTGTAGATAACGCTGATTTGCTCGCGCTTGAGGAAGGGATAGCATCGCAGTATTTCTTCCTTCGAGTAATTACTGACAGTAATGATGTGCTTAGATGTCCTTGCAGCGAGTGGAGTCATCAGTTTATAGAGACAATAATACGCTTTCGTATACCACGACGGATTCTTGATGAATGCCAAATCGTGAATGGTCATGATTTTGTTGGGAATGAGGACGGAACCTAACCCCATCAACCCCAGGACCAGATAATCTTTCTTGCCGATGAAGTAAAACGGAAGCACACATTGCTCCCACAAATGTGAGTTTCCCCATCCGAAACGCACGATATGGAAGCCCGTAATGTCGTAGTCTGCACGGAAAGGTTTGTTGGGGCAAATCAACGTATATGAATAGCCGAGTTCAAGCAACGCCTTGCAGATGCTGTAGGCGTAGCGATTAACACCCGTCATGGGTTGTGTCAGAAATCGTCCGTTGATATATAATGTCATAATTATTTATTTTAATTTGAATAAAAGCATATCTCCGCCACCTATCTTGTAGCTGGACTTGATGGTAGTCTCTTTCAGTTGCTTGGTCAGCATGGTGACATTGCTTCTAGCAGAAATATAGAGTTTCATTTCGCTTTCATAATCCTTGTTGACCACAGCCATATACAGGTGGCCAGCCTTCTTGAAGGTTGAGATGAGAGCACCCTGACGGCCTACGACCTTCAGTTTCTTGATGTTTGTGGGAATGCGCTGCAGTTTTGTGGTACCTTCGGGGATTTTTAACATGTGGTTGACCGTCTGAACCTCAGCCTTGTCGAACAAAGGCAGCAGGCTGCGCAACTCCTGATTCATGCGCTTGACCACGTCGTAAGTCTTGGTACGCTGTCCGTCAATGCTGATCGGTGCATCGTGGAAGTCCCACTCGTCGGTAGGCTTGGGTGTCCAGTAGGTAAAGTATTCGATAGCCTGAGCGCCGTAGAGCAAATCAGAATAAATTTGCAAACGGAGCGACTCGATAGTAGGTTGCGGATAGTCACAATGGGGTGTGCAAAGGGCAAAAGCCCAGAAAGGCTTGCTTGTTCGCAGACTCTCCTGACGGATATCCTCCAGACAAGAATACCACGTGTCGCGAATGCCAGACTTCATGATAGGATAAAAATCGAAGGAGATAAAGGGCAGCCCGATAGTGGATGTCTGTTGGAGGTATTGTTTGTACGGTGGCATTTGGATTTCCCTGGGCATGCCATCGCCATAGTTGGGCAAAAGATTGACGTATGTGGGCTTTTTGGTGTCCTGTTTTGCCATAGCCTGATAGCGTCGTATTGTCTCAGGTATGTCCTTGGGCCAAGGCTCGTCCTGCAGGAAGTAGCCATAGAGCGCAGGATGGCTCTTCAGTCTGGGAATGCCCACATGTGGCTGTACGGACACCCATCCGCTGCTGATTAGGAGCCGGATATCGCTTTTCTGGGCATCATCCAGTATGCGTAGCAGCGTGTCGACAGGTGTGTCGTTGTAAAAACAAATAGACACGTCGAAACCAGCCTCTTTGAACTCCTTGAAGCGGTTGACGTTTGAGTATTCCAAGGGGATGCCAAAGTAGGCCACGATGGGTATCTCGGCCTGAACTGGAAAAATGGAGAATATGAATATATTTAGAAATAACAGATGTAACTTTCTCATATTATTTTGTTCGTAATAGAGAGTAATGCTTCAGGCTCATTGGTTTTAATGAGGTAAGACTGTTTGCAACCTGCACTGTTTCCGGCTACAACATCGCGTTCACTGTCGCCAATCATATAAGATTCGTGAAGGTTGATGTTCCAGTCTTTGGCTGCTTGAAAAAACAGACCTGGTTTGGGTTTCCGGCAGTCGCAGTCAATCTTGTATTCTACACGCTCACCTTCAAAGCCTTTGTCAGGATGGTGAGGACAATAGTATATTGCATCAACAAATGCCCCTTCTTTTCCTAATAGTGTTTCCATTTTGTCATGGATGGCTTTCAAATCGTCGAAGGAACAATCACCACGGGCAATGACGGGTTGGTTGCTGACTACGATACAAAGATAGCCAGACTTGTTAATTTTCCTAATCGCTTCTGCCACCCCTGGTAATAGTTCGAAATCCTCCAGATGGGTAAGAAATCCCTTGTAGGCATTGATGGTGCCGTCGCGGTCTAAGAAAATGGCCTTCTGCCTGTTACTCAGATTACGGGCTGCTACCTTGCCGCTGACCAGATCGTGTTCTACCTCATGGAAACGGTCTGGTGTTCCCATATCCTTAATATACTCTGGCGTATCGTAAGCGAAAATCTTTCCGCTGGCAATATTCGGTTTTAAGACATCGCGGTCCAGATCTATTTTATCTGGTTGTTCTGGATGACGGGGCGTGTAGCTCCTCATCGTCTCAGCCAGCAGTTGTGGTGAAATGATTTCTATGCCTGCATTAACACGGTTTTTGTAGTACGTGCGTTCCTCTTCTTTATTGAGCCAGCCTGTAACTCTATGTGTTTCTACAGGTAATCCTCCTCTTTCCTGAGGCGGTAGTATTTCTGTGATGAGTAGGCTGCTGTCGTAGGGATGTCCATTTGGATGAGCCATCAGACTGGCCCACGCGTGGCGTTCTTGATGAAAGCGAATAAAGCGGTTGAAATCGACATCAAGGATAACGTCACCACACAGCAGTAGGAAGTCGTCTGTCAGTTCTGGCATCTTGAATAAAGCTCCTGCCGTGCCCAGCGGATGGTCTTCTGTGAAATAAGAGATGTTGGCTCCAACGGCGTGCCCGTCTTTAAAGTAATCCTTGATGATATGGCCCAAATGTCCGATTACCAAAGTGATATCTGTCAAACCACAGCGTTTCAGATTCTCTATCTGATATTCCAGGATGGGCTTGCCGCCTATACGAATCATTGGCTTTGGGATGTCGTTGGCAATAGACGCAATGCGTGTCCCTTTACCGCCTGCCATGATAATTACTTTCATAAGCTCCTATTGTTGGGTTCCAAAAAAATGTTCTTCTAACATCATACAAAGACAATGATAAACAGGCAGATGTAGTTCCTGTATCTTGTATGTATCCGTCTCTGGCACTTGTATGCACACATCGGCCAATTGAGCTAGTTTGCAGGGCTTTTGACCTGTCAAGCCGATAACCTTTAATCCTTTCGCCTTGGCAGCCACTGCAGCAAACAACACATTACGACTGTTTCCTGAAGTGGAAATACCCAAGAAGATGTCACCAGATTTACCATAACCATTTACTTGTTGTGCAAAAATGAGTTCTGGATTACTATCGTTCATGAAAGCAGTTGTCAGCGATGAATGGCCTGTCAGTGCGATTGCAGGCAATGCTCCTTGCAGATGCTTAGCCAGAATGCCTCCCAGCTCAGGATCGATATGCTGCATGGCTTCAGCTTGGTCATGATAGACCTCGCGTTTTAGTTTAAATTCCTTCATCAGCTCACCAACAATGTGTTCACTGTCGCTGGCTGAACCGCCATTGCCACAAACCAATAATTTGCAGTCTTTCGTGTATGCCTCCTTAAGAATGTCGTATGCTGCCTGTATGGATTCACGGCATTCTATCAGTTGCGGATAGCGTTCTATCAGTACTTCAATGTGATTATTTATCATGCTAAAAGATTTTTTAGTGGATGTGAATTCTGAACTTATAATAATAGTAGGTAAATATTGAACCATATCCAGCACTGCGCAGCATGCGGTACTGCTTTATGTTCAGTCGGAGCATCTCGCTGAAATGTTTGATTCTATAGGCTAACGTGAATCTGGAACCGTCGGTGGCACCTATAGTATTATCACCATGATTGCGATATTCCATCAGCGATTCAGGAATAGCATATACGATGCCCTTTTCTGCGTATGTACGTGTTGTTACCCATCCGTCGTGCATGAGGGCATGTTTCCAAGGGCGGCTAAGGGAAACCTCTCTTGACTTCTTGTTGAATAGCATGGCGCATCCCAATGTCACATTAATAACGCATTCCTTGAAACAGGTGACTTTCTCGGGATAAATGTGGCCGTATTCTCTGTAAGAAGGGTGAAGCAAACGAAGATTACCATCGACAACTCTGACGTCCGTATGAACAATAATAGGCTTTTCAGGGTATATAGCCTCTTGTTCTTTCATTGCCTGATACGATCTCTCAATCTTGGTGGGATGCCATACATCGTCCTGATCGGAAAACATGTAGTAGTCGGCTTCTACTTTCTCCAGAAGACTCATAAAGTTTTGCAAAGCACCTCCCTGAGAAGGATAGTCAAGAATGGTTATCTTTTCCGGATATTTTGCGGCATAGTCGTTCAACAGTTCGAGGGTCCCATCTTTCGACCCATCGTCGTGAACATACAAATGCCACTTGGAGTTTGTCTGTGACAAAAAAGAATCAA
This sequence comes from uncultured Prevotellaceae bacterium, assembly GCA_902774925.1. Taxonomy (GTDB): domain Bacteria; phylum Bacteroidota; class Bacteroidia; order Bacteroidales; family Bacteroidaceae; genus Prevotella. The sequence goes on along the minus strand of CACYKE010000008.1, from coordinate 30,764 downwards.
TCTGTTCACCGAGATATTTTTTACCATTATAGGTTGCCATCAGAATGGCAATTTGTTCATTTCTTCGTTCCATTGCCTACTCCAATCATGATTATAGATATATTCATAATTCTGCAAAAGTATAAAAATCCATTTAATATAGCAAGGAAATTGTTCTGTATGAATATATTTTTGTATAAAATTAACGTAAATCCAATGATTATACATACGTTATTGTTAAAAGAAACTATTTTCTTCTTTCATTTCAGAAATACTTAGTAAATATTGCATAATATATGAATAATACTATTCAATATGATAGTTCCGTGTCCTTTGCTAAAGGCATTGGTATCATCTTAATGGTATTGGGACATACCTATTTTTCTGATTATGGATTTAGGCTCGTATATATGTTCCACATGCCTTTGTTTTTCTTTGTCTCTGGTTATTGTTTTAAAAAGGCTCATCTAGAGAATTTTAGAATTTATGCAGGAAAACGCATTAGAAGATTGTATTTTCCTTTCATTAAGTATGGACTGCTTTTTCTCATATTGCATAATTTGTTCTTTTACCTCAATATTTATAATGACACTTTTGTTTTTGAGGGAAAAGTCTCTCATTTATATGGGTTGCCTGATTATTTAAAGAATACTTTTTTCATTTTCTTTTGTCTTAGCGGCAATGAACAATTGATAGGTGGATATTGGTTCCTGCATACGTTGTTTTTTGCCTCATTTATTTTCTATGGATTTTTGAAACTGAAAATACACCCTATGGTGGCGGTATTTATTTCTTTGCTTTTGAGTGTTATGCTGTATTTTCATGGAATTCCAGTTGTCAATATTTACTGTGGAGCGAAAGAGTCTTTTGGCGTAGCATGCATGATGGCTGGTTATATGTATAAGTCTTATTCGATAGAAAAGTTTGTAGACAAGTATCTTGTCTATGTTATTCTTGTATGTGTGTCATTGGTAATATTGGGTAGTGTGTATTGGTATGGCGAGATGCTTTACCTGGAATGGAATCGTACAATTCCATATTACGTATCAGCAATCGCAGGCTCAATCCTCGTAATGAAACTTTCCAAATATGTGGTTGAGAAAACACATTATTTATCTGACTTTATCACAAATATCGGAAACAGGTCGTTAGAAATATTAACTTGGCATTTCCCGTGTTTCAAGATCGTCAGTTTGGTGATTATTGCCTATTATGGACTACCAATTGAACATTTGGCAGATTTTCCGGTGGTGAGGCCTTATAATATTCAAGGTTGGTGGATTCTTTATTTTGTGATAGGTGTTGCCGTTCCAGTTATTGGAACAGTTTACACAGAAAAGATAATAAAGTTTATTTCATCCAAATACCATTCGCGTTGCCGTTAACCAGTTTACTGTGCAGAAAACTGTTTGGTATATGACTCGACATCATCAAGGAATAAATAAATGCCATAAGTGTCTTTTGATATTGAGAAAGGCATTTTCTTTTCTCCAATGACAATTTCACCTTCGGCAGAATCGTCGCCTTTTTTCGTATATGTGGTAACCAAATATGTTCCGTCTTTTTTGTCTTGTTCTTGCGAAACGACATTCCATTCAGCATCATGTACTGTCCATTCATCCAGATAGGAGTAATTTCCATCTTGATTGAAAGTGTAACTTCGAGTACCTTCCATCGTATTTGTAACATAGGAAAAACTCCAGGTTCCCCACAACAATTCGTCAGCCACAAGACTTGGCGTAGATTTTTCCGTGTTTGTTTCCGTGTTTGTTTCAATATTATGGGAAGTGTCATTGTCCTCTTTCTCACATGTTAAGAACAACAAGCAAATCAATAGAAAACAGATATTTTTTTTCATGACGCGTATCTTTTTGATTCCTGCTGCAAAGATATGAGAAATTTTTAATATAATCAAATTATTGGTTTACAAATTATGGGTTTATTTCATCCAGATACCATTCGCTTTTCCGTTAATAAGTTTGTTGAACTGAATTCGGTTGACGATGAGGCTTGGGATGTTCACCAGACACATCACTATCATAAACCAGATGATGCTGTGCGTGAATCGTGTTGTCAGGTAAGCCAATGGAATAAAGAGAATGGCTGCCACTGTGGTAAAGATGAGTTGCAGTCTCAGTTTCCCTATACCATTAATAAAATAACTGTAACGCATACTATATATCAGTATGAAAATATATGTTGCCATCACAATGCTCATGCGGATGTCAATGGCAACACTGTTGCCTATCCATATAGAATAGACCCAAGGTGAAATGATTACCATAAGAATCATACATGCAATGATGCCGATGATCATTAACCGAAGTTTTCGGGTTGCGTTACGAATCCACTCTATGTCGCCTCGTTCGTAGGCATCGGTAGTAGCATTCCAGAAAGGCATGCAGATAACGGTAAACGCGACAAGCATAATACTGAAATAGCGATAGGTAATCTGATATGGAGTAACCAAAGCGGGTGTAAACAGATTGGATATCAGAAGATTGGAGGTCATAAACAGTATAACACTCGAAATCTGCATGATAAAGAATTGTACCCCCATATTGATAACCGCACGGGCTTCCTTGAAATTGATAAGTTTGAAAGACGGGCGCAGGTGTGGGTATTTATAGAAAAATGTATAGGGGTAGGCTAGTAGATAGACAAATAGGGGAGCTGCTGTATTCACTAGTGCAATCAGCATCATCGAATGACTTCCTGAATAAAGCACGATATAGGTACCGATAAGTGCCAACGTCTGTCCTAAGGCTATCAGCAGGTTGCTAACTGCAGGAAGTTGCATGCCCATATAGAAATTGCCAATCAGCTTGAAGATAAATGATGTACATACAAGTGTTACCGTTACCATCAGCACTTGATCCAAATGGCCAACCTTCGACGGGGTGGCATTGAAAACCGTATAGGGGTCACTAATTGCAATCAGTAATAACAGAATGAACAGGACTGGGATGATGATACATGTTAGCATGGCAAAAGTCGAGGAGATGAGCGAACGGGTACGCTCATGCTCTCCGTGTGCAATATATTCTGCTATCTTGTTACGCAGTCCATTGCCCAGTCCGATGTCCATATTGTCTATCCACAACAACAGACTGCTAATCGTCAGCCAGATACCGTTTTTGTAATCTCCTAAACAATGTAATGTGGCAGGTACTAAGAGTAGCACAATGAGTGCTGACCATCCTTTGATGAGGAAAGAGGCCAGAATATTCTTCTGTAACAGTGAAGAACGCTTGCTGTTATCACGCCTGTCTTTATTCATTCCATTTCGAAGTCTAATAGTTTCCAGACGAATAGTGTGAAGACGATTTTTACGACGGCTATGAAGCAAACTGCTATCTTGCCAAAGACCTGTGGGCGTAATGTATAATAGATATAAGGGAATAATGCCAGTTCAACGATACCGAGTAACTCTTGAAATCGTCCTGCAACAACAGAAATCGAAGAAAGGGCGAAGAAAAAAAACATAGAATAGGCTGTTATCTTTAACAGAAGTGGTAGCATTGGGCATTTTTCCAATATCGTGTCATAGAAATACAGTGAATAAAGAATGATCGTGTATTGAATCCAAAGGGGTACATTCTTTAGCGTAAACTCTTCAAAGAATCCTGTTTCTGTTAATGTCTTATACATATCGATTTTTTCTTGAACATAAGGTATCGGAAGTGCAGAGAGAAAATCGATGCGAAGCAGAAACAGGATGGCACCGATAGGCATAATTGCTATGAGTGTATATTTCCAAATCTTCGACAGGTTATTACTGAAAAACAGGATGGGATAAAAAACTAATGAGGAATAGTGGAATAGGTTGGCAATCAGGAAATAGACAACGGCTCTTTTCTTGTTTCCTTCACTGAGAGGCTTGATTGCCAATAAAAGCATGGCTGACGCAACGCCAGCTCTGATTTGTATGAAATCGTGAAGAATGAAATAATTGCCGAAATAGATAACTAATGGCAGAAAAAACCAAGGCGAGAGTTGTCTTAGGGCAATAAACTTTATCGTGACGCCCAAAATGGCATATATCAGAAACAGATAGTGAATATCGTCAGTGAAGTTCTTTATAATTCCTGAAATGAATAGGAACGAGAATTCGACGAGAAGTTTCGGATTGTTTTCGTTGCTCTTGAAAATTTCTTCGTAGGTTTCAGAATCTGGGTCAACACCGATTGTCCTAAAAGCACTAAAAAGTATTAGAAAGATACATAGCCCCCAATATGCATATTTATTAAAGTCTCCAAGATAATCTTCCAAGAAGATTAGAGAGACGATGATAATAAATAACAATAGGAAGGTATATATCATTGTCTACGCAATATATAGAAAGATGTACCTGCAAAAGTAAGCAATAATATGAATGCTACAAAAATCATACGTTTAGGTTCAGATGGCTTGATAGGTACAGAAGCACCTTTGATGACCGTAAATGCCGGTGTGCGTTCCTGGACTTTAGCTTTAGCTGCCTGCATCTGAGTGTTGACTGTGGTATATGCATTAAATCTTAATTGAAGATCATTCTCCATGTCTTCCAACTTCATCTCAAGGCTTTTTAAAGCGACCTTCGAATTTGCATCAGCCATACTTCCATATCGTTGCCGTGCCTTCTCGTAGTCCTGTTTGGCCTCCGTTGTCAGCTTTAGGTAATACTCATAATCGGTGCGAGCCTTGCTCGTACGATAGTTTGTAATGAAATCCTGAAGGCGTTCCTTGACAGAGTCGCCAATGGTCTTGCATATTAATGCGTCCTGATCTTTGATGCTGATACTGATAACAGCAGTCTTCTTGTCGAAGTTTATCTTGATTTTATCCCTGATACTACCTGCGATATCATCTTCATCCTTTGAAAGATTGTAGGGATCAATGATACCAGCCTCTCCTTTTTGTTCTTTTTTGAAGAGATTCTTGACCCAACCCAAAGGAACATTCCATATAACAGGTTTCTGGAATTTCTCCAGGTAATCGTGGTATGTCGTATTGATGCTACCATCCTTGCTTTTTACCTGTACATTGAAAAGACTGGTCACAAATCCATTGTCTTCCATTAGGTCAGGATAAAGCAGAGGTGTAATGGCATCATTGCTCTGCAAATTTTCCAAGTCGAATCCAAAAGAAGATGCCAATGACCCCAGCGTACTACTCATAGAGGTCCCTCCTAATTCCGGAGCTAATTTGATATCTGTGCTATAGTAGCGTGGGAATCCTAATATGTATAAATATGATACGATAAAGGCGATGGGCAGTGTCTTGGCATAGAGCTTTTTCTTAGCCCACAGCTTTTTGGATATATCAATGACGTCAATGACCTTCAGTTCTTTCTTTTCTTCCATAACAGTTTACTTCGTCAAATTAGCAATAGTGGCAATCATTGTGCCGAGGGAGGCAGCGGTTGTACCGAGGCTCAACCATTGTTGGAGACCGAATCCCTGTCGCTGGCGCTTGGTGGGTACTACAATCTGACAACCAGGCTTGGGTTTGTGTTTGCGGTCAGCTTTGGCCACCATGCCATTCATATAGATGATGATGGTCTGACTCTTCTTTGCTGTCGATGTGGTGCCACCGGCCAGGTCGATATAGTAGTCGGCGTTTTCGCCCTCCCTAAATTGTACGGTGTTGGGGTAGAGTACCTCACCGTTGATGCTGACGGTATTGGTATAGCGGGGTACTACGATGCGGTCACCATCACGCAGAATGGGGTCATCGTCGCTGTTGGGAGAGACCATAGCCTTGTCAAGCTCTATACCTACGGGGTAGGTGGCGTTGGTCAACAGCTTCCTGATGTCGATAGAGTCCTTGCCGGAGTTACGCTGAGCCGTACGCAACACCGTTTCCATCATGTCGCGCTCTTCAGGAGTCATCAGTCGCAGCAGTTTGGTACCTTCGGGGTAGGCGCGCTTTGTCAGACCGCCAGCCTGCTTGATGATGTCGCTCAGTCGCTGACCTTTGTTCGATAGTGCGTAGGTGCCTTGGAACTGTACCTCACCCTCGATGGTGACATTCTGCTGTTCAGTATAGTTTGGCGAACGGCGTACATACACCTCGTCAAAGGGCTGTAGTGTGAAGTCGGGCTGACCTTGTATCTCGAAGTTGGGCGTCAGTTTAAAGCTGAACGTCTGGGCTATCTGGTCGTCAGCCTCAGTGGCGTTGGGATTGGTGATACGGCGTGCAACGTCGACCTTCACCAGCGAGGCGGCCTCCGTCGTGCCACCAGCCTGGATAATCAGATCCTCAACGGTCTCGTTGGCAGCATAGCGGTATGTTCCGGGATAATGCACCTCGCCATTGATGCTGACAGTTCTCAAATCCTCGTTCTCTTCGCGACTGGCTATATAGATGACGTCCTCGTTTCTCAGGGGTACGTCGGGCGTGGTACCTTCCAGAATGCCGACGATATCCAGACTCTGCACCTCCAATGTGCGGTCAGTCTTCATACGGTGCATTACGGCATGCTGTCCTATAGCTCCCTCTGTCAGTCCTGCAGCGGCTTCCACCAATCCCTTTACGGTGCTGATGTCACCACCTAAATGATACATACCCGGACGGAATATGGCACCTTTGATTTCCACCATATTCTGATAGCGTACGATGGTCGAATCGACGCTCACCGAGTCTTCATCCATCAGCTTGAAGCTGTTCATATCGAACTCACCTACGCTGAACACCGAATAGCCTGCACCGGCCTTGCGGTTGATACGGATGGCCTTTGTATAGGCATCACCCTTGAAACCACCAGCATAGCGGAGTAGGGTGGCGGCACTCTCCGTCTTCTTCATCTCATAGAACATCGGGCGCTTCACCTTACCTGTGATATTCACCAATGCCTCGTAAGGAGCAACTGTCACCACGTCGTTGTCCTGCAGTCGTACGTCGCCCGTCAGCTTGCCGTTCAGTAGGAAGTCGTAGACGTCGACATTCGACAATAACTTGCCGTTGCGATAGACCTTCACGTTACGCAACGTACCGATTTCGTTCGGACCGCCAGCCATATAGAGGGCGTTATACACGGTGGCAAAGGCTGACATGGTGTATGTGCCAGGAACCTTTACCTCACCAATCACGCTGATGGTGATAGTACGTGTCTGACCTACCGTCAAATCAATCTTCGAACCCTGATAGCGGGGACCTAGTTCGCGTTTCAGACGGGCTTTCGCCTGGCTGACACTGAGACCGCCTAACTGGATGACACCGATACCCTCGATGGTAATGGTGCCGTCGGGCGAGATAGTCTCACTGACACTTTCCTGAGAGGCGCCCCAGATGTCTACGTTCACCACGTCGCCAGGGCCCAGACGATAGTTCTGTGGCGTAGCAAGGTTCATCGAGCTCTCAAATGTCAGGTTCTTGTTGTTGAACACGTCGTGACCGAAGATCTTACGCTTGTCCTTTTTTAACTCATCATCGTAATATTTCAATGAGTCGGGCATCATGAAGTCTACGGCCTCGTCCATCTCCACGAAGTCGGCATCATCGTCGTCGTATGTATGCTTTTGAATCTGGTTTTTCTTCTTGGTATCCTTGATACGGAACTGCGAAGCCTTCTTCTTGTCCAGCGCCTTCTGCTCTTGGCGTTTATCGCCATTCTGCTCTCTCATGCGGGTCTTGACCTCCTTCGAACCCGCCGTGATGTCGTCAGCACCCAGTGCACCGTTCTTCATCTGTTTCTGATACTTCTTCTGGATACGACGTATCTGGTCGATTGTTACACCGCGCTGCATTAGCTGTGTCACAATCTGTTGGCGAGACACGCCTTTCGCGTTCTGTTCTATCACGTAGTCCATTACCTGGTTGTCGGTCATACCCGACTGAGCCCAGCTCATCGTGGCACACACCACAACGCTGGCTATGAGAGTAGCAAGTCGTTTCATAGACGTCTATTAATGCATTAATATATTATATTAACCCATTTATGGGCGAAATATTGCGCAAAGGTAACATTTTTTTCTCAACGAGCCAAATAAGTGACCCTTATTCTGTAATAAGTGGCCCTTATTTCACAATAAGTGGCCCTTATTTTTAAATAAATGGCTATTTTCTTTGTAATTTAATGAGTTTTTCGTAATTTTGCAGCCGAAATGCGAAAAATCGCTCCTGGGGTTGACTGGATTTGACAGCAGGATGAGATGGTACGTAAGCATGCGGAGTGACGACTGTGGACTCCATAATCACGTCGGTCGAAAAATTAATTGGCAACAATGAGTATGCTCTCGCTGCCTAATCGAAGTATAGTAGATTACTGGCTTTATTCTTTTACAAGGTAGAAGAACGAGACGTCGCTCCGAGGATGTTGTTCCGAATCCGGAGATTCAGCGGCGCAGGTTAAATCGGAAATAGTCTTGTCAGGCCTCGATGGCGGGATGAAATTTTAGAGGATAAGGGTGCGATTGGTGGTCCGGGTCTTGTCGCATCACGAAAATGAAGACCGGAATAAGCATGTAGAAAGCGTATGGTTTCCCTGTTTGGACGAGGGTTCGACTCCCTCCAGCTCCACTTTTATTTACGTAAATATGAAAGGATTCAGAACACTTGTTTTAGCAGTAGTCGGAATGACTTCTGTCACGGTGACAGCGCAGACAAACCAGCAGTCGTGGGGATTGTTCAACCACTTGGATGTAGGTGTGACGTTAGGAACGACGGGACTGGGTGTTGAGGCCGCTATGCCTATCAACAATTTCTTAAGGGTACGCTCGGGATTGAGTTACATGCCGCGCGTGGAGGTTCCTATGACATTTGGTATTCAGGTAGGTGACGACCCTGCGAAGAGTCAGAGCAAATTTAATCGCATGGCGGGGGTTATGGAGAGCTTTACGGGTTCTCCTGTGAGTGACGAGGTGAAGATGACGGGTAAGGCGACGATGTGGAACTGGCACCTCCTGTTCGACTTCCATCCATTGAAGAAGAACAAGCATTGGCGTTTGACAGCGGGATTCTTTCTCGGCCCGTCAAATGTCGCAGAGGCGTTTAATCAGACGGAGAGTATGGCATCATTGTTGGCTGTTGACATCTACAACAATACTTACGATAAACTGCACGGTAAGACAATACGCGAACTGGCTAATGTGAAACTGATAGACCTGGGGCCAGGCTATGAAGACATTTATACCGACCTGGATGTATTGCTGAAAATGCAAGAATTGTTTGATAAAGCCGGACGTATGGGTATCCATTTGGGCGACTATACGCATGACATCACAGACGAGGACGGCAACGTGATTCATAAGAAAGGTGATCCATACGTGATGACTCCTGATGATGACCACATGGTAAAGGCGGACATGAAAGTGAATGCTTTCAAGCCATATATTGGTTTCGGTTATGACGGTCGTCTAGTGAAGGGTAACGACCGCCTGCATGTCGGTTTTGATGCGGGTGTCATGCTCTGGGGCGGTAAGCCCAGCCTTTACACGCACGACGGTACGGATTTGATCAACGATGTAGAGGGCATTACCGGAAAGGTTGGCGATTACGTTGACACGATGTCCAAACTGGGAGTGTACCCCGTAGCGAATGTAAGATTTACTTACACAATATTCTAAAAATAAACCCCAGCCAAGCGGCTGGGGTTTATCATTGGGTGATTTCCAATTATTTTACCACATATTTGCGACCATTCATAATATAGACGCCGCGCGACAGCTGACTGTCGGTAACCTTACGGCCTTGCAGGTCGTAGATATTGCCGCTCTTATTCTTCTCGGCTGTAATGCCTTCGATACCAGCTGTATCGTTGACCTTACACTCACTATCCTCTGGCACAACTGATGAACCTTCCAAGGGAACAAGTTTCATCTTTTCGAGCTTGATAGTGCCGGAAGTGAAATCCGAAGCAGCTTTCAGGCTGATAGAGATAAAGGCTCCTTCGGTGCCTTGAATGGTTGCTTCACCTGTTGTCGTTACGAGAATACGTACAACACCTTCTGTCTCATTAGCTTCAAGTGTATGCTTGTTTCTCTTACTGTTACGAAGCAAGTCAATAATCAAATCTCCATCTTCTTTCACGACGCTAAGACCCTCTGGAAGCTGTACGTCAAGTTGAGCCTGCCAAACGTCAATATCGGGATTCTCCATGATGATTTCAACATCCTTTGTCTCTCCAGCGTTTATCGTAAAGTCTTCAATGAAAAGTTTTGAGGTTGTTTGTGCGCTCATTGCTGCAGGAAAGGCTGCAACAAGGAAGGCAAATACCTTTAAATAATTCTTTAGTTTCATGTTATTATTTGTTTAATATAATTCTAACTGCTATTGCGAAATCTTCCACGTCAACGACGCCATCACCATTCAGATCAGCCAATAGATTGACGGGCGTCTTTCCTAAAATCATTTTGGCAACAAGAGCAACGTCATCAACGTCAACGATATTATCGCCATTTAGGTCGCCGGGCAAACTGGGCTCGTCACCAGTAACAACTTTCAGTACGTCGGGAGCTGAAGCACTGACGGTAATGTAGGCCGTATTGGCTGGGATATACTGCAGGCTGTTGTCCTTGACAAAAGCTAGCGAACCGTCGCTTGCAGTGCCGAGCACACGCATGGTGGTTGGGTCATACTCTTTCACGTTGGTATGGGCGGCACCCGCATTTGGATTGCAGAAGTAGACACCAGTGAGCTGATTGCCTGAGGCAGAGCCGCTGGTAGAAGCACCGACATCCAGCTTGTTGCTTGCCGGGGTTTGTGCCGAACACTTGACGATGACAGGGGTAGAGGCAGGAACACCACCTGTGATTTCCTTGACGTGAACCTTACCTGTGGTCTCGTTAATATTATCGACATAATAGGCTTCCATTCCTTCTGACAAGAAGGTAAATGGGAATGCAGCATAGAATGTCTGATAGTAGCTGCCTCCTGCCGAAACGGTGGGTGCAAGGCCGAAATAGTTGCCGTCGGCTGATACGGGAATGAGATCCCAATCGAGATATTCACCATCAGAAGGACCGATATTAGTTACCAAACGACCACGTTCGTATTTTTCATCAGACACAAATCCTTCGATATACATCTCGTCAGCAAGATATTTTGTCATGCCGCCTTTGCTGGCATAACACCAGTATTTGCCGTCACCCACGTCCATAGCTCTAACCTCATGGGAGATGATTGCGTAGCTGCTCGTCCCCTGACTCTGCAGGTCGTAGCCAACAGTCATTTTCTTGACATAGATGACGGAACCAGGGTCGGAAACTACTATGTCCCAGCTGCGTTGGGTGCATAAGGCTGCCATATCGGCATCGGTTGTCTGCAGATTGATGCTGCCTCTATTGTCGAGTATGCGGATATAGCGCTGCTGCTTCGAACTCTTTACACGGTAGTAACCGTTAGCAACCTGAGCCTGAGCAGCCAGCGTACATATCATTGCGAGTAAAAGGAGTTGAATTCTTCTCATAAGCATTAGTTCTTTTAAAAGAATCTGACTCCTACCATACTATTGTGGGTATGGATAAGAGTCAGACTCAATATTGGTTTAAACTATAAGATACATGCTAATTACTCTGCAATACAGATAGTCACACGGTTGAGGTCGTTCTCGGCGAACGGCTGTACGCGTGAACCCTTAGAATCGAAGTAGATTCGATTTGCAGAGATATTGTAATCGTTCATCAGAGTCTTCACGACAACGTCGGCACGCTGCTTGGCGAGACGGTCGTTGATGCGGTTGTTACCGGTACCAGCGTCAGCATAACCAGTGACCTCAACTTTTGCTCTGGGGTTTGCGTTCAGATAGTCGGCGATGTCCTTGATCTTCTCAGCCTCGGTATCTCTAACTTTGAAAGAATTGATGGTGAAGAAGATATCACGACGCATCTTCTCAATGGGCTTCACCTCTACCTTAGCGGGAACCTCTACGACCTTCTCAACAACCTTCTCCACGTAGCGAATTTCGGGCTCGGGATCAGGAGTAAACTTGGTGGTATAAGTCTTGCCGAGGTTGATCTTCACACCTGCGAGGGCGTTGAAGTACCAGTCCCAGTTGCCAGCCTTCTTTGAGTTATATTTGTCAGAGAGGGTGTTGGCATTACCTTCGATGTTGATGCTTACCTTGTCAGAAACACGGAAGTCGAAGAGCAGACCAACCTTACCGAAAGGTCTTACCTTGGTGCCGTCCCAGAGGTAGCGCATATTCTGCTTGCCATCAAACACCCAATTGGTGTTCTGATATGCAGCAATCTGCTTCTCTACATCCTGTGCCTCGTCGTTCTTGAAGGCAATGTTGGCACCACCGCCAATCAGAGCATATACGTTGAGCAGACGATTGGGATTGTAGTTGCAAACAATGTTAGAGAGGTTGAACGTGAACTCCAGAGAAGGAGCAACATAGTTCCACTTCCACTTACCTTCATACTCTAATCCTGTAGCGATATCATTATCATCGAGTTTGATGACGCCCTTGCTCTGCCAAGCGTTTACGGCAAGACGCAGACCAACAACCTTTGTGAAGTTGTAACCTACACCAATCTGTGCGGTAGGAGACAAAAGATCGCCGAACTTGCCCTCACCCAGGGTGTACTGTCCACCGCCCTGTAGTGTAATATACCAATGGGGCTGGAACACATATTCTGTGGTGCCTTTCTGCTCGGCCTGGGCAGATGCTGAAAGCACGCCCAGGAAAAGCAGAAGTGACATTATTGTTTTCTTCATGTTCTTAATCCTTTAAAATGTTTACTTTAAATTAGAACTGTACGTAGAAACGCTTGTTAACAATCTTACCGTGATAGTCAACGGCGTTGTAGCTGATTTCGTAGATGTAACCATGCTGACCGTTAATCGTGCAGGTCTTCTCAGAGTCGATTACCTGACCCATGTTCTCACCGTTAGCAGCACGACCAATACTTGCATCAGCCTCAGTACCGTCAGCATTGAAGACGTCAGATACAACGATGTACTTCTTGTAAGCAGGAGCAAACAACTCGAGCGTATAAGAGGTGGGAACGAGTTCTAGTGAAGTACTGCTAACCTTTGTGGGATTGTTCTTTGCCTTAGACAAAATACCAATTTTCTTACCATCCTTAGCAATCAGGATGGGCTGCAGAGCCCTGTTAGGAGCCTTGCTGAAAATGCTATTCAACTTGTTGTAAGCCTTTGTGACATAGCCCTGTAACTGAGACTTGATGTCATTCTTAACGTCAACAATAGCATCATTGAGCTTAGCGTTAAGGTCACCCATTTCAACAACAGCATTCAGCAGGTCAACCAAAGTACTGCTTTCACCATATTGATCGTCAATCTGACGGGCAATATCCTCAAGAATGGCAGTCATGTCAGCATCGGCATCAATTACAACCTTCTGGAATTCAATAGTCAAACCGCTCTCAGCCCAATGGAAGTCTCCATTTTCATCATAGTAATAAGCTTCCTGATCACCGGCACCTAAATATATCCATTCTAGCTTACCAGCCTGATTAGTCGTAAGAACATAAACTGCTTTACCCGTATTAGGATCAACTAAGATGCCCTGAACGTCAACAACGATTTTACCTTCACCATTTCTCCATCTATCCAAGTTGATGTTCTTGAAATTGATAAGGCCCTCCCATTGCGAGAAATCGGGCAAATTGAGGTTGAGCTGGATTTTAATCTTGTCGATAATTTTACCAATCAGATTCTGAATCTTTGCCTCGCCAGGAAGGTTCACATTCAGATCCTTCAAGAATGCAAAGGAGAAAGGCTTGATAGCGGCAGCGCCCAAACCATACTGTGAGTAAACACTATAAGTCTGCTCACCAACAGCGTCAGTACGAGAAGGAGCAGTCCAAGTGGTCTTGATAGCGTAAGCGGGCATGATGTCCTGCATGCTTGACAGAAGAGCGGCACCAAAGCCCAGCACACTGTTCTTGGTCTTCTGTTTCAGCATAGCCTTAGCCTCGTCCTCGAGGTCCTTATAGTTAATGCGAACCTTGGCATTCTCGATGTTGCCAACGGTCAGCGTAGCAGCAGCCTCATAGAAACCGTTGTTTGCAGCACGGGTGTAACCGAAGGTCAGCTCTCTATCAGAACGCTTCAGCGGAGAAAGGAGGATACCGGCAGTTTCACCAGTAGAACTCTCCAAGGTCACGGTCTGGCCCTCATAGTCAACCTCAGCGGGATTTACGGTCATATACAGTGTACCAGCGTTACCAGTCTCAGAACCATTCTTCTGACCTACGAATTTGTCAGAAATAGAGATGATGGTGGGGAATGAACCAATCACTTGTAAGTTGCGAGTAGTCCAACGCTCAGAAACGTCAACATAGTCAGCGGTGCTAGTTGTGGGGAATTCTACGGTAGCAGTTACCTCACCATAATAGGCAGCGAGAAGCTGTGAACGGATGTCCAGAGGAGTGTTGAAGTAACCGATAACGGGGCATTCGGTACCCTGAATGATAACACCAGTAACCATCCTGTTGAGAATGTTATCAATACGGTCGTTCAGTTTCTTGATCTCTTCTTTGAGCTCATCCTTGGTAACCAAATCCTTGAGAGCATCCTCCAGAGCTTTGATGCGAGTCTCGTGGCCGTCGATACGACCGGCGTTCTCGTTGGCCTTGTCCAGAGCCTGCTGAGCCTTGTTGTCAGCATCGTTGGCCTTATCCAGAGCCTGCTGAGCCTTACCGTCAGCAGCGTTAGCCTTATCCAAAGCCTCCTGAGCGAGTAACAGAGCCTGCTGAGCGAAATAGAGAGCGTCATTAGCTGTTCTCTGTGCCTTGGCAATCTTCTCTGCACAGCCTTCGTCGCAACCACCGCCACTGATATAAATGGTGTCTGTGTGAGTGTGGCCCTCTAACACCTGCAGGATAGAGTCAACCTTGTGGTTCAGGTTATAAATGGTGGTATCCCAACCATAAATGGCTGTAGCAATGCTATCGATACGATTCTCAATATAAACCTGCCATGCATTCAGAGTATTCAGTATCGTCAACTGACCCTCAATCTCATTGAACTTAACCTTAATCCACTCATCATCGTAAGGATTGGTGATGTAGATGGTAGTATCACCACCGCCTCCGCCTTGGCATGTGCAAGACTTGATGTTCTTGACAGCTTCCTCAAGGTCGGCAATTCTCTTCAGAGCCTTTTCAAATTCTTCCTGAGAAGCGTACTTAGAAGGATCACAGGTACAACTCTTAATCTTGCTGATTTGCTCTTGCAATGCCTTGATCTGATTTTCAAGAGCTTCAGTAAGAGTGATCTGCTTGTTGATACGAGCCTTCAGGTCGTCGTAAGAATCCTCGTCGTAGTCTTTACATGCTACGAAACTGCTCATGCTAAACACTGCCAGTGCAAACATGAGGAATCCAGTAATAATTTTCTTGTTCATAAATAAATAAATATTACAATTAAACATTTTTTCTATAGTTTCTCTACATATATATATGAACTATGTGCAGGCGATATGCCCACGAATCCCTTTGCTTTCGTCTTACTTTTTTCCAAATTCGCTGCAAATTTAAGTTTTTTTTTCATATCTTCCAAGAAAATTGCAATTTTTTTTGCAGAAAATGTTTTTTTTTTGTGTTATCTCAGTCTTTTTTAGTAACTTTGCGTTCGAAAATGAATAAAAAAAGGAACACAAGGAACATGAAACGACTATTTGCAGTACTATTAGCAGTCATAGTCTTGTCTAGTGCTTACGGCCGCGAACGCATCAATTTTGACAAAGGATGGCGCTTTGCGTTAGGCGATAACATGAATATGGCTGATGTGGAGTATAATGACAGCAAGTGGCGCTTGTTGGATCTGCCACACGACTGGGCTATTGAGGGAGGCTTCAGTGCCCAGAATAAGTCGGGAGCTGGTGGCGGTGCCCTGCCCGGTGGTGTGGCTTGGTACAGAAAACATTTCCGCGTGCAGGATGTATGTAAGTATTTCCTCGAGTTTGACGGTGTATATATGAATGCTCTCGTCTTCGTCAATGGCGAGATGGTCGACTACCGTCCCTACGGCTATAGCTCGTTCACCATTGATATCACGCGTTATCTGCGCTGTACGGATAATGTGATTGCCGTACGTGTAGACAATAGCGACCAGCCCAATTCGCGCTGGTATTCCGGTTGCGGCATCTATCGCCACGTATGGCTTACCAAGACTGAATATGTTCATGTGAGACAATGGGGTGTGCATGTAGAGACCAATGCGAAGTCGGGTCAGGTGAAGGTATCGACGATTGTGGCTGGTAAGAACTTTAACGTACAGCACATCGTGACCGATGCTGCCGGCAATGAGGTGGCCAGGGGTAGCGGCAATAGGGCAGTGATGCGCGTCAATCCCTCTACCTTGAAACGTTGGTCGCCGGAGTCTCCTTATATTTATAAGGTTCGCACGCGCGTATTTAATAAAGGTAATATGGTCGACGAGGTAATTACCACAACGGCATTCCGCGATTTCCGCTTCGATGCGAAGACCGGCTTCTGGCTCAATGGCAAGAATATGAAATTGAATGGTGTCTGCGAGCACCACGACCTAGGATGTCTGGGTGCCGCTGTACATGAGGATGCCTTGCATCGCAAACTGTTGAAGCTCAAGGCGATGGGTGTCAATGCTATCCGTTCGAGTCATAACCCTCCGGCCCCCGAATTGCTGAATATGTGTGACACGATGGGCTTCATCGTGATGGACGAGTCGTTTGATATGTGGCGTCGTCGTAAGACCCAGAACGACTATGCCCGCTTCTTCGACAAATGGCATGAGCGCGACCTGTCCGATATGGTGTTGCGTGACAGGAACCATCCCTGTATTCTGATGTGGTCGATAGGCAACGAGGTGCTGGAACAGTGGAGCAGTGCTGATGCCGACACGTTGACGCTGGAACAGGCGAACCTCATCCTGAATGCCGGTCATGATGCATCGACACTGGCTAAAGACAGTGAGAAGAGTGTCAATACATTGTTGGCCGAACATCTGGCAGACATCATCCGCCGTTACGACACCACGCGACCCATTACTGCCGGTTGTAACGAGCCGTCGCCGGGTAACCACCTGTTTAAAGGCAAGGCACTGGACATCATCGGTTATAACTATCACCACGAGTGGGTCAAGGATGTGCCGCAGAACTTCCCCGGTCGGCCGTTTATCTTGACGGAATCGGTGTCGGCACTGCAGACTAATGGATACTATCGCATGCCGTCGGACGAGGTCATTATAGCCCCGAAAGACTGGCGCGAGACGTATAAGGACTCGACCTATATGTGTTCGGCCTACGACAATATGCATGCTCCCTGGAGTTCGACACACGAAGAGACGTGGGATGTGGTGAAGCATACACCGTATGTCGGCGGACAGTTTATCTGGACGGGTTTCGACTATATCGGTGAGCCGACACCTTACGGTTTTCCCGCCCGCAGCAGCTATTTCGGTATCATCGACCTGGCCGGACAGCCGAAGGATGTCTACTATATGTACCAGAGCGAATGGACCAACAAGCCTGTGCTTTACTTGTTCCCGCACTGGAACTGGCAGAAGGGACAGGAAATTGACCTGTGGTGCTACTACAACCATGCCGACGAGGTGGAGCTCTTTGTCAACGGCAAGAGTAAGGGCGTTCGTCGCAAAACACAGAGGACAGGGAAACCGATAGAGGGTGCCGCCCTGAATACGCCTTACCATGTGGGTTGGCGTGTGAAGTTCGAACCCGGTGAGGTGATGGTCATTGCCCGCAAGAACGGTCAGCCTACACTCAATCAGGTTATCCGTACTGCTGGTGCTCCCCATCATATCCGGCTCGATATTGACTATCAGGGTAAGGAACTGACCTTCGTACAAGCTACTGTTGTCGATAAGGATGGCAACCGCTGTCCGACGGCCGAGAACCAGTTGCGCTTCACGACCACCAAGGGTAAGGTCATTGCCACCGATAATGGCTGCCAGACGTCGATGGAGCGTTTTACCAGCCCCAATCGCAAGGCCTTCTTCGGTCGTTGTATTGCTGTTGTGAAGGGACATGGGGAACTGACAGTCAGTGCCGATGGCCTGGCGCCGAACAAAATCAGGTTCTGAACTCTTGGAGCAGCGAGAGCCATCAAGCTTGCTTGTTTGGCCAAGTCATGACAAGAGTCAACGAAGTTAAACATTAAATTAAATATTAAAAATTAAAAATGGAGAAGAAAAACTGGAAACCAGCTACGCTTTGTGTGCAGGCTGGCTGGGAACCCAAAAACGGAGAGTCGCGTGTGCTCCCCATCTATCAGAGTACAACATTTAAGTATGACAATACCGAAGAGATGGCCGACCTTTTCGATTTGAAGAAGGAGGGCTATTTCTATACCCGTCTGGCAAATCCGACAAATGACGCGGTAGCCCGTAAAATTGCCGCTCTGGAGGGTGGAGTAGGGGCTATGCTGACGTCATCCGGACAGGCTGCCAACTTCTATGCGCTCTTTAACATCTGTGAGGCAGGTGACCATTTCGTCACCTCGAACGAAATCTACGGTGGAACGTACAACCTCTTCGGTGTGACGCTGAAGAAACTCGGCATCGAGTGTACGTTCATCTCGCAGGAGGCCAGCGAGGAAGAAATCGACAAGGCCTTCCGCCCGAATACGAAGGCGCTGTTCGGTGAGACCATTTCGAATCCGGGATGTAAGATCCTCGATATTGAGAAGTTTGCCCGTATTGCCCATAAGCACGGTGTTCCTTTGATAGTCGACAATACTTTCCCGACACCCGTCAACTGCCGTCCTTTTGAATGGGGTGCAGACATCGTGACGCATTCTACGACGAAATATATGGACGGTCACGCCACACAGGTTGGTGGATGTGTCGTCGACAGTGGTAACTTTGATTGGGATGCCCATGCTGACAAATTCCCGGGACTCTGCACGCCCGATGAGTCGTATCACGGACTGACCTATACGAAGGCTTTTGGAAAGATGGCCTATATGACCAAACTCGTGGCACAGTTGATGCGAGACTTGGGCAGCATCCCCTCGCCCCAGAATGCTTTCCTGTTGAATCTCGGACTGGAGACGCTCCATTTGCGCATCAAGCGTCACTGCGAGAATGCCCAGCGTGTTGCGGAGTTTCTGGTTCAGGACGACCGTGTGGCTTGGGTACACTATAGCGGACTGAGGGACGACGAGTGTCACGCATTGGCTGAAAAGTATCTGCCGAACGGTTCGTGCGGCGTTATAGCCTTCGGACTGAAGGGAACGCGCGAAACAGCTGTGCAGTTTATGGATTCCCTCAAGCTCATTGCTATTGTCACTCATGTGGCTGATGCCCGTACTTGTGTGCTTCATCCCGCCTCACATACCCACCGTCAGCTCTCTGACGAGCAGTTGCGTGAGGCTGGTGTGGCCCCCGACCTCATTCGTCTGTCGGTAGGTATTGAGGATTGTGACGATATCCTGGCAGATATCCGTCAGGCCCTCGACAAGATTTAGTCCCTAAAATCTCTACATTACTTACAAACACTATGCATATAGCAATCGCAGGAAATATCGGAAGCGGCAAGTCAACACTCACGCAGATGCTTGCCAAGCACTACGGGTGGGAGCCGCGTTACGAGTCCGTAGATAACAATCCTTATCTGGAGGACTACTATCGTGACATCCACCGGTGGTCGTTCAATCTGGAGGTGTACTTCCTGAAAGAACGCTTCCGGGACCTGCTGGCTATTGCCGAGTCGCAGCACAGCATCATCCAGGACCGCACCATCTATGAGGGCGTCTATGTGTTTATGCAGAACAACAAGGCGATGGGTAACCTCTCCGACCGCGACTATGAGACCTATATGGAACTCTTCGAGCAGATGATGTCGATGGTGCGCGTTCCTGACCTGATGATCTATCTGCGGGCCTCCGTTCCCCATCTGGTGGCAAATATCCAGAAGCGCGGACGGGAATACGAACAGACCATCCAGCTGGATTATCTACAGAACCTCAACGAACGGTACGACGATTTCATCTATCACAAATATCCCGGACAGGTGATGACCGTCAACAAGGACAACCTCGACTTCCTGCATAATCCCAAGGATTTCGCACAGATTGTCGACAGGATTGACCGCACTCTCTTCGGACTCTTCCCTAACCTCTAAACTTTCAACTCTCAACTTTCAATCGTATGCACATCGCAATCGCCGGAAACATCGGCAGCGGAAAAACCACGCTGACCAAATTACTCTCCCACCGTTATGGTTGGATTCCACGTTTCGAACCCGTAGACAACAATCCCTATCTGGCAGATTTCTATGCCGATATGCCTCGCTGGTCGTTTAACCTGCAGGTGTACTTCTTGAACAAGCGTTTCAAGGAAGTGGTGGAGATATCCAAGTCGAAGGAGGTAATCATTCAGGACCGAACCATCTTCGAGGATGCCCGTATCTTTGCGCCGAACCTGCACGGACAGGGGATGATGAGTGACCGCGACTTCGAGAATTACAGTGACCTCTTCGACCTGATGATGTCGCTGGTGAAGTTACCGGACCTCATGATTTATATTCGTTCCTCCATTCCTACGCTGGTGGCACAGATTCAGAAACGAGGCCGCGAATACGAGCAGACTATGCGTTTGGATTATCTGCAGGGTCTGGAGAAGCGCTATGAGGACTGGATAGCAACGTACAAGGGTCCGTTGATTATCGTCGACGGCGACCATTGTAAGTTTGGCGACAATCCCGAGGACCTGAAGCAGGTCACAGACATGATTGACGCCAAGCTCTTCGGCCTGTTCCCGATGGAATAGCTATTTCCCGAGGAATTTTGTGTCAAGGTAGCTTTGAAAGGCTTCCTTGTACAGGTCTCCGATGGGGAGGTAGGTGTCCTTGTCTAAGATAACGCGATTTTTGTTGACTTCCTCGATTTTGTTGAGATTGATGATGTAGGAGCGGTGTATGCGCATGAAATTGGCAGGCAACCGCTCCTCCATTTTTTTCATTGACAGCAGCGTGATGATAGGCTTGGCATCGGTGTCGAGCCATACTTTCAGATATTCACTCATGCCCTCGATATAGCGGATATCACTGATATTTACCTTGACGATACGGTAGTCGGTCTTGAGGAAGAGCACGTCGGGGGATGTAGGGGTGTCGGCGGTTCCGCTGCCGACCACTCGACCGGCCGACACTTGAGCGGCAGCCGTAGGGAGCTCTAACCTTTCCTTCAGACGATTGGCGGCGCGCTGGAAATCCTGCAGACCGAAAGGCTTGAGCAGGTAGTCGACAGCATTGATGCGGAAACCCTCTACGGCATATTCCGAATAGGCTGTCGTGAAGACGACGAGGGGTGGCACGGTGAGCGACTTCACGAAATCCATGCCGTTGAGGTCGGGCATGTTGATGTCGCAGAAGATGGCATCCACGGTGTCATTCTCTAAAAATTTACGTGCCTCCAGTGCACTTTGACACTGGGCTGCCAACTCCAGAAACGGTACCTTGTTAATATATGCAACGATTTGTTGGAGTGCCAACGGCTCGTCATCTATGGCCAATACTCTAATCATAATAGTGGAATGGTTAGTTCGACATGATAGACGTCAGGTTCGTCTTGTATATTCAGCGTATAATTGTTGTCATACAGTAAGTTTAAGCGTTGTTTGACATTCTTGAGTCCTACGCCGCCCTTTTCTTCGTTGGGCTTGTCAGCCTTCGAGTTGCGGCAAGTGAAGTGTAGCTTGTCGTTGACAGCCACTTTGACGTCGATAAACGATTCGTGTTGGTACGAAATGCCGTGTTTGAAGGCATTCTCGATAAAGGTGATGAGCATCAGGGGCGGAATCTGCTTGTCAGGCGCCTCTTGGGGTAGGTCAACGGAAATCCTGACCTTATCGGTATATCGCAATTGCATCAATGTGACGTAGTGACGTATAAACTCGAACTCCTTGGTAAGCGGAACCCCCTTCTTGTCACCTTCATACAACACAAAACGCATCATTTTCGACAGTTCCAGTATCGTGTCCTTGGCTTTCTCAGGGTCGATATCCACCAGTGCATGGATATTGTTTAGCGTATTCATGAAGAAGTGCGGATTAATCTGATACCTCAGATATTCCAACTGCTGTTCCAGATTCTCTTTTTCCAGTGCCAGCAATTTCTTCTGGTCGTTGCGTGTCTTGAAATAGAGTTTGATACCGAGGTTCATACCACACATAAGGATGACAATGACAATAGCCACAATGTCGTGTTCACCAATAAAAGCAGGTGGACGCCTGTCAAATCTCTCACCTCTGAACTCTGGTTTCTCGCCTCTGAACTCTGGTGGGGGCTCGTGACCAAAACGGTCGCCCATGGGGCCAGACTCGTGCATTTCCATGTCGTGAGGCTGATGTCTGCGCATGTGGTCAGGCTTGCTGCTGCACTGGTAGAAGGCAAAAGCCCCTATCATACATGCTGTCAGCAGGGCATAGAGCCAGCGTTTGTGACGGAAGATAAGCAACGGGGCGAGTATGAAATTATGGACGACGAAGATGAGCAGATATACCCAGAAATGCCGCCAAATAAGCCATACCTCCTGCCAGTTAAAAGTTAGGGAGCTATCGTTGATGGTGCGGATATAGAGGCTCAGCAGTGGCGCTGCGAAGAGGAGCCCCCACAGCGCCACGTAGGCCGTATTCTCATATTTAGATTGTTCTTGCATCCATTTCATATAACGGACTTTTTTGCTTTTTATTGTGTTTTACCGGCCACCAGGACGACCGCCGTTGCCGCCAGGACCTCCGCCCATACCGCTATTGATGGTGTTTGAGGCCGTCACCGTCGTTGACGTAGACCCCAGGTTGAGCGTATAGCTCGAACCACTTTGCATGTCTGGTGCAGAGACCAGAATGGTGCCGTTGTTGTAAGAGTAAGGCGGCATGTTGAACGAAGCCAGTGTGGTTGAGCCGTTTGCGATGGTGACGGTCGAGTTAGCACTGACGGAACCGCTGGTGGTAACGATACCTTGTGTGGTGCTGCCCAACGAACCGTCGAAGCGTCCGCCGATGCCAAAGATGTTACCGCCCGAAATGTAGAGCTTCTTCTGTTCGTTGATGTCGATACCGGCTTCAGCACCACCGGCACCCATCGCGATAATCGTGCCGCCCCTCAGATACATATTGCCATTGGCGTCAATACCGTCGTTGTTTGTTCCTACAGCCACCACCGTGCCACCGCTGATAGTCAGGTCGCCACTGGAATTGATGGCGTCGTCGTGAGCTGATACCATCACTGTTCCGTCCGTAATGTCGAGTGTTCCTTTGCTCTCGATACCCTCAGCGTTATTGCCTGTGGTGCGCACCATCAGGTCACCGCCCGAAATAGTCAGCACGCCATGTTCGTTCTTCGTACCAATCTTGATGCCCTTGGGCGACGACGTGTAGGCATCGTCCAGATTGTCGGTATTACCCGTATAGTTGTGGCTCTCCTGTGTGCCGTTGCTATAGTACAGTCCGCCCTCGGTGATGACGCGGATCTTTCCGCTGGTGATGTAAGCTTCCCAATCGGCCTTCAGTCCCTTGCCACCGCTACCAGTAGCCTTCACATTGATTTCACCGCCGTTGATATTCATGATGGAGTCACACTTGATGCAGGCGGCAGCCTTGGTTTCCATGTCTTCTGTATCCCATTCGCCATTGCCTGTACAGACGACGTTCGTGCGTCCGCCGTTGATGTAGACGTTGTTGTCACAGTTGATACCCTTGGCACCTTCACCGTCCGTCTCGACATTGATGATACCGCCGTTGATGATGACGTCGCTGCCCTTGATGCCGTGATTGGCGGCGTTGACGTAGAGATTCACACCTTTTTCTATCAAGATATAGCTCTTGCTTTGGATACCGTTGTTGTAGTTTCCCTTGATGTCGAGCGACCCTGTACCGCTCAGCAGCAGCTTGCCCTTGCCGTAGAGAACACTCTTATGATCCTCAGTCGTACCGTCCGTCAGTTTGTTCTGTCCCGTTAGCACGATATATGCCGCCATCTTACTTTGAATGTCGACGGCAGTACCCTTGTTACAAGTGATGTCTGCCCCGTTCATGTTCAGCATGAAGTTTGTCTTGCCGTCGATGTACAACATACCATTGCTGGTAGTTCCACTGACCACATAGCAGACACCCTCCGTCTTGCCGTGATTGGCAATGACGCTGTCGCCGCTGATGGTGATTTCCACACCGTTCTCCGTCTTTGCTACGGGGTTTGCCATGTCAATCTCCACCTTTGTGGCGAAAGTCTGTGTCTCCACGTTGTCTTCCGCCTCGGGGTAATAGGCTGCAACGGTGCTGGCAGGCTCTGCAGTCGTCTTGTCGATATTGACAGAAAAACTCAGTAGTTCGCCACTGCCGGCCGTACTGCTGCCGTTGCCATTCGTATTGCCGTTAGGAACGTCGCCACCAGGGGTGAAATTATTGGATGTGTCAAACGGATCGTCTGACGAACAGGCTGTCGTGACAGCCATTGATGCTGTGAGCATCACTAAATAAATCATCTTTTTCATATCCTTTGCTTTATTTTAAGAGAGATTTGTTCGTTTTGCTTGCAAAGGTAGATAAAAAGAGCCGGTTCGCAAAAAATATTCAGCGAACCGGCTCATTATTTCAGTGAAACGAAGAAGGAATCCTCTTCCTTCTTCCTTCAAACATCTTACATCTTAAAGTCCGAGAGCCTCCTTGGTCTTATCGGCAGCAGCGTCAACAGCCTCGTTAGCCTTTTCCTTGGCAGCGTCAACGGCAGCGTCCTTGGCGTTCTCAACAGCACCGACCACAGAATCCTTGGCAGCTTCAGCAGCGTCGCCTACTGACTGCAGGAAACCATTCACCACGTTTTCGGGCTCGATGTCCGTGATGGCGCTGACAGCGGCAGCTACGGCAGCATTGTCGCCAACCAGAGCCTTTACCTTGTCGGCATTCTCCTTCAGGAAGTTCTGCACTTTCGCAACATACTCCTTGGCAACTTCAGGATTGGTCTTGATAAGTTCGGTGACCTTTACTTTGATGGTTTCCAATACAGCCTGCAGTTTAGAAGCATCACCAGCCTCAATCTGCTCGCTCAAGGCGCTGATAGAGAGGTTTGCAGCCTCTTCGGCCAGAGAGTCAATGATAGCAGCAGAGTCAACCTCGTCAGCGGGAGCCTGCGTCTTGTTACCACACGATGTGAGACCAATGGCAAATACGGCCATTACAGCAAACAAAATCTTCTTCATAATTTACTTTCTCCTTAATTATTAATTAAACATAAATAAAAGTTTCTCACAAAACTGACGGCAAATTTAAGCCATTTTTGTGCTCGTTGTACTTTTCATACCCTTTTTTTGTATTTTTTTAAGCATTCTTGGTAGTATTCTCTTTGTTTTGTGCTCGCTTATTCGTAACTTTGCACCCCGAAACATGTTTCGAATAAAGAAATTAGACATATTTATTGCCAGACAGTTCGCGTTACTGTTTTTCGCCACCTTCTTCATCTGCCAGTTTGTGCTGATGATGCAGTTCCTGTGGCGTTACGTCGATGAACTGATAGGAAAGGGTCTGTCGCTCGAGGTGATGGCCCAGTTCTTTTGGTATATGGGACTGATGCTCATGCCACAGGCTTTCCCACTGGCTATCCTGCTGTCGTCGTTGATAGCTTTTGGTAATCTTGGTGAAAGTTCGGAGCTGACAGCCATTAAGGCGGCGGGAATCTCGCTGATGCAGGCCTTCCGCTCGTTGATTGTCATTGTCAGCGGCATTGCTATCATGTCGTTCTTCTTTCAGGAAATCATTGCCCCCAAGGCTTTCATCTCGTTCCGTCAGTTGCTCATCTCGATGAAACAGAAGAATCCTGAGGTGGAAATTCCTGAGGGTGTTTTCTATGACGGCATTCCGGGTTCCAACCTCTACGTACAGAAGAAGAACGTCGAAACGGGATTACTCTATGGCATCATGATTTACCGTATGAATGGCGGTTACGAGGATGCTGCGATCATCTTGGCCGATTCCGGTCGTATCCAAGCAACAGCCGAGAAGAAACACATGCTTCTGACGCTATACAGTGGCGAGTGGTTCGAGAATATGCGCCAGTCTGGTATGAATGTTGCTGCCAACGTGCCTTATCGTCGTGAGACGTTCTCTACCAAGCGTATCGTCCTCGATTTCGACAGTGGTTTCGATATGGCTGATGCCGGTTGGATATCATTGGATGCCCGCGCCAAGAGTATGAGTAAGATACTGCACGACCTTGACTCCATCCATGAGTTCAACGACTCTGTGGGCCACCAGTTCTTCCGCGAGTCCGCATTCGGCATGAACCGTGCTATGGCGTTGAACAAGGAAGATTCAGCGAAGGTTGTCAAAGCGCTTGCCCGTCATCCGTTGAATCTGGACTCTGTCTTTGACAAGCTCTCCAGTGAGAAAAAACAGGCGGTGATTACCCAGGCAAGCAATGGTGCGCAGGCCGTTCTCAACGAGATGGACTACAAGGTTGACTATTCTGAGAGTCTGAACCGTGAAGAACGTGCCCACGAGATGGAGGCCATCAACAAAGTGACGCTGTCGCTGTCGTGCCTCATCTTCTTCTTCATCGGAGCTCCGTTGGGTGCCATCATCCGCAAAGGTGGTCTGGGTGTGCCGGTCATCATTTCCGTATTGGTGTTCATCATATTCTATATCCTTGACAATACGGGCATGAAGATGGCGCGCGACGACAACTGGACGGTATGGTTCGGAAAACTCCTCGGCACGGCTGTACTTTCACCCATTGCCGTATTCTTCACCTACAAAGCCAACAACGACTCGGTGGTATTCAATATCGACCTCTACAAACAGATTCTCAGCCAGATGCTTGGACTGCGCTCCAAGCGTAGCATCAGCCGTAAGGAGGTTATCATTGAAGAGCCGAAGTATTTGGTTGATGCCGAGATGCTCAAGAATGTCAGTATCGAAATCGAACGCTATGGCGAGGACCACCACCTGTTGCGCTGGCCCAATCCTATCAAGGTGTTCTTCCGTCCTGGCGACGACCACGACATCGAATATATCAACAACGTACTGGAAACGGCCATCGAGGACCTGTCATACACGAGGAACAGCTATGTGCTGATGAAACTCAATCAGTTCCCAGTCATTGCTACTCGTGCTCATACGCGACCCTTCCAGCGCAAGTGGTTGAACGCCATTACAGGTATCTTCCTGCCGACAGGCCTCTTCTTCTATATCCGCATGATCCGCTTCCGCATTCGCCTCTATCGCGATTTGCAGCACATCATCAGGGTCAACAAGAAGCTCATCCCGCGTGTCATTGAACTGGGTGATGTTCAGGCCGAGGGCAGTATTACAGTCACAGACCAAAACAACTAACGCATACTATATATATAATAAGGTATATGGAACAATTGAAACTGAATACAATTGAGGAGGCTCTGGCAGACTTCCGTGAAGGTAAGTTCGTCATTGTCGTTGACGACGAAGACCGTGAGAACGAAGGCGACTTGATTTGTGCCGCCGAGAAAATCACTCCCGAAATGGTGAACTTCATGCTGAAGAACGCCCGTGGCGTGTTGTGTGCTCCGGTTACCATCAGTCGCGCTGCCGAGCTCGAACTGCCCCATCA
The DNA here is from genome assembly GCA_902774925.1 of uncultured Prevotellaceae bacterium. Classification (GTDB taxonomy): domain Bacteria; phylum Bacteroidota; class Bacteroidia; order Bacteroidales; family Bacteroidaceae; genus Prevotella. Next base: position 3,316 of record CACYKE010000008.1, on the reverse strand, counting down.
GGTGCAGGATAATACTTCGCTGCTGGGTACACCGTTTACCGTCACAGTCGACAAGATAGAAGGCTGTACGACGGGTGTTTCGGCTCACGACCGTGCGGCAACCATCCGTGCATTGGCCGATCCACGGTCGACGGCACAGAGTTTTGGACGCCCGGGACACATCAGCCCTCTCTACGCTCAGGACAATGGCGTGTTGCGCCGTTCGGGACATACCGAGGCGGCCATCGACCTCTGCAAGCTCACTGGTCTCTATCCTGCCGGAGCGCTCATCGAGATTATGAATGACGACGGTTCTATGGCACGTATGCCGCAGCTGGTGGAGTTTGCGAAGGAACACGACCTGAAAATCATCACCATCAAGGATATGATTGCCTACCGTCTGAAAAAAGAAAGCCTGGTCGAGATGGGCGAAGAGGTGGATATGCCTACTGATTACGGCCATTTCCGGCTGATTCCCTTCCGTCAGAAATCTAACGGTCTGGAACATCTCGCACTCATCAAGGGTGAGTGGGATAAGGACGAACCGGTTTTAGTGCGCGTCCATTCCAGTTGCATGACAGGCGACATTCTGGGTTCGAAGCGCTGCGACTGCGGCGAACAGCTGCATAAGTCGATGCAGATGATTGAACAGGAGGGTCGTGGTGTCATTGTCTATATGCAGCAAGAGGGTAGGGGTATCGGTCTGATGAACAAGATTGCCGCCTACAAGCTACAGGAACAGGGCCTCGACACTGTTGATGCCAATATCCATTTGGGCTTCAAGCCCGACGAGCGCGACTACGGCTGTGGTGCCCAGATTCTGCGTTTGCTGGGTGTTCAGAAGATGCGTCTGATGACGAATAATCCCGTGAAACGTGTCGGTCTTGAGGCTTACGGACTGGAAATCATCGAAAATGTTCCCATCGAAATCACTCCCAACGAGTATAACCTGCGCTATCTGAAGACGAAAAAAGACCGTATGGGGCATACATTGCATTTGAAGTAAGAGGTAATAAGTAAGAGGTAAGAAGTGAGAAAAAAGTTAAAAAGTGACGCAAATATTCGTTTATAAGGAATAAAATGCGTACTTTTGCAGCTAAATTTATACACGAAGCAACATTATGGCACAATTATCTGACCGTTTGCAGCGTCTGGCCCCGTCGGCAACGCTTGCTATGTCACAGAAAAGTTCTGAAATGAAAGCCCAGGGAATCGACGTGATTAACATGAGCGTTGGAGAACCTGATTTCAATACCCCCGACCATATCAAGCAAGCTGCTAAACTGGCTATCGACGAGAACTATTCGCGTTATTCCCCCGTTCCCGGCTATCCCGACCTGCGTCAGGCTATTGCCCGTAAACTGGAGCGCGAAAACCAGCTGCATTATACGCCGGCAGAGATCCTCGTGTCGAACGGTGCCAAGCAGAGCGTCTGCAATACCGTTCTCGCACTGGTGAACCCCGGTGATGAGGTCATCATTCCCGCACCCTATTGGGTGAGCTATCCGCAGATGGTGCTGTTGGCAGGTGGCAATCCTGTGATTGTCGAGGCCGGTTTCGAACAGAATTTCAAGATGACGCCGGCTCAGTTGGAGGCTGCCATTACGCCCAAGACGCGCCTGTTGATACTCTGTTCACCCAGCAATCCTACCGGTAGCGTCTATTCGAAGGACGAACTGGAGGGCCTTGCCAAAGTCATTCTAGCTCACGACAACCTCTTTGTACTCGCTGACGAAATCTACGAGCACATCAACTATATCGGTAAACACCAGTCTATTGCCCAATTCCCGGGCATGAAGGAGCGCTCGATTATCGTCAACGGCGTCTCGAAGGCGTATGCCATGACAGGCTGGCGTATCGGTTATATCGCTGCTCCGGAGTGGATTGTGAAAGGTTGCAACAAGCTTCAGGGACAATACACTAGCGGCCCGTGCAGCGTCAGTCAGAAGGCTGCAGAGTTCGCCTACACCAGCAGTCAGGAGTGTGTCGAGGAGATGCGTCAGGCTTTTGAGCGCCGTCGCGACCTCATCGTAAAACTGGCGAAGGACATTCCCGGACTGGAGGTCAATGTTCCAGAGGGTGCTTTCTACCTCTTCCCCAAATGCTCCAGCTTCTTCGGCAAAAAGACGCCCGACGGCCAAACCATCGGGAACAGTACCGATTTTGCCATGTATCTGTTGGAGAAAGGACACGTCGCCACCGTCGGTGGTGATGCCTTCGGCGACCCCGAATGTTTCCGCATGAGTTACGCAACAAGCGACGAGAATATTGTCGAAGCAATGCGTCGTATCAAGGACGTTTTGGCAGTTTTGAAATAAAAATGGAGAAAAATCAAGTTAAAAGTTCTTAATTTAGCATTTTCTCCGCTTGAAATTGCTATCTTTGCGGAACGAACGAAAACGAGAAAACAATTCAATTCATTTATTTAATAACTAAAAAATTAAAAAGTTTCATTTATGGCAACAACAACAAAGGCTGCAGCCCCAGCCAAAAAGAATTCGGGCTTCCAGGGTGTTAAAGCTGCATGGATTATTCTCGTAATTTGTGCTATCGCAGGTTACAGTGTATGGTATTTCATCATGGGTAACCCCGACAACTTCGTTGGTGGCGACCGTTCAGGTCATCCCGCAAACCTGCTTGGTACAGTGTATAAGGGAGGTTTCGTTGTAGGTCTGATCCTTACCCTGCTCTTCACTGTTATCTGCCTTGGTATCGAGCGTTTCTTCGCTATCAAGAGTGCTTCTGGTAAAATCAATCTGGCTAAGTTCACTGCTCAGGTGAAGGCTGCCATCAAGGAGCAGAAGTTCGACGAGGCTAAGGCTCTCTGCAACAAGATGCAGGGTTCGGTAGCTAACGTAGTGCTCGCTTCTATCAACATGTATCAGACTGTTGAGACCGACTCTACTCTGAAGAAGGCTGCTAAGATTGCTAAGATCTCTCAGGCTCACGAGGAGGCTACTCAGCTCGAGATGCCTACCCTTCAGATGAACATTCCAGGCTCTGTCTGCAGGTGGTGGTGCTGACTCTATGGCTCTGTCTGCCGGTATTTCTGAGGCCCTTGTGAACACAGCATCTGGTATCTTGACCTCTTGGGTTGCTACCGTTGTTTACAACTTCTTCTCAAACAAGATCGATAAGCTGACTTACGCTCTCGACGAGATTGGTTTCACCATCGCAGCTACATACGATTCTAACCACAACGAGGCTTAATATTTAACCATTTAAAACTTTAAAATCGGTTTTAGTATGGCTAAAATTAAGATACAGAAAAAAGACATCTGGATTGACATGACGCCTATGTCAGACGTGATGACGCTGCTTCTGTGTTTCTTCATGT
>CACYKE010000007.1 GCA_902774925.1 uncultured Prevotellaceae bacterium | reverse complement strand
ATGGTACTGAATTATATTTGGATAGCGTTCTTCCTGGTGGCATTTGTGATTGCTGCAGTGAAGTTGGCGTTTTTTGGCGACTTCGACGTGTTTCCAGCAATGATGGATTCTACGTTCTCGTCGTCGAAGACGGCATTTGAGATTTCGCTGGGGTTGACGGGTGTGCTGTCGCTCTGGCTGGGTGTGATGAAGGTTGGTGAGAAGGGCGGTGTGGTCAATGTGCTGGCGCGCGTGCTGTCACCCGTTTTCACTCGTCTGTTTCCTGATATTCCCAAAGGTCATCCCGTGACGGGCTCTATCTTCATGAACATTGCCGCCAACATGTTGGGACTGGACAATGCGGCTACGCCCCTTGGCCTGAAGGCTATGGAGCAGATGCAGGAGCTGAACACGAAGAAAGATACGGCGTCGAATCCGATGATCATGTTCCTCGTGCTGAACACCAGCGGACTGACGCTGATACCCGTCAGCATCATGGTTTACAGGGCACAGCTGGGTGCCGCTCAGCCAACGGACATCTTTATTCCCATCCTGCTGGCAACGTTCTTTTCGACGTTGGCAGGTATCGTTATTACCTCGCTCTATCAGCGCATCAACCTGCTGAATCGTACGATGTTGCTGACGCTGGGTGGTGCGTGTGCTGTCGTAGCGGGCATCATCTGGGGCTTCTCGCAGTTGTCACCAGACGCTATGAACAAGGTCAGCACAACGGTGGCCAACATTCTGCTGATGACCATTATCTGTGGCTTTATCCTTGCTGGCGTGCGTAAAAAGGTAAATGTCTATGACGCCTTTATCGAAGGCGCCAAGGACGGCTTTACTACTGCCGTGAGGATTATTCCCTATCTGGTGGCTATCCTCGTCGGAATCGGCGTTTTCCGTGCCTCTGGGGCAATGGACATGCTGATAGGAGGAATGCGTTGGTGTGTTGAACTGACAGGCGTCAATGCCCAGTGGGTCGACGCTATGCCTACAGCCCTGATGAAGCCGTTGTCGGGCTCTGGTGCACGCGGTATGATGGTCGATGCAATGACCAACTACGGTGCCGACTCGTTTGTAGGTCGCCTGTCGTGCGTCTTCCAAGGTTCGACGGACACGACGTTCTATATCCTGGCAGTCTATTTCGGCTCTGTGGGTATTAAGAACACGCGTCATGCTGTGAGCTGTGGCTTGCTAGCCGACCTTGCTGGCATCATTGCAGCCATTGCGATATGTTATTTGTTCTTTGGGTAGTCTAGAAGAACTAGACCATCTAGAAAATCTAGAATGATTATGGGAAAATTAACAACAATCTTCAAGGATACCGCTATTTACGGTCTGTCGAGCATCATTGGCCGTTTTCTGAACTATCTGCTCGTGCCGTTATATACGGCTCAGCTCTCGGCGGCCAGTGGCGGATACGGCATCATCACCAACATCTATGCCTATGTGGCACTGGCAATGGTGTTGCTGACGTTTGGTATGGAGACCACCTATTTCCGATTCACCAACAAGACCCATACCGACTCGCAGACGGTTTATGGCACCACACTCATCACGGTGGGTTCCGTGTCGTTGGTGTTTGCGGTGCTGGTGTTGTTGCTCTTGTCGCCCGTCAGTCAGTTGATGGGCTATGGCGACCATCCTGAGTACGTAGGAGTGATGGCCGTTACGGTAGCCATTGACGCCTTCCTATGCATTCCCTTTGCCCATCTGCGCCAACAGAAGAAGGCCCTGAAGTTTGCGGCCTTGAAGTTGCTGAACATTGCGGTGAGCATCCTGCTGAACCTCATCTATTTCTATTTCATGGACGGCAAAGATGTGGGCTATGCGTTCTATATCAATCTCGTCTGCACGGTGATGCTGGCCATATGTCTGATTACGGAATATACGGGTTTCCGTTGGAAACTCGACACACAATTGCTGCGCACAATGCTCAGTTATTCGTGGCCTATTCTGGTGCTGGGCATTGCTGGCATTCTGAACCAGACGGCCGATAAAATGCTGTTTCCTTACATTTACGAGGCTAGCGATATGCGCGAACAGTTGGGTATCTATGGTGCCTGCTCGAAGATAGCAATGATTATGGCGATGATTACGCAGGCCTTCCGCTTTGCCTACGAACCTATTGTCTTTGCGGGCGTCAAGGACAAAGACCAGCACGAAATGTACGAGAAGGCCATGAAGTTTTTTATTATCTTCACCCTGCTAGCCTTCCTCGTTGTGGTAGCTTATTTGGAAGTACTGAAGTTCATTATCGGTGCCGACTACTGGGTGGGCTTGGAGGTTGTTCCCATCGTGATGGCTGCAGAGATTATGATGGGCATCTACTTCAATCTGTCGTTCTGGTATAAGATTATCGATAAGACCATCTGGGGCGCCATCTTCTCTGGTATCGGCTGTGCTGTGTTGCTGGCTGTCAACATCATCTTCGTGCCCAAGTACGGCTATATGGCTTGTGCGTGGGGCGGATTTGCCGGATATGGAGTCGCTATGCTCGTCAGCTATTTCGTGGGGCAGAAATACTATCCCCTCAACTATCCGCTGAAGGAAATAGCCCTTTATGTGGTATTAGCTTTCGTACTTTTTGGCCTGATGCGTTTCACCAACGACTGGCCGATGATAGCTTCGTTAGCTTTCAACACTCTGCTCGTTGTGGCCTTTATGGCCGTTATCATCTGGCGCGACCTGCCCCTTGCGAGTCTCCCCGTCGTGGGCAGATACTTTAGAAAACCGAATTACAAAATCAAGCAATAATACAATATGAAGAAAATTCTTTTATCACTATTCAGTCTGTGTGCTCTTGGCGCACACGCTGATGAGGGCATGTGGACGCTCTACAATCTGCCCAATGCCGTCTATGAGCAGATGAAGGCGTATGGTTTCCAACTGCCGATGGAACAGCTCTACGCGAGCGACAATGCCGTGAAGAACGCTGTCGTCAACTTCGGTGGTTTTTGCACGGGTGTCGTTGTGTCGCCTGACGGACTGGTGTTTACCAATCACCATTGTGGTTTTGATGCCATTCGTCAGCATTCTACCATAGAGCACGACTACATGCTGAATGGTTTCATTTCAAAATCCTACGAAGAGGAGTTGCCCAACGAAGACCTTTTCGTTAGTTTCATGGTTGACCAGAAGGACGTGACTGACCAGATTTTCCCCCATCTGAAGGGTCTATCACTCAATAAGCAAGCTGAGTTTGTGGACAGCGTGGAGAATGCCTGGCAGAAGGAAATCCGCCAGCAGGACTCTACCCTGCGCGTCGAAGTGAAACCTTTCTACGAGGGCAACAAATACTATATGACCACCTATCGCGACTTTGAGGATGTCCGTTTGGTGTTTGCAGTGCCCAAGTCGATGGGTAAGTTTGGTGGCGAGACGGACAACTGGATGTGGCCCCGTCAGACGTGTGACTACAGTGTGTTCCGTATCTATGCCGACCCCAAAACCAACGGTCCTGCCAAGTATTCGAAGGATAATATGCCCTATCACCCCAAGTCGTGGGCTCCTGTTGCTATGAACGGCTACAAGCCTGGCGATTTCTGTATGATTATGGGTTATCCTGGTTCCACTAGTCGCTATCTGTCGTCGTATGGCATTCAGGAGCGTCGCGATGCGCTGAATGCACCCCGTGTGCAGGTTCGTGAGGTGAAACAGGAGGTGATGCTGCGCCACATGCGTGCTTCGGAGGCCGTGCGTATCATGTATGAGTCGAAATATGCGCATAGCAGCAACTACTGGAAGAACTCCATAGGCATGAACAAGTGTATCGACTCGATAGGACTTATCGGACAGAAGCAGCAGTTCGAGACCAGGATTCGCCAATGGCAGGATTCTACGGGCTATCTGAAGGGTGAGCTCGACTTCGACAAGTTGGCCCAACTCTATCAGAAGCGTATGAACTTGACCCGTCTGCGCACAATCTTCAGAGAGACCTTCTACACCTTCGACGACGAGTTGACAACGCGTGCTTGGAAATGCAACTGGGGCATTCATGTACAAGGTCCGAAAGACAAGCCCAAGAAGCAGTACTATATGTTCGACGACAACAGTAAGGAGTGGGACGAGGCTACTGACTGCGAGCTGCTTGCTACGCTGATTCGCAACTATCGTCAACAGGTCGACAAGGAGTATTTGCCTGATTTCTATGAGACCATTGATGAGAAGTTTGGTGGCGACTATGCCGCCTACGTCAAAGCCCTGTATCAGAAGTCGATTCTGATGAAGAGCGGCAAGCCCATCTATTTCAATAAGAAGAGCTACGACAAGGACCTGGGTGTGAAGTACGGCATCTCCATCAGCGAGATTATGGCTAAGATCAATGACGACCTCAGCGAGTTCAAAGACGATATTGCCGAGCAGGAGCGCCTGTTGTGTGCAGCCGTTCTGCGTATGGAACAGGACCTGCCTAACTATTCGGACGCTAACTTCACTATGCGAATGACCTACGGTCAGATTGGTGAATATACGCTGGGCGGACGTCCCTCAGGCTATTACACCACTGCCCGTTCGCTTTGGGAGAAGATGCAGAAGGCTGACGAGAACTTCGAATACTTTGCAGAGCCGGTGATGCACGAACTGATGTCCCAGAAGGACTTTGGCAAGTATGCTGACTCGCTGACGGGAACCATGCAGCTCTGTTTCCTCTCGAACAATGATATCACTGGTGGTAACTCCGGTTCACCCATCTTCAATGGCAAGGGCGAACTGCTTGGATTGGCCTTCGACGGAAACTGGGACAGCCTGTCGTCGGACATTTTCTTCGACCGTCAACTGGCGCGCACCATCAATGTCGACGTGCGCTATATGCTCTTTATGATGGATCAATGGGGCCACGCAGACAGACTCCTAAAGGAAATCAACGCGAAATAACAACCTCGCGAAACAATGCATAAAATATCCCTAGGGCTTCGAACCCTAGGGTTTACTTTTTATTTCTTCTTACGGGGTTTGCGGATGGCCCAGCCCTCTTCGCTGAAATCAGGTATTTCGCCTTTCAGCTCTTTCGCCTTTTTCTTTTCACCCTTGGTCTTCATACTGTTGGGATTCAGGAATTGCATCCATTCGTCCTTTTGGTAGGGCTTGGCTTCCTTTCTAGGCACTCTAGAATCTCTAGATGCTCTAGAGTCTCTAGAAGGTCTAGATTCTCTAGAAACCCTTGACGACTTGCCTTTTGGCGCAGGCCTGCCAGCGGTTTCTTCTGCGTCGTTACAGCGCACCTCACGGCCTTTATATTGCTGGCCATTGACGTATTTGATGACTCGCTGGGCGTCCTCTTCAGGAACCTCGAAATAGGCGATGGTGGTCAGCAGGTCGATATGTCCTACTTCTACGTGACCACGAACATTCTTGTTGAGGAACTGCATCAGTTCACCAGGATAGAAACCGTCCTTCTTGCCCAGATTGATGAAGAGTTTGCGGTAGCCTTTGGATGCCGTGAACGATTGCCCCTTTTCACGTTTACCCCTTTCTTTCTTTTCGCCTCGTTCTTCTCTCTTCGAGGAAACAGGTTCTATCTCTGGGGCGTCAGCATAGTAAGCCAGGAATTTGCCGAATTCCAGTGATACGATCTTCTTGATGAGGTCGTCTTTGTCAATATATTCGAAATAGCGACTGATATCCTGCATAAAGGGCGCAATCTGTTCCTCGTCGACGTCGCTCTTTACAATCTGATCCATCACCTTGTAAAGCTGCTTCTTGCAAATCTCCTCTGCCGAAGGGATGGTGCCTTGTTCGAACTGTTTGCCTATCTCTTTCTCGATGTTGCGAATCTTATGTTTTTCACGCGAATGGACAATACTGAGCGACGTACCTTTCTTGCCAGCACGGCCCGTACGACCAGAACGGTGGGTGTAGTTCTCTATGTCGTCAGGCAATCCATAATTGATGACGTGTGTGAGGTCGTCAACGTCGAGTCCGCGAGCAGCAACGTCCGTTGCCACCAGCAACTGTACAGTGTGCTGACGGAACTTTTGCATAGTGAGGTCGCGTTGTTGTTGCGACAGATCACCGTGCAACGATTCTGCATTGTAACCGTCACGAATCAGTTTGTCTGCCACTTCCTGCGTCTCAATCTTCGTGCGACAGAAGATGATGGCGAAGATGCGCGGGTAGTAGTCTACCAGACGTTTCAGCGCTAAGTACTTGTCCTTTGCATTCACCATATAATAGATGTGGTTGACGTGTTCGGCACCTTCGTTGCGTGAACCCACCACAATCTCTTTGTAGTCGTGCAGGTATCCTTTGGCAATACGCTCAATCTCGCGACTCATGGTGGCAGAGAAGAGCAGTGTGTTTCTGTCCTCAGGAACACCTTCCAGAATGGCGTCAATACTCTCCGAGAAGCCCATGTTCAGCATCTCGTCAGCCTCGTCGAGCACGACATTATGTACGTCGTCCAATTGCGCGACACCACGTTTCATCAGGTCAATCAGACGTCCTGGGGTAGCCACGATAATCTGTACACCCTTGCGCAGGGCACGTATCTGCTGTTCGATACTGGCACCGCCATATACAGCCTCGATGTGGATGCCGTCCAGGTATTTGGCAAAGTCGCGCATATCGTCAGCAATCTGTAGGCACAATTCTCGCGTAGGTGCTAGGATGAGGGCATGAGGCAGCCCCCTGCCAATTTCTCCCATCTGAGGGTGGGGGATTTCGGCTATTCTTTGTAGCACGGGAATACCAAAGGCCGCTGTTTTGCCCGTTCCCGTTTGGGCCAGGGCAATGACGTCATTACGATTACCTAACAGATAGGGTATTACCTCCTCCTGCACAGGCATGGGCTGTACGAAGCCCATCTCTTCAATGGCTTTGCGAATCTCTTCGCATACACCTAATTCTTCAAATGTTTTCAATATGAATAGTGTTATTTAATAAGTTGATTCGCTGCATCGCGCCAGCCTTGATAGAGTGCTTCCTTTTGGAGTCTTGGCTGGGAGTGATAGGTTTGTGTCACCTTGCGGAAACCTCTTACCTCCTCGAAGGTCTTCCAGATGCCACGGGCAAAGCCGTTCATGATGACAGCTCCAAGGGCTGAGGCGTCGTCAACTTCTGTGCAGACGACAGGTGTGTCGAGCATATCAGCTTGGAACTGCATAAGAAACTGGTTTTTCGTGGGTCCGCCATCAGCGGCAATCTCCTTTAGGCTGCCACCTGTGGCGCGAGCCATCACGTCGACTAAGTCTTTTATTTGATAGGCAATAGACTCCAAAGCAGCACGCAGAAAATGAGCCTTTGTGGTGGCGAAGGTCAGTCCGAAAACCGCTCCCTTGACATCACTCTGCCACCAAGGAGCACCCAGCCCAGAAAAGGCAGGAACGATATACACACCTCCATTATCCTCGACACTCGTTGCCAATGCTTCCATTTCAGCAGGATGTCCCACCAGCTGCAACTGGTCGGCAATCCACTTCAACGTGGCGCCTGTGCTATAGATGTTGCCCTCGAAACCATAGTAGGTCTTGCCAAAGGCTGAGAATCCTACGCTGGTCACCAAACCTTCAGGGGCTTGCTGGGGCTCTTCGCCAATGTTTACCATCACGCTGGAACCAGTGCCGTAAGTTACCTTACCAGAACCCTTCTCAAAGCACATCTGACCCACCAGTGCACCATGTGAGTCACCTAACACACCAGCAATCTGAATAGGCTTGGAGAACACGCCCTCGCAGGTGGTCTCTCCATAAATGGCATCACAAGGCTTTAGTTCAGGCATCATCGAACGAGGAATGTCGAAGAGTTGAAGCAGTTCGTCGTCCCACTGCATCGTATGGATGTTAAACAGCATGGTGCGCGAGGCGTTAGTATAGTCTGTCGCATGAACCTTCCCACCAGTGAGTTTCCAGATAAGCCAGGTTTCAATAGTGCCCATGAGCAGTTCGCCCTGCGAACATAATTCGCGAGCACCCTCCACGTTGTCGAGCAGCCATTTGATGCCTGTAGCTGAGAAGTTTGGGTCGATGAGCAGACCGCTCTTCTGCATGACCATTTCTGCTTTTCCGTCAGCCCGTAGTTGACGACACAGTTCTGCCCCACGAGTATCTTGCCAAACAACCGCATTCGCAATGGGTTTGCCAGTGGTTTTGTTCCAGATGACAGCGGTCTCGCGCTGGTTGGTAATGGCCAACGAGAAGGTGTGGGGAACCAGCGAATAGTGCAGATCCACCTCAGCCATTAGTTTGCGGATGGCCTCTATCATGTTCTGATAGATTTCCTCTGCGTCGTGTTCGACCCAACCAGTTTGGGGGTAGTATTGCTTGTGATCTACGTTGGTACGAGCCAGCAAACGGCATTCCTCGTCGAACAGCAAGGCTTTCGTCGAGGATGTGCTCTGGTCGATAGCGATAATGCGTTGTGCCATAGACTTATTTGATGAAATCAAGCGTACTCTTTACGATACCTTCTGCATCCATACCATAGTGGTGGAAAATTTCTGCATTGGTGCCATGAATGACGTTCTCATCAGGAATACCAATGATACGAACAGGGACAGGACTTTCGCTGATAGTCTCACAAACCATAGCGCCCAAACCTCCATACTGCGAGTGTTCCTCGACAGTAACGATACGTCCTGTTTCCTTTGCAGCCTTCTTGATAGCCTCCTCGTCGAAAGGCTTGAGCCATGAACAGTCGAGCACACGAGCGGAGATACCCTTCTCCTTCAACTGCAAACCAGCCTGCCAAGCGTGGTAAACGGTTTCGCCAGTAGCTACGATAGTGACGTCTGTACCGTCCAGAACTCGAATGGCCTTGCCCACCTCGAAGTGGAAGTTGTCGTCAGCATAGACATCAGGCACAGCAGCACGACCCACACGAACGTAGCACGGCTTATTGAAATCAACCAAGAACTTCACAAGTTTCTTAGTGACGCGCCAGTCGGAAGGAAGACAAACGGTCATACCTGGGAAGGTACGCAGGGCTGCAATGTCGTGCAGCGAATGGTGGGTGGCACCCAAAGCGCCATAGGCCACACCGCCCGATACACCTAAGATGGTAACAGGATTCTCACTATACGCCAAATCAACTTTGACTTGTTCCAGTGAACGCGCTACATAGAAGCAGGCAGGACCACAACAGAAGACTTTTTTGCCACTATGTGCCAAACCAGCAGAAATACCCACCGCATCCTGTTCGGCAATGCCACACTCCACAAACTGTTCAGGCAGTGCGTTGGCATAGTCACCCAAAGTGACAGAACCACGAGCGTCAGTGGTAACAGCAATAATATCTTTATCTTCACGTGCCAGTTCCAGCAACGTGTCAGTAAACTGTTTTCTACATGCAATCATCTTCTTATCCCTCCAATCCTTTAATTCTTTCTTCTATTTCTTTTACAGCCTCTTTGCACTGCTCTTCGTTCAGTACACCATGATGCCACTTGGCAATGCCTTCCATGAACGAAACGCCCTTGCCTTTCGTGGTGTTCGACACCAGCAGGTGGGGCTTCTTGTTCGTATAATCGATAGCGTCGAAAGTTTTCACGATATCCTCCATGGAATCGCCATTCATCTCAATAACGTCCCAACCAAAGGCGCTCCAGCGTTCCTTCACAGAGTCGATAGGCATTACGTCCTCTGTATTACCACTGATTTGCAGGTGGTTGCGGTCGATGATAGCTACCAGATTGTCGAGCTCATACTTATGACCAGCCATTGCTGCTTCATAGATAGAGCCCTCACCTTGTTCACCATCGCCCATCAGCACGTAAGTCTTCCAACTTTTCTTATCCATTTTGGCAGCAATGGCCATACCAACGCCAATGCCCAGTCCGTGCCCCAGTGCACCGCTGTTCACCTCAATGCCAGGCACCTCAATCGTGGGATGACCACTCAGAATGCTTCCAAACTTGCCCAGCGTGTCGAGCACCTCGGGTGCGAGAAATCCTTTTGCCTCCAACGTCACGTACAAAGCCTCAACGCAATGACCTTTTGACAACACAAAGCGGTCTCTGTCCGCAGCTTTCGGCTCCTGAGGATTCAGTCCTTTCATCACATGAAAATACAATGCCGTCATCATGTTCAGACACGAAAGGTCGCCACCAATGTGACCAGCCTTGGCGGCATATACCACCTCAACAAGACGCTTACGGTTCTTCTCCGCAAGCAATTCCAATTCTTTTACGTTCATCTTTTCTTTAGATATATTTTATTATAAAGATGCACAAACGCACGAAATGTCATCATCTTACCTCAATAATATTAGTATAAAATAATGTTATTTCTTTGTGTATTTAATCAAAAATGCGTACCTTTGTACGCAAATGTTTCATCCATACCTAAAATTATCATTATGAAGAAAATTTTTTTGTCTCTTCTGCTCTTGGCAGCAGTATCTGCAAATGCGCAGAACAATCCCGTGTTAACCATTGAAGGTGGTCAGGTGCAAGGCGTCTTGGCTGACGACCATCCTAATGTGTTTGTCTATCGTGGCATCCCCTATGCAGCTCCTCCCATCCGCGAGAATCGTTGGAAGGAACCTCAGCCTATTGTGCCTTGGAAAGGCGTGAAGGTATGCGATACTTTTGGTCGTCCGAGTTATCAGGCCATCCAGTATACTGGTGGCTACTATACGGAATGGGGCTATGGTAAGGAAGCTGCCTTCAGTGAGGACTGTCTGTATTTGAATGTTTGGACGAAGGCTCCTGGTCAGGTGAACAAGAAACTGCCTGTAGCCCTGTGGATTCATGGTGGTGGCTATCGTGAGGGCTTCGGTTCTGAACCTGAGTTCGACGGACAGGAATGGGGTGCCAAGGATGTGGTGCTCGTCACCATCAACTACCGCTTAGGTGTATTCGGATTCCTCGTACATCCTGCTTTGTCGGCAGAGAGCCCACACAAGGTTTCTGGCAACTACGGTATCCTCGACCAGATTGAGGCGCTGAAGTGGATTAAGAAGAATATCGCTCAGTTTGGTGGCGACCCCAATAACGTAACCATTTTCGGACAGAGTGCAGGTGGTGGCAGTGTTCGTACGTTGTGCGAGAGTCCGCTGGCCCGTGGTCTCTTCCATAAGGCTGTCATCATGAGTGCTCAGGGTCTTTCTATTCCCGATGCTAACGGCAATCCGACGGGTGGCCGCTACAGTGGTGGTTCGTTTGCTGATGCTGAAGCTAATGCCAAAAAGGTATTCGATTGGGCTGGCCTTACTGATTTGCAGAAGATGCGTCAGGCAAGTACTGAGACCGTCTTTGCACTAAATACCCTCTACTACCAGATTGTCGAAGGTCAGCAGCAGGGCGGTGGTATGCCATTTATGCGCAGGGGACTGCCTTTCATGCCAATGATTGACGGTTATGTCAGCCTTAAGAGCTTCGACGACGCCACTCGTGAGGGAACTCTCGCTGACGTACCTTATATGATTGGTTTCACCCTTAACGATATGGGCAATATGGCCCCCAATATTGCTGAGTTCTGTAAGGTGCGCCAACAGAAGGGCGGTAAGGCTTGGGCTTATCAGTTTGCTCGTCCTTTGCCCGACGACGGTTCTCATCCTGAAGTGACACAGCGTCTGAAAGGTGCCTTCCATTCCAGTGACCTCTGGTTCGTATTTAAGTCACTGAAGCATTGCTGGCGTCCTTGGACGAAGGGCGACTGGGAGCTCTCTGAGAAGATGCTTACTGCATGGACCAACTTCGCCAAGTATAGTGATCCTAACGGCCCTAAGGGTGGCAACTGGGCTCCCTGTACAGAGAAGGCTCCCAACTTTATGGTCTTTAAACTCAATGACCAGGATGCTGAGGCCTCTTTCTTCGGTCAGCCCGAGAAAGCTCCACAACCTCAAGGTTTTGGTTTCCCAGGAAGATAATATAAAGCAAAGCTATTTAAACTCGTTTTGAAGAGGGCGTCTATCTGTAGACGTCCTCTTTCTTTAGCTGTACAACCTTACCGAAACGGGCTAACGCTTTCATATCTGTCAGCTTCTTGTCGCCAATAATAATCCACACGCGGTTGTTGTTGGGGGCGATATGCTGTTGGTAGAACTGCACGATGTCCTGTGTAGAAACAGCTGGCAGCAGACGAGCCATGTCTGCATTGGGGTCACTGGTGTAACCCTCCATGCGCTGATTGGCAACGTAACTGGCCATATTGCGGAAGGTAGGATAGTCGTTCTGAATATCGCTGATGACACTCTGTCGGGCAGCTTCGAGATTCTCTTCTTTCAAGGGCATCTGACGTAATAGCGAGTCAATGGTGGTAAGTGCCTCCAACGTCTTGTCGGCCTGTGTACCAGTGGCAGTGATGTATCCCAGTGTCCCCTGCGGATGCTGGGCGAGGCTGGTGGTGATGCTCTTTCCGCCTGTGGAATAGGCCAGCGAACGGAATTCACGGACGTTCTGGAACAATACTGACGACATACCGCCACCGAAGTATTCATCCCACAACTTCAATTTGGTACGTTGTTCTGCTGTAGGCAGGGCACTGATGGCATCATAACTGATGACATAATTTTGGCGCGACTTAGGAACTTCGTAGAAGAAGATAGTAGGCTCCGAGTATTGTTGCAGGGGGCGGAAGGTGTCGACCTGCTTGCGGGTGCATTGAGCCAAGGGTAGAACGTGTTGCGACTCAGTCACAACATACCCTAAAGCCTGATGACCGCAGTAGAACAGCTCGCATTCATACTGCTGAAGTTCGCGGAAAAGACTGAGCAACTCGTCGCTCTTCAGGGCTTTGATTTCCTTTTTGGATAGCTGAGTGAGATAGGTTGACTTCTCACCATAGAGGATGCGCTCCATCATTGGTTTCGCAACGTCGTCCTTTTGTTTACCGAAGCTCTTGCGGTTTACCTTGTCAGCATCTTTGGCTTCATGGAGTGCCTCGTCGTCACCTTTTGCATTCCGCAAGAAGTGGGCCAACAATTGCAGGGCAGGCTTTAGTTGTTTGTCAGGACCAGTCAGATTGAGGCTGAAGGTCTTGCTGCCTGTTTCTGCTGACATGGTGACACCCATCTTTTGCCAGGCCTGCTCCAACTGCTGTTTCTTCAGCGAGTCAGTACCAATGGCATTCAGATAATCAGCCAACACCTTCAGTTTTGGAGTATGCAATTCACCGTCTTTATAGCGTAGCGTAAAAGTAAAGATGTCGTTGATGGGATTCTCCTTATAATATAAGGTGACGTGGTCGTTCAACTGTTTTGTCGTCACGTCGTTCGCGAAATCAACAGTACGTATGGCAGCCTCTTTGACAGGCATCTGCTCCAACTGCAGAGCAAAAGCAGACTTCGCATCCATGTTCTTCGGTGTAATGGGTTTGTAACCAGGCTGCTTGATGGTCTCCTTGTCAGACGTACCGTATTTCTTTGACAGCGTGATGTGGTTGGCACTATAGTATTTCTTGGCGGCAGCAACGACATCTTCTTTCTTCAATTGTTTGATATGCGCAATCTTGTCCAACACATCCTGCCAGGAATGCCCTTTGGCATAGGCGTCAATCATCAGCTGTGAACGACCGCTGATGGTTTCCAATTCACGTTCAGCCGCCATCACCAACTCTTGTTTCAAGGCTTCCATCTGTTCAGTACTGAACTGTCCGTTCATCACCTTGTGCACCTGTTCCATGATGCGCTCTTGTGCTGTCTTCATCTTGCCCAAGAGTTTAGGTATAATCAGGATAGCAGATCCTCCGGCATCAGCAAAAGCCATACTGGTGGCCAAAGCCAGCATCACCTTATGTTCGTTCATCAGCGAGTCCAGCAGTCCTGCCTTACCATTCGACAGCAATGCGTTGGCTAAGTCCAAAGCATCGGCATCAGGTTCAAAGTCCGTTGGAGCCTTGAAGACCAACGCCTCTATTCCAATCAACGGAATAGGCAGTTTCACCTCGTATTTTTCGTTAGGCTGAATGTCAGGCATGGGACTATATCCGCGTTTTGGCGCGGTTCCTGTCTGTACACGTCCGAAGGTCTGCTCTAGCAGAGCGGTCAGCGTAGAGTCTGGCGTGATGTCGCCACAAAGGATGAGGCCCATGTTCGAAGCCACATAATACTTCTTATAGAAGGCCGCCATATCCGACAAGCGTGGGTTCTTCAGATTCTCCGTTGAACCAATGATAGGGTAGGCATAAGGCTGGGTCTTGAACACAGCACCCATGACTTTCTCCATAGCATTACCCATTCCGTCAGCAGAGCGGTTCTTTTCTTCATAGACGTTTTCCAACTCTCCCTGAAAACCGCGAAATACAGGTGATATCAGGCGCTCAGAGTTAAGCCAGCACCATTGTTCCATATATTGTGGCAGGAACGAGTTGTAGTAGAACGTCTCGTCATAGCCTGTGCCTGCGTTCAGCCCGCTACCGCCGTATTTTGAGATCAGACGATTGAACTCGTTGGGAATGACGTAGTCGGATGCCTTCAGACTCAGTTCGTTGATGTGGTGCTGAATCTTTGTGCGCTCTGCCTCATCATGTGTCTGCGACAACAGGTCGTACTGCGCCGAGATGCTGTCGAGCCAGGGCTTTTCTGCCTGATAGTCAATGGTACCTATACGGTCGGTACCCTTAAACATGATATGTTCGAAGTAGTGGGCAATACCCGTATTGGGACAATCTTTGGCACCAGCCTTCACTACAACAGCACCGAAAACCTTCGGTTGCGAGTGGTCTTCGTTTAGCCATACGGTCATACCGTTACTCAGTTTCAACTCCTTGACTTCCAGTTGTGCTTTGCTAACCAGACATGACAAAACACAAATCATTAGAAATGTAAATCGTTTCATAAGCTATAAAATGTTGATTTTCTGGGACAAAGGTACGAAAAAACTGATAATAAAGAACAAAGAATTAAGAAATATTTCGTAATTTTGCACCGCAATTAGAAAACGTACGTTTAAAAAGAAATAAGATTATGGCAAAGAAAGCATTATTGATGATTCTCGATGGATGGGGAATCGGTAAGCACGGTAAGGGTGACGTTATATTCAACACACCAACTCCTTACCTCGATCTGTTAACAGCTACTTCAGCTCACTCTCAGCTTCAGGCCTCTGGCGAGGACGTTGGTCTGCCCGATGGTCAGATGGGTAACTCTGAGGTGGGTCACCTGAATATCGGTGCAGGACGCATCGTGTATCAGGACCTCGTTAAAATCAATCGCGCCTGCAAGGACGACTCTATCATGGAGAATCCTCAGGTGAAGGCTGCTTACACCTACGCCAAGGAGAACAACAAGAAGCTGCACCTGATGGGTCTGACCTCTGACGGTGGTGTGCACTCAAGCCTCGACCATCTGTTTAAGCTCATCGAGATTGGTAAGGCCTATGGTCTGAAGAGTCAGGTGTTTGTGCATTGCTATATGGACGGTCGCGATACAGACCCACACTCTGGTATAGGCTTTATCCAGAAGGTAAGCGAAGTCTGCGCTGACAATGATGCTGCTATCGCAAGTATCGTTGGTCGCTTCTATGCGATGGACCGCGACAAGCGTTGGGAGCGTGTAAAGGAGGGTTACGACCTGATTGTAAATGGTGTTGGCAAGCAGGCTACTGATATGGTGAAGGCTATGGAAGAGAGCTATGCTGATGGTGTAACCGACGAGTTCATCAAGCCTATCCACAATGCCTCAGTGAATGGTACTATTGAAGAGGGTGATGTAGTCATCTTTATCAACTTCCGTAACGACCGTGCCAAGGAGATGACCATCGCACTGACGCAGGAAGATATGCCGGAGCAGGGTATGCATACCATCAAGGATTTGCAGTACTACTGCATGACTCCGTACGACGCAAACTTCAAGGGTGTTCACATTCTGTTCCCCAAGGAGAATGTAGAGGACACCCTGGGCGAGTATCTCAGCAAGCAGGGCAAGAAACAGTTGCACACCGCTGAGACGGAGAAATATGCTCACGTGACCTTCTTCTTCAATGGTGGTCGTGAGGCTCCTTACGAGGGCGAGGATCGTATTTTGGTTCCCTCTCCGAAGGTAGCTACCTACGACTTGAAGCCTGAGATGAGCGCTTACGAGGTAAAGGACAAATTGGTAGCCGCTATCAACGAGGCTAAGTATGACTTCATCGTGGTGAACTTTGCTAATGGTGATATGGTGGGTCATACAGGTATCTACAACGCCATCGCCAAGGCCGTCTGGGCTGTTGACAACTGCGTGAAGGAAGTCATCGAGGCTGCTAAGGCTAACGACTACGAGGCTATCATCATTGCTGACCACGGTAATGCTGATAATGCCATCAATCCCGATGGCACGCCTAACACTGCTCACTCGCTGAACCCCGTGCCTTTCATCTATGTAACCAACAACAACTCGGCTACAGTGAAAGACGGTCGTCTGGCTGACGTGGCTCCCTCTATCCTACACATCATGGGATTGGAACAGCCTGCCGACATGACTGGTGAGAACCTGATCAGTGACAATTGCTAATAAACAATTGACAAAGGATAAATGAAGAAGGTTTGCTCGCAGGCAAACCTTCTTTTATATTTAGAAACTGCGAAGCCAGGCTTTCAGTTCCAGCATCATTTCGAGGTGGTAAGGGAACGACTGACGGATGCCAAAACCGTGTCCGCCAGAAGGATAGATGTACATAGCAGCAGAAACGCCAATCGTATAAAGTTGCTCGTAATAGCTGAGGCTATTGATAGGAGGAACGGCTTGGTCGTCGTGAGCCAATGCCAGAAAACAACGTGGAGTATGTTTGTTGATGTGTTTCTCGTTACAGTATTCGTTAATCAGTTTCTGCTTGGGGTTCTTTCCCAGCAGATTGTCACGCGAACCTTTATGAGTGATACCCCGTTCCATCGAGACGACAGGATAGAAGAGAATCTGGAAGTTAGGCATAGCGTCACTGGTGGCATGGGTAGCAACGGTAGAGGCCAGATGACCACCAGCCGAGAAGCCCATGATGCCTACGTCGTTGGGGTTGATGTGCCACGCCTCGGCATTGCGGCGTACCAGTCGCATAGCCTCTTCGGCATCCTCTGCAGGGACGGTATAGTGGCCGTGAGGCATGCGGTACTTCAGCACGATGAGGGCAATGCCTTGCTCGTTGAAGAATGGTGCCCAGTCAAATCCTTCGTGCTGCATGGCCAGATGAGTATATCCGCCACCAGGACAGCAGACAATGGCTCGGCCTGTTGCTTTTTTCTCGTCGGGCAGGAAGACGGTGACTTTCGCCATATCTTCTGGGTCGTCATTACTGGTATGTGGGCCGTCTGGCCACAGATTCATCTCTGTACCCTTCTGGGCAGATGCCATTATCGATACGAACATCATAAGGAAAAACAGTACTTTTTTCATAATTATTGGAGTTATTGCTTGCAAAGGTACGAAATAATTCGTATCTTTGCGGCATTAAACACGTAAAAACTTTAGGACTATGAATAAAAAGATGCTTTCTTTGGCGCTGATGACGGCAATAGCCATTGGTGCGCAAGCAAAAGTGAAGCTGCCCCATTTGGTCAGCGACAACATGGTGATTCAACAACAGTCGGACGTTCGTCTGTGGGGCTGGGCAAAGCCTAACAGCACCGTTGAGGTAATGCCCTCATGGACAGAGCAGAAGAGTGAGACGAAGGCTGACAAGGACGGAAGGTTTCTGTTGACAGTCCATTCGCCCAAGGCGTCTTATACGCCGTTGCACATCACCTTCTACGACGGAGAGAGTGCAGTGACCATCAAGAACGTCCTCGCTGGTGAGGTTTGGGTGTGCGCTGGCCAGTCGAATATGGAGATGCCTGTCAAGGGCTTTGGCAACTGCCCTGTGCTGAACTACAATCAGGAGGTGCTTGGGTGTGCTGGCAAGTGTCAGGTGCGCTCGGCGAAGATTCCCAGCATCATGCGAATGACGCCTCAGGAGGATGCTGACACCCAGTGGCGCGAGTGTTCGCCACAAACGGTCAGCGAGTTCTCGGCAACGGGCTATTTTTTTGCGAAGGTGATGAACCAAGCACTCGACATTCCCATTGGACTCATCGAGGCCAACAAGGGTGGCTCGCGAGTAGAAAGCTGGCTGACGAAGGAGAACTTAGAGAAATACACCAAGGAACCTACGGACACGATGGGTATTGTCAATTTCAAGAAGGAGTATGACTACCTTCGTGGGCTGGTGTGGGGCAATGGCACGTTTAATCCCATTCTGAACTATACGGTCAAGGGTATTATCTACTATCAGGGTTGTTCGAACGTGGGCGATCCAGGCAACCAATATTCTGAGCGTTTGAAACTGCTCGTCGAACAATGGCGCGCGCAGTTTAAGCTGGGTGAGATTCCGTTCTATTTTGTGCAGATTGCGCCCTACGCCTACGATGGTGACGATGTGAACGGCTTGAGCGGTGCATTGTTGCGCGAACAGCAGTTCCGTGCTTCGCAGATTATTCCTAACAGCGGACTAGTGTGTATCAACGACGCAGTCTATCCCTACGAGCCTTTGCAGATTCATCCTGCCCAGAAGCAGAAGGTGGGCGAACGCCTGGCATTCCTCGCACTGAACAAGACCTACGGTTTCAGCACGATTATCTGCGAGAGTCCGTCGTTCAAGGAGATGAACATCAAGGACGATAAAGTAATGATTCATTTCAACAACGAGTGTGGAGGCATGAGTCGCTTCACGGATATTCAAGGCTTCGAGATTGCTGGCGCTGACCGTGTGTTCCATCCTGCCAAGGCTGAGCATTTCTGGCAACCAGGTGGAGGTGCTTGGGATGAGTGTTTCGTCATCAGCAGTCCTGAGGTGAAGCAGCCTGTTGCCATTCGTTACTGTTTCCGCAACTTCCTGTTAGGCAATTTGGCCAACGCCGGAGGCCTGCCCCTGTTCCCCTTCCGCACAGACAATTGGTAATCATATTGTTCAACGTTCAATGTTCAACGTTCAATGTTAATATGGAGCATCCTTTAGAGATATTCAAGTACTGTCCCGTTTGTGGCAGCGAGCATTTTGAGGTGCACAACTTCAAAAGCAAGAAGTGTTGCGACTGTGGGTTCACGTATTACGCCAACCCCTGTTCTGCAACGGCTGCATTCATCGTTAATGACAACGATGAGATGTTGGTCGTCCGTCGCGCCAAGGAACCTGCTAAGGGAACGCTCGACCTGCCTGGTGGATTCGTCGATATGGGTGAAACGGTAGAGGAGGGTATGGTTCGTGAAATCAAGGAGGAGACAGGCCTTGACATCACGAACATCCAGTATCTCTTCTCGTCGCCCAACGTCTATGTCTATAGCGGTATGGGTGTCCATACGCTCGATATGGATTATCTCGTCCGCGTTCATGGTGTTGTCCCTGCCATCAAAGCTGCTGATGACGCCGCTGAGGCCCTTTGGATTCCTATTGCCCAAGTTAATCCCGCCGAGTTCGGTCTCACCAGCATCCGCAATGCCGTCATCCGATTCCTAAGGGAATATAAACATTGGGCGGGCGCTATTCATACAGCGCCCGCCCTGGAAGGTTAATAAAAGATTCGGAAGTGTTATTTATTCCACGGTGCAGTAGATGTTGTCAGAGGTCTTACGTGTCGGGTAGAGCTTGATGGTTGAGCCTACGATACTGAGATTGGCACCATTGGCCTTGAGGTTGTCAGGTGTTTCACCGAGGTTGATGTCCCAGCCATTGTTGGCCGTGAACTTCCAACCATTAGCAGTAACGCCTGCACCCGTAATCTCCCAACAGAAGTCTGTAGCATTCCACTTCATCTGCTGAGCATCATCGCCTGGGTTCCAACCGTTGAAGTCACCAACGAGATTCATGTTGTTGATCTTGACAGCGTTCATGGTCATAGCACCGAGGTTGATGGTCACGTAATAGACACCCTCACCAGCAGAAGCCTTGAAGTTGTCGCCACCCTTTTCGAAGTCACCAGTGACAGCATTCATGTTATTGCTGTTAAGCTGGCTGTCGTCACCCCAATCGCCTGCTACGCGCTGGAATTTGAACTCCAAGCCCCATCCGTTAGGATCGGCTACGTAGACGTAACCTTCGTAGTTGCCGTCGAAGTTAGGTGATTCCAATCGCTGGTCAGGTGTTGCCCAACCGTCGGTAGCACCGATGAAATAAACGAACTGACCATAGTTCATCTTCTCAATCTTGTAGGTGTAATTCATCATGTTGATGGTCATACGATAGATACCTGCCTGTTCGATTTTACCTGCCTGTGGATTATCGGTAACGAGGTTACCCTCCATGCTGGTATCACCGTCGACGACTGTACCAACGACACCTTTCTCGCCACCTGCCCAGAAGTCACTGTCGTAATTGCCCTGCGGGATAATCTTCCAGTACTGGTTGTCGGCAGTAGTCGTGAACACAATCTGGAACTCAGGATTGTCGTAGACATCGCCACCGCCCAGATGGGTGAAGGCCAATGCACCCTCCTTGTTCCAACCTGCAAAGTCACCAGTGAGCCAGTAGCCAGAGTCGATGAACGGAGCCTTCAGCGTAACGGTGATAGTTGCTTCGCCTGCGTTGGCAATTGATTGGCCATAGACATTGGTGTACGCGGCAATGTTAATGGGAATGTTATGAGCTTCAGGACGTTTGCCGTAGAGCTGCTCAACGGCTGCTTTCAAGTCATCAGCAGAGACATAGCCTTTCGAATCGATACTATTCATCTCGGCAAAGTCGTCGTGGTTAGCATTCCAAAGAATTGCCTTGAAGGACGTCTTGACATCAGCAACGGTGCTGGTAACTGTTGGATTGAACAGCTGAACAGAGTCGGCTGTCAGCCCGTCGTAGTCGATAGCTGCTGCATTGCTGACAGACAGCGTTACGTTCTGTGCTGCCTCCTGAGGATTGACTGTGGGGGAGGCCCAGTCTTTATAGTCTTCTGTACACGAGACCATGGCGGCCATCAGTGTCAGTCCATATAAAATCTTTTTCATCATAATGTGCTTGTCGTTAGTTTATTTCTTGATAAAACGTACGAAACCAGTGATATCGTTGAAGATAATCAGGTAGTCGGCAGCTTCCGTAATCTTGAAGTTGGCACCGCCGTCGACACCAAAGGCATACAGGTCGTCGCCGTCAGGAACAAGCTCGCCACCCTTGTTGAAGTCCCAAGAGCCAGCCTGCTTGATCTTAATCTCAACACCGGCGTCGAGATGCTGCGTGACATACCAGTCGTGATTCTCAACACCATCAACCGTGCTACTAGCATTCATAGCGGTGTCACCCCAGTCGTTGAACGAACCAGAGATAGCCATACCGTCAAACTTCTTGGGAGTAGCGTCATAAACCTCACAAGTTACTTCCAGCTTGCTGGTGTTGACCTTGACAGTGTAATAGCCAGCTTTCTTGAAACCAATGTTGTGGTTGTCGCCGTCGAAATCATCAACTAAAGAAGCATCCTTTACGTTGGTGAAGTTCAGCTGGTCGTTCCAGCTACCAGGAGTCTTAATCAGTTTAAACTGACCACCCTCAGGGAAGTATCCAGTATAAGAGATCACACCCTGTCCACTCTTCTTGTCATATTCTTCACCCTCGATGGGATTCAGTTCAATCAGACTTACGCCTATATCGTTAACATCATTATTGTGCCAAGTGCCATCGCCAATGCAACCACCAACGAGATACCAAATCTCAACAGGCGCATTCTTCAGCTCGACATAGTAGGGAGCAACATTGATGGGAACGATGTTAGAGTAAACCAGCTGGTTGGCATAGTCGGCCACCAGACGGGCATAGACAGTCGTTGTGGCAGGAACAGAACTCTCTGACCAATGTGCAATCTGCTGGAGACCCTTAGCCAGTTGAGCTGGGTCGACAGCACCATTGCAACCGTTATAGATCTGATCCAGTGCGACATAGTCGGCAACAGTAGCACCAGTTTCATCAGCCTCGGCCTCAGCCACTGAAATGGTGAAGTTTTGGTTCAGTGAGAACTGCATCTGATATTGGGCTGCTGCAGGGAAACCACCGTAGTCAGGCTGTGACCATGTGAAGGGAAGTGTTGCAGATGTAGCCAAATCAGTGTAAGACT
Organism: uncultured Prevotellaceae bacterium; assembly: GCA_902774925.1. GTDB lineage: Bacteria > Bacteroidota > Bacteroidia > Bacteroidales > Bacteroidaceae > Prevotella. The sequence goes on along the minus strand of CACYKE010000007.1, from coordinate 34,286 downwards.
GTGCGAACGCTGGAGTGTTCAGCTGGAAAGTAGCCGGAATGGTCAATGTCGGATTTGAATCATTGTCGTCGGCACAAGCAGCAAACAAGCATACACTGCACAGCAGTAGTAGTGATTTGAATATATTTTTCATAATCGATAGCTTTTTACTTTTTTACCTTTTAACTTTTATCTTAGTATCCCGGGTTCTGCTCGTTGTTATAAGTAGGCAGCTGAGAAGCAGGGATAGCATAGATGTTACGATATGCATCAAAGTTGCGGCCAGCATACGTACCACCCTTCCACTGCCAGATATAGTCGGTGTTACCACCAAACTTGCCGAAGCGGATGAGGTCAGTACGGCGACGACCTTCGAAGTAGAACTCACGTGACCACTCGTCGCAGATATCCTGAAGTGAATAGCCAGAACGCTCAGTAGCGTGAGCACGGGCACGTAACACATTAATAGCTTTTACACCTTCTGCAGTGGCAGAGCTGCCTGCTTGGCGTGCGGTGGCTTCTGCATAAGTCAGGTAAGCCTCAGCCTTGCGGAAGAAGAAGAAATCGGCATCCATGAAAGTGGCATCGTGGCCAGAAGAGCCGTCTGTCTTGAAGTTGATGAACTTGGCAACAGCATAGCCGTTCTTAAAGGTTGCACGGTCTAAGTTGTTGATTTCACGGCCTACACCATCAAAGATGGCACGGTCGTCACCTGCAATCGTAGGCATTTCGTAAGAGGCAGCCTGAGGTGCATCCAGATTGGGGAAGAACTTCTGGATGAGCTGTGGACGTGTGCGGTTACCACCCCATACCTGACCAGAAAGACCATTAGTGGCATCTTTGTCATTGGGATTGGCGTGCATGTCGCTATCGAAGCTACCTGCGCAGAGGAACTGTGAGGTACCCCAAGAAGTGGTGCGCAGACCATCCTGCAGAATGGGGAAGATAGCTTCGTAGGCAGCGTCTGTCTCACCATTGTCGCCCATGAACAGCATTTGGTAAGCACTCCAGCCACCGATAGAGGTAGTGTTAATCTTATAGGCAGAATCCATAACCTTCTTAGCGTATTCAGCAGCTTCGCTCCATTTAGCAGTACCTGTATATACTTCAGCATTCAGATAGATACGCGAAAGCAGAATCCAGGCAGCAGCCTTATCAACACGACCATAGCCAGTATCACCAGACTTCTTGGGCTTGGCTTCGCTCAGGTTTGGCTCTACGTTCTCGGTGAGTTCCTTGACCAGCCAGTCGAAGATTTCCTGACGGCTATAGATAACAGGGTCACTCAGAGTCTCTGTAAAGGGGACACGTCCGAAGGCGTCCATCAGCAGATAATAATGCAAACAGCGCAGGAAACGTACCTCGGCAGTCATCTGTGCGTTGTAGCCAGAAGCTTCATTAAGATACTGGTTGCAATACGTGATACTAGTGGTCAGACGAGAGAAATATCCGTTCAACATCGGATGTGATTCATCATAAGTGTTGAAGCACGACTGTTCGATACCATCGTCACCCCAGCCATTGATAGCTTCGTCGGTGGGCAGTTCGTTGGCATTCCACATCTGACGGACATAACCAGAGGTACCACCATCGATACCGTCAATGTCGCAGTCGCCATTGGCACCGCCATTACCGGCCATAGCAATGGTCGCATAGCACTTGTTGAAAAGACCTTCGTAGTTGATGTTGGTATCCATATTTGGATCCAGCGGGGTCACATCCAGGTCCTTCGTGCATGACGTTGTTCCAAACAACAGGACAAGACCTGCTGCAGGAATGATATGCTTAAATATTCTTTTCATGACTTTATTCCTTTATTATTATAATGTAACGTGTTAGAAGTTCAGGTTCACACCCAGGATGAAAGTGATAGGACGTGGATACATGTTGCTATCGAAACCATTGGCTACCTCAGGATCGAGACCATCATACTTGGTGATGGTGAACACGTTAGAAGCAGTCAGGTAGACACGACCGTTCATATAGTCATCAAATGTCTTGAACGAATAACCGAGAGTAATGTTGTCACACTTCAGGAACGAAGCATTGTGTACATAGAAGTCAGAGAGCTGAGAGGTAATCTGGTAAGTCTGCCAGTTACGGTTAACAGCCTCATACGTATAGTTGTTCATATAGAGCAGAGAACTCTTCCATACCTCTGTGGGGTTGACGTTTGCCATACCCTGCTCGTTGTTGTTGTATACATAGTTGCCAAGGCTGGCGCGGAGTGAGAAACCAAGATCCCATTTCTTCCACTCAATACGAGAAGAAAGACCCATTGTGACAGGAGCAGCAGGGCTCTTGTAGAAGTACTTGTCGGCCTGGGTGATCTGTCCGTCGCCATTGCGGTCTACGACAGCGTTCTCAACAGGTTTGCCATTTGCATCGTAAGCCTGCTGGAAGACATAGAACGAATTGATGGGATGACCCACCTGCTGGTACTCCAGATAGCGGTCGGTACCAATCTTGATATCAGTGTTGGGAACGGGTGAACCGTCCTCTGACACACCGCTCAGGTCAGTAATCTCGTTCTTATTATAAGTGATGTTGTAGTCGATGACCCAGTAGAAGTCCTCACGCTGGATGGGCTTCACGCTAAGGCTGGCCTCGATACCTTTGTTCTCCAGCGAACCAATGTTCTGCCAAGCCTGGTTGCGGTATGCAGACAAAGCCTTGGTGGGAGCATAGTTCAGCAGGTCGGTGGTCTTACGCTTGTAAACGTCGATAGTACCTGAGATGCGCTGATTGAACAGACCCCAGTCAAGTCCGATGTTATACGTTGTAGTGGTTTCCCACTTCAGTTTCGGAGTATAGTTGTCCGGACGATAGAGTGTACCGTCGCCAGAGACATCGTAGTAGCTGTCCGTACCTGTATTCTTAGAATAGGTAGCAATCCAGCTGTAGTCAGGAACGGCACCGGCCTGCTGACCAGTCTCACCATAACCCAGACGAATCTTCAGGTCGCTCAGAGCCTTGGCATTCTTCAAGAAGGGCTCTTCGTTGACTCTCCATGCAAAAGCGAACGAGGGGAATGTTGCCCAGTGATCCTTGAAACGTGAAGTACCATCACGACGAACAGTAGCAGTCAGCATGTAACGGTCGAGCAGCGTGTAGTTGGCACGTCCGAAGAATGAAACCAGATAGCTGTCAGTCTGGAAATGGTAAGGCGTGTGAGGACGCTCCTGACCAGCATTAACGCTGGTGCTAGGATAAGTGCTGACATAGTCGTTCTTCACGTCGCGCCAGAAGTGCTGCCATTCGTAACCACCCATGATGTCGAAGTGGTGAATCTTGGCAAAATCCTTATAATATTGTGCGTAGGCGGAGAGTTGCAGATTGCGTTTCAGCACCTTCTCGCAGCCATGACTGCCGTAGTAGATAGAACCAGTATAAGAACGGTCGTTATCTGTATATTGCCTTCCTTCAGAGATATCGGCACCTGCAGTTACATGAAGGCGCAGATCCTCGAAACCATGAACCTTATAGTCTACATCAGCACTACCAACGAATGAACGGCTGTTAGCGTGTTCATCACGGTTATAGAGCAATGCTAGAGGGTTAGGCATGCTGGCAACACCATTATACGTGAAAGGCCAAGCCTTGTCACCTTCATAGTCTGCTACAACAGGCCACTGGAAATAACTACCGAAGTTGTTGAGTGTAGTACGGAGACTGTTGCCCAACATTTCCTTGTGGTAAGCAGAGGTGTAGTCGCGAGGATCTTGTGTGGGATCGAAATAGACTGCAGCACTAACAGCTCCTGTGTCGGCATACTTTGTTCGTGCAAACATACCCTTAGCGTTCAGATTGAGCGTCAGGTGGTCGTTGAACAATGAGGGGTTTAAGTTCAGCGATGCAGTAACACGCTCGAACTTGGAGGTCTTCAAGATACCTTCTTGGTCAGTATAGCCTACAGAAACACGATAAGGAAGGTTCTTAAATGCACCAGTCACTGTCAGATTCTGGTCTGTGCTGATAGCGGCATGGTAGATTTCATCCTGCCAGTCAGTGTTGGCAGTACCAAGTGCAGAGTAGGGGATACTACCTGTTCCATACATGTTGGTAATAAACTGACGATACTCGTTACCATCCATTACCTTTAAAGACTTCTGACGGAAACCGGCAGAAACGCTACCAGCATAGGAAACCGTCGGCTTCATGTTTGTACGGCCTTTTTTAGTGGTGATGATAATAACACCATTCGAACCACGACTTCCATAGATGGCGGTAGCGGAAGCATCCTTCAGCACGTTGAATGATTCAATGTCCTGTGGATTAACCATTGACAGCGCATTAGAAAGACCTTTCACGCCATCGTTGTCCATAGCAATACCGTCAATCACAATTAGAGGGTCGTTAGAGGCGTTCAATGAAGAACCGCCACGAATACGAATCTGAGCACCTGTACCAGGAGCACCGTCATTACTGATTACATTGACACCTGCAACTTTACCCGCCAACATGTCTTGTGCGTTAACCACAAGACCTTTGTTCTTGGAATCGGGCTTCAGAGCGGCTACAGCACCTGTGAGGTCGCTTTTCTTTACGGCACCATAACCAATGACCACCACTTCGTTCAGCAATGCTGCATCATCCTCCAGCAATACCAACACGGTGGGAGCAGCCTTGACAGTTGCTGTCTGATAACCGATGTAGCTGACGGTGATGTCAGCGCCTTGATTGGCTTTCAAGGTGAAATTACCATCGAAGTCGGTAACGGTAGCAGTTTGTGTGTTTGCTACACGTACAGTGGCTCCAATGACGGGTTCACCCAGAGCATCTTTAACATGGCCTTTCACGTCTATTTGCGCAAAGGCTCCTACCGATAGGAATAGTCCTAACATAAGGACGAGCATCCTAAACGGAATCTTAATGTTTACCTGCTTCATCATTTAATTTTTAAAGTTAGTATTTTATAATAAGTTCACAAATAACAAAGAGAATTGATTTAAATCAAGCGCAAAGGTAAGAATTATTTTAGTTCGTTGATACTTTTTTTTAAATAAATACGTTATATAGTTAATGCAAACGTTTGCATTGACGTTTATTAATAAATATATAAGGTAAAGGTCCAACGAATGAAACTTTTCGATAACTTTGCACGCAGAAGCGTGCTAAAACGCAAAGTAATGCTGAAAACCTGATGAAAGAAAAGACGCCATTGACAATGAAGGACATAGCCCGCGAGTTTGGAATTAGCGTGGCAACAGTGTCTCGTGCATTGAAGGATTCGCCCCGTATATCAGCAGAACGCAGGGCGGCCATTCAACAGTATGCACGTGAACATAACTTTACACCTAACGTCATTGCTGAGTCATTGCGTTTTTCACGGGTACAGCCCATCAAGGTGATAGGTGTCATTATTCCCGAGTTTACCCATTTCTATTTTATGTCTGTTTTGTCTGGCATTGAAGAGGAGGCACTGGCTCGCGGCTATCGTATCATGGTGGCACAGAGTGATGAGAAATATGAGCGTGAGGTGCGCATCTGCCAGTCGTTCTATGAGAATAAGGTATGTGGCATCATTGTTTCGCAGGCAAAGGATACACAAAAATACGACCACTTCCAGAAACTGATGGACGCAGGTGTCCCGTTAGTATTCTATGATAGAATATGTACGGGCGTGAATGCTAGCCGTGTGGTGGTCGACGATTACATGGGTGCATTCAATGCTGTTTCCTATTTGATAGAGACAGGCTGCAAGCGTATAGCCTTTTATGGCTCGTCACCCACTTTGGAGATTTCTAAAAATCGTTTTAACGGTTACAAGGATGCCTTGTTGAAACATGGGTTGGAATATGACGAGACCATCACCCGTATCTGTGACAACCGTACTGATGCGGAGGCTATTACACCAGAACTATTGCAACAAGAATTTCGGCCTGACGGATTCTTTGCTGTTAATGACGATACGGCTATCGGTATCTTGTATACAGCAAAGCGTATGGGTTTGAAGGTACCACAGGATATTTCAATCTGTGGTTTTACTAATGGACAGCGTGCTGTGGCCTGCGACCCGATGCTGACTACTGTTGAACAACGGGGTGTCAAGGTTGGTGAAGAGGCGGCAGACATCCTGATAGGTCATGTGGAGGGAACCATCCCCTTGGATAAAGCTGAGCGTCGTATTGTCCGCACCAGACTGATTATAAGAGGAACAACAAAATGATATAAGATATGAAACAAAAACCTAATTTACCGTTTTGGAGTCTCTGGAACCTAAGTTTCGGTTTCTTTGGCGTTCAGATTGCATACGCCTTGCAGTCTGCTAATATTTCCCGTATTTTTGCTACGTTGGGCGCAGACCCGCATAATCTAAGCTATTTCTGGATATTGCCCCCGTTGATGGGTATCTTGGTACAGCCCATCGTGGGAACGTTGAGTGACAAGACATGGACACGCTTCGGACGTCGTATACCTTATTTATTTATAGGAGCCACAGTTGCTGTGCTGGTGATGTGTCTGTTGCCAAATGCTGGTTCGTTGGGACTGACGGTTGGTGCTGCCATGTTGTTTGGGCTGATAGCTTTGATGTTCCTTGATACCAGTATTAATATGGCCATGCAGCCGTTCAAGATGCTGGTAGGCGACATGGTCAATGAGGAACAGAAAGCCAAGGCTTACTCTATCCAGTCGTTCCTCTGCAATGCTGGTTCGGTGGCAGGCTACTTGTTCCCATTTATCTTTACCTTTATCGGCATCAGCAATGTGGCTGAGAAGGGCGTGGTTCCCGATAGCGTCATCTGGTCGTTCTATATCGGTGCTGCCATTCTGATTGGCTGTGTGGTATATACTACATCAAAGGTCAAGGAGTGGAATCCGCAGGAATATAACGAATACAATCCCGTGTCAGAGGAAAAAGAGGAGAGTGCCAACTGGATTACCCTCTTGAAGAATGCCCCTTCCACCTTTTGGAAGGTCGGACTTGTGCAGTTCTTCTGCTGGGCAGCATTCCTGTATATGTGGAACTATACGACGGGTGCTATCGCTGAGACGGTGTGGAACACGACCGATCCTGCCAGTGAGGACTTCCAGGCAGCAGGAAACTGGGTGGGCGTGCTCTTTGCTGTGCAGGCTGTAGGTTCGGTCATTTGGGCGACTCTGCTGCCTCAGTTTAAGGACACGAAGGTAGCATACGCGGTAAGCCTCTTGTTGGGTGCAGTCGGTTTCGCCATGGTACCATTCTTACATGACCAGTATCTGCAGTTCATTCCATTCCTGCTCATTGGTTGTGCGTGGGCCGCTATGCTGGCTATGCCGTTTACGTTTGTCACCAATGCACTGCAGGGTTATGGTCACATGGGAGCCTATCTGGGCTTGTTCAACGGAACCATATGTATTCCGCAGATTGTCGCAGCCCTTTGCGGTGGTGTCGTTCTCTCACTGATAGGTAGTAATCAGTCGTCTATGATGCTGGTGGCAGCAGTCCTATTGGTAGTAGGTGGAGCTTGCGTGACAGTGATTAAAGATCATAAAGTGCAATCGGTTGCATAAAAGGATTCGACATAGTTAACAATTAAAGATAATACGCTTATGAAAATCTTATTTAATGTAGAATATCACACCACTTTTGGCGAGAATTTGGTGTTAAATATTTTGCCCGAGAAAGAAGGCGGTAAAGTGTCGCAGCACAAGATGACGACGCTCGATGGTGAACACTGGTTTGTAGAAATAAGAAAAGAAACGAAACCAGGCACGTTCATTGATTATTATTATAGTCTTATGCGTGGCGACCAAGAAGCCCGCCATGAGTGGATGGTAGAACCCCATCGTTTGGAATTTGCTGCTACAAAGGCAGTGCGTTATGTTGTCTATGACCACTGGATTGACATCCCTGAGGATGCCTATATGTATAGTTCAGCCTTTACGGAATGTGTGGCAGCTCGCAAGCGTGCGCTTAGCACGAAGTCAGAATATCAGCGCACTATCCGTCTGAAGGTTCGTGCACCACAGTTGAGAATGGGTGAAAAACTCGCCATTGTGGGCGAGCCGGAATCGTTAGGTGCATGGAATCCCTTAAAGGCGATTGTCATGGACGAGCATGAATATAATGAATGGGCAGTCTCGCTGGATGCTTCACGACTGCCTTCTGGTCGTTTCGAGTTTAAGTTCATGATCATTGGTAGCGAGACCGATTCTCCGATGTGGGAACCAGGTGCTAACCGCTCTATCGAAATCCCAAAGATGGATGCCAACGAAGTGGTGGTTTATGAATTGCCGCAAGCCTATTTCCCCATTTATCCTTGGAAGGGTGCCGGCACGGTAGTGCCAATCTTTTCCTTGCGTAGTGAGGGCTCTTTCGGTGTAGGTGATTTCGGTGATTTGAAACTGATGATTGACTGGGTGTCGAAAACAGAGCAGCGCTTCTTGCAGGTGTTGCCCATCAATGATACCAATATCACCCACACCTGGCAGGACAGCTATCCCTATAACTCCATCAGCATCTATGCCTTACATCCACAATATACCGACTTCCGACAGTTGCCAGAAATAAAAGATAAGGAGAAGAAAGAAAAATTCGAGCAGTTACGTCAGGAGTTGAATGCTCTTTCGCAGATTGACTACGAACGGATGTTTACCGCTAAGATGGACTATCTGCATGAGTTGTTTGCACAGGAGTGGGCTACGGTGAAACGCCGCGCTTCTTACAAAGAATTCTTTGAGGAAAACAAAGCGTGGCTCGCACCTTATGCTGAGTTCTGCTACTATCGTGACCTCTATGGCACGGCGACGTTCTCCGAGTGGCCTAAGCCGTTGGCAAAGCCAGATAAGAACATAACCGATTTCTGGTGCTATGTGCAGTATAACCTCGATCAGCAGATGCGTGCTGCCCACGATTATGCCCGCAAGCATCGTGTTGTTCTCAAAGGTGATATCCCTATTGGCATCAGTCGTGATGGTGTAGAAGCTTGGGTAGAACCAAAGTATTTCAATCTCAACGGACAGGCTGGTGCGCCGCCCGATCCGTTCTCAGCCGATGGTCAGAACTGGGGTTTCCCTACCTACAATTGGGACGAGATGCTGAAGGACGGCTGTTCGTGGTGGGTACGACGTTTCCGCAAGATGGCACAGTATTTTGATGCTTATCGCATTGATCATGTATTGGGCTTCTTCCGCATTTGGGAGATTCCCGTGCCAGAGAAGTCCGGACTGGAGGGACAATTTGCTCCAGCATTGGGCTTGAGTCGTGAGGAGATAGAGAGTTATGGTATTGTAGGCCACGAGGACCTCTTCTTGGTCGACCACAAGCGCAAGGACCGCTGGCATCCGCGCATCGCCGTGCAGTATCAAGCTCCTTACGAGAAGTTGGACGAAGGCGAGAAGTACAACTTCAACCGACTCTACAACGACTATTTCTATCGTCGTAACAACCAGTTCTGGTATCAGGAGGCTATGAAGAAACTCCCTCGTCTGACACAGGCTACCCGTATGCTCTGTTGTGCCGAGGACCTTGGTATGGTACCCGACTGTGTGCCTTGGGTGATGAACGAACTGCGCATCCTCTCGCTTGAAATCCAGACAATGCCGAAAGACCCCAACGTCCGGTTTGGCAAATTGTCGCATAATCCCTATCGCTCGGTATGTACCTTCTCCACTCACGACATGCCGACACTGCGTCAGTGGTGGGACGAGGACAATGAACAGACTCAAGCCTACTATAATGGTCCGTTGCGTCGTGGTGGTGATGCACCTCATCCACTGCCAGGGTGGCTGGCAAAGGACATCCTGAGTCGTCAGCTCACCTCGCCCTCCATGCTGTGTCTGCTGTCGCTGCAGGACTGGTTGTCTATTGACGAACGTCTGCGCCTGCCGGACCAGAATGCTGAGCGTATCAATATCCCAGCGAATCCCCGCCACTATTGGCGCTATCGTATGCACCTCACCATCGAACAACTGATGAAGGAGGACGACTTCAATGAAACAATCAAGACATTAATAATTCAAAGTGGACGAAAATAATTATTCAAGATGAAACGCAAAAACTTATTTCTAGCATTCATGCTGTTGCCAATGGTGGCAATGGCAACGGAAGTCAAGTCACCTAATGGTAATATTGTGCTTAACTTCACGATTGACGACGGGCGTCCAACCTATACTTTATCTTATAAGGGAAAGGACGTGGTACGCCCTTCTCATTTGGGACTTGAGTTGGCCAAGGACAAGCATGCCTCCATGGGTATGAACGAACGCGACCTGATGGACGGCTTCACCCTCGTTAAGGAGGAGACCTCCACCTTCGACGAGACGTGGCAACCCGTTTGGGGTGAAACCAAGGTCATCCGCAACCACTATGTCGAATATGTTGCGACTTTGTTGCAACAATGGCGCTCTGCCCCCCCTAAAAATGCTTCCGGCATGCAACTGCAGCCCCGTCAGCACCGTCGTGAGATACTCATCCGTTTCCGTGTTTACGACGACGGCATCGGATTCCGTTATGAGTTCCCGCAACAGCCGGACTTGAACTATTTCCTCATCAAGGACGAACGTACGGAGTTTGCGATGGCTGGCGACCATACCGCCTGGTGGCTGCCTGGCGACTATGACACGCAGGAGCAGGAAACACAGGAAACCAAACTCTCTGAGATCCGTAGTCGTATGCAAGAGGCTGTCAACTGGGGCAATTCCTCTGTTGCCGTTTTCTCCATGACAGGTGTCCAGACTTCCCTGCAGATGAAGTCGCAGGCCACGGATATTGACGGTGAAAGACGAAGTCTTTACATCAACATCCACGAAGCAGCGTGTGCGGATTATGCCACGATGCATCTGGAACTGGTCGATGCTAAAACCACGGAACTGACAACGAAGCTCATGGGTGGCAGCAATGCCTACACGCCAGCGCCTTCCACTGTGCCCGGCGGTTCGGCCGCCGGGTCCTATCCCTTACCACAGCCCTTCACTTTTGTCAGCCACCTGACGCCTGACGCTACAGGTCTGAAGGGTGCCATGCAAACGCCCTGCGAGACGCCTTGGCGCACCATTATCGTTTCTGACGATGCTCGCGACATGCTTTCCTCCAATCTCATCCTTAACCTCAATGAGCCCTGTAAACTCGAGGATACTTCATGGATTCATCCAACGAAATACTGTGGTGTATGGTGGGAGATGATTGTTGGTAAGTCTTCTTGGAACTACACCGACGAGTTTCCCAGCATCAAACTTGACAATATCGATTGGAAGAAGGTGAAACCCAATGGCCGCCATGCTGCCAACAACGAAAAAGTAAAGCGCTACATCGACTTTGCTGCCAAGAATGGTCTCGACCAAGTGTTGGTAGAAGGTTGGAATGTTGGTTGGGAAGACTGGGCGAATATGTGGAAACGCGATGTGTTCGACTTCCAGACACCCTATCCTGATTTCGACATCCAGATGCTCAATGACTATGCTCACTCCAAGGGCGTCAAAATATTGATGCACCACGAAACCAGTAGTTCGACACAGAACTACGAACGTCACATGGAGAAAGCCTTTCAGCTTATGAACAAATATGGTTACGACGCTGTGAAGACGGGTTATGTAGGCGACATCATTCCTCGTGGTGACCACCACTACTCGCAGTCGATGAACAACCACTACCTCTATGTTGTCAAAGAGGCTGCCAAGCACCATATCATGGTCAATGCCCATGAGGCTACCCGTCCCACGGGTCTCTGCCGTACCTATCCTAACCTGGTGGGCAATGAGTCGGCTCGTGGCACTGAGTACGAAGCTTTTGGAGGCAGTCGCCCCGATCACACCTGCATCCTGCCGTTCACGCGTTTGCAGGGCGGTCCCATGGACTATACCCCCGGTATCTTCGTCACTCGTCTCAACACGTGGAGCAACAACACATCGTGGGCTCGCATTACCATTGCCGGTTCGCTGGCACTCTATCTCACCATGTATTCACCCCTGCAGATGGCTGCCGACCTGCCCGAAAACTACGAGCAGTTTGACGATGCTTTCCAGTTCATCCGCGACGTAGCCTGCGACTGGGACGAGAGCATCTACCTTGAAGCCGAACCTGCCGACTATATCACTGTCGCTCGTAAGGCTAAGGGAACAGACAATTGGTTCATTGGTGGCAAGTGCGACGAGAATGGTCATAAGACCAATATCAAACTCGACTTCCTCGATAAAGGTCGTAAGTACGACTGTACCATCTATGCTGACGCCAAGGATGCACATTACGAGACGAATCCTCAGGCTTACACCATCACAAAGCGTGTAGTCAAACAAGGTGATGTACTGAAACTGACGGAAGCACCTGGTGGTGGATTCGCTGTATCGTTGATGGCTAAATAGTCGCTGATGCCAACTGCAGGTGCCATACAGGCTCTCCAGCAACAACGCCTCTTGCTCCAGCTGGAATACCAGACGGAGAAAGAGGCTTACCGCCAACAAACCGAGACCATCGGTATCGGGCGGAAGGTGAAGCGTGGTGATGCCTGGTGGCCGCTCCGCATAGGTAAGAGCTACTATAATTCGCTCAACCAACTGGCGCTGGAGGTTCATCGGACGAAAGACACAGACATTGAACACAATTTCGAGTTCGGGCGTCCAGTGGTCTTTTTCTCTAGCGAATCAAGAACATCAAGTAATTCTAGATCATCTAGAGATTCTTGCGAAACCACCATCCGCTATTTCCGTTTCACGGGTGTGGTGAGCTACGTCGATGGTGACCGCATGGTGGTGACACTACCCGATAATGCACAGATCATCGACCTGCAAGGGGCGGATAATGTCGGCATACAACTGTCATTCGACGAGACCAGCTACCGGCTGATGATGGAGGCATTGGATCGTGCCATCCGAGGCAAAGGACGCTTGGGCTATCTGCGTGACCTTTTTCATTCAAAGAGTCAAAAACCAGAAACCTTTACGTTCCAGCCCATGCATTTCCCTTATCTGAATGCGACACAGGAACAGGCAGTCAATGAGGTGCTCCGAGCCAAGGATGTGGCTATCGTCCATGGTCCCCCAGGCACGGGAAAGACGACAACGCTCGTTGAAGCCATCCGAGAGACGCTGATGCGCGAAAATCAGGTGCTGGTCTGTGCACAGAGCAATATGGCGGTCGATTGGATATCCGAAAAACTGGTCGATCGTGGTATCAACGTCTTACGTATCGGTAACCCCACACGTGTCAACGACAAGATGCTGTCGTTCACCTACGAGCGTCGTTTCGAGGCTCATCCCGACTATCCCCAGCTGTGGGCCCTGCGCAAAGCTATCCGCGAATTGCGAAGCCACCGTTCCCGTCGGGCCACCGACGGATACCACCAAAAGTTGGAAAGCCTGAAGAGCCGTGCTACGGAACTCGAAATCCGTATCAATAGCGAACTCTTTGGCGAGGCGCGTGTCATTGCTTCGACATTGGTGGGTTCCGCTAACCGTCTGCTCGATGGTCAGAAATTCGGATCTTTGTTTATCGATGAGGCTGCCCAGGCGTTGGAGGCAGCCTGCTGGATTCCTATGCGACGCGTCAGTCGTGTGATACTTGCTGGCGACCATTGTCAGTTACCGCCTACCGTCAAGAGTATTGCCGCCATGAAGGCTGGTTTAGGTAAGACGCTCATGGAACGTATCGTCGAGACGCATCCGGAGGCTGTTACCCAGCTGCGTATCCAGTATCGTATGAATGATGACATCATGCGCTTCTCCTCCGACTACTTTTATCATGGTCAGGTGGAGAGTGCTCCTGAGGTGAAGTTCCGGGGCATCCTCGACCTCGACATACCCATGGAGTGGATAGATACTTCTGAATATGCGGAATTATCTGAGGACTCAGAGGGCGAAGACCTTTCCTTCAAGGAAGAATTCGTGGGTGAGAGTTATGGTCGTATCAACAAGGCTGAGGGTCTGCTCACCATGCATGTCCTGCAACAGTATTTCGAGCGTATCGGTAAACAGCGCTTGTTGGATGAACGTATTGATGTGGGCATGATTTCACCTTATCGTGCTCAAGTGCAGTATTTGAGGCGTCTGTTGATGAAAAGTGCGTATTTCAAACCCTTCCGTCGGCTCATCAGTATCAATACTGTTGATGGTTTTCAGGGACAAGAACGCGATATAATCGTCATATCTATGGTACGGTCCAATGACGAAGGGCAGATTGGCTTCCTCCGGGATTTGCGTCGCATGAATGTAGCCATTACCCGAGCCCGTATGAAGGTCATCATTTTGGGCAACCGTCAAACGATGACGCGTCATCCTTTCTACCGCCAGTTATGGCAGTATTGTCGCAATGTTCGAACAACTTAAAAAAGATAAAATATGAAGAAACTATTATTAATCATTATCGCCGTTTTACTATCAGTAATTGTCCATGCGGCAGAATCATTTGTCCTTTTTCAGCCATCTGCTGATGCCTTGCCGTTACAGGGTGCAACGATAGGCTTTTCTGCTCAGGAACACGCTTGTGTGCAACGTGCAGCAGCATCCCTGCAGGCTGACTTTGAACGCGTGACGGGTGTTCGTCCTGCCACGTCTGACGAACCTACTATCCTCATTGGTACTGTGGGTGTCAATAAGCAGATTGACCAATGGGTAAAACAGGGTGTATTACGCGACCTGAAGGGAAAGACCGAGAAATATATCTTAAAGACCATCGGCAACCAGTTGGTGATTGCTGGTAGTGATAAACGTGGCACAGTATTTGGTATCTACGAACTGTCTCAGCAGATAGGTGTTTCGCCTTGGTACTGGTGGGCCGATGTGCCTGTTGCAAAGCATACGGACCTCTATATCAAAAAAGGCGAATATACTGATGGCGAGCCTCAGGTGCGTTATCGCGGTCTGTTTCTCAACGATGAGGCTCCATGTCTGACGACTTGGGTGAAAAACACCTTTGGCACCAACTATGGCGACCACCGTTTCTATGAGAAGGTCTTTGAACTTATCTTACGCCTGAAGGGTAACTTCCTGTGGCCCGCCATGTGGGGATGGGCATTTTATGCCGACGACCCGGAGAACCTGAAGACTGCCGATGCGATGGGCATCATCATGGGTACCAGTCACCACGAACCCATGGCTCGCAACCATCAGGAGTATGCCCGCTATCGCAAAGAGTGGGGACCTTGGAACTATCAGAAAAACAAGGAGAATCTCGACCGCTTCTTCCGTGAGGGTATCGAACGAATGAAAGGCACTGACGATATTGTGACCATCGGCATGCGTGGCGACGGTGACGAGGCGATGAGCGAGGATGCCGATACCAAACTGTTGCAGACCATCGTCGAAAACCAGCGGAAGATCATCAAGCAGGTGACAGGTCGCCCTGCCAAGGAGACGCCACAGGTTTGGGCATTATATAAAGAGGTGCTCGACTACTACGACAAGGGCATGCGTGTGCCCGACGACGTGCTCATCCTGCTATGTGACGACAACTGGGGTAACGTGCGCCGCGTGCCGAATGCCAAGGAACGTCAGCATCCTGGAGGCTGGGGACTCTACTACCATGTTGACTATGTGGGAGCACCGCGTAACTCGAAATGGCTCAACGTGACGCCCTCACAGAATATGTGGGAGCAGTTGACCTTGGCTGCCGACTATGGTCTGGACCGTATGTGGATTCTGAATGTGGGTGACCTCAAGCCCATGGAGTACCCCATCACCTTATTTATGGACATGGCATGGAACCCCCGTTCGGTAAGTCGCGATGTCGTCGCGACACACACGCTTCCCTTCTGCCGTCAGCAGTTTGGCGACGAGCAGGCCGCTGAGGCTGCCCGTATCCTGAACCTGTGCTGCAAATATGCAGGACGTACGACGGCAGAGATGATGGATGCCCGTACGTATAATGTTGCAACAGGGGAATGGCGTCGGGTGGCTGACGACTACATGCGCCTGGAGGCTGAGGCTCTCCGTCAGTATCTGACGCTCAAGCCCGAATACCGCGACGCCTATCAGCAGCTCATCCTCTTCCCCGTACAGGCTATGTCGAACCTCTATCAGATGTACTATGCTGTGGCTATGAACCGTTATCTGGCCCAGAAGAACCTGCCGGAAGCCAACGAGTGGGCACAACGGGCCCGTGAGGCTTTCCGCCGCGACTCGCTGCTCTGTGCGTCCTACAACCACGACATCGCTGGTGGCAAATGGAATGGTATGATGATACAGAAGCACATCGGTTATCGCTCGTGGAACGACGACTTCCCCGCTGACCGCCTCCCCGAAGTCAAAACTGTGCCCGACGATTCGGTCGTCGGGAATTACACCTTCACCATGAACAACGGCTTTGTGGCTATGGAAGCAGAGCATTACTATGATGCCACGCCCGCCGCGAACGCCCAATGGACCGTACTGCCTTTCGTTGGCCGCACCCTCAGCGGCATGACGCTCATGCCCTACACCGAGTCCGTCAACGGTGCCTCGCTCTCCTATCGCTTCTCTTCACCGTCTGTTGCGACTGAGTCGCGACAAACCACCGTCAAGGTCCACGTCGTTGTCAAATCCACCCTCGACTACCTCAACAAAGGAGGTCTTACCTACTCTGTCTCTCTCGATGGCAGCGAACCGCAGGTTGTCAACTTCAACCACAACCTCAACGAGGCCAAGGAGAACATCTACTCCGTCTTTTATCCTACGGTAGCTCGTCGCGTGGTGGAATCCGTCGTGACGTTGCCGTTCGACGCCTCAAAGAAGGAACATACGCTGACCCTTTCGCCCAACGATCCCGCTATCGTCTTCGAGAAGATTGTCGTCGACGCCGGAGGCTATCAGCCTGAGTTCCTGTTTGGTGAAGAATCAGAAAAGACAAGAGATTAACAAGGTAACAATGATATGAAAAAGATAGTTTTATGCTTATTGTTTGTAACGATGCAAACCCTGGTAACTGCTCATGATTTTCGGTTTGACGAGATGACATACTCGCCCGAGAAGACCGTGTTCCGTCTATTTGCCCCTACTGATGCTAAGGGAGTAAAAGTTCGTATCTATAAAGATGGATTGGGAGGAAAGGCTCTCAAGACGGTTAAGATGAAGTTGCAGGACAGTCTGTGGATAGCGGAAATACAGGGCAATCTGCAGGGCCGTTTCTATACCTTCGATATGGGCCGCGGCGAGTGTCCAGGTGTCTTTGCAAAGGCGGTAGGTGTCAATGGTAAGCGTGCTGCTATCATTACGATGTCAGACACCAATCCCGAAGGATGGACTACCGACCAACGTCCCGTCTGTAAGTCACCAGTTGACCTCGTCATCTACGAGATGCATCATCGCGACTTTTCCATCGCCCGCCCTGATGCACAGTACCCGGGTAAGTTTCTGGCACTAACCGAACCGTGGGCCATCGACCACCTGAAGTCGTTGGGTGTCAACGCTATTCATATCCTTCCCTCTTACGACTATGGTTCGGTGGACGAGACGCGTCTCGCTGACAACAAATACAACTGGGGCTACGACCCTGTCAACTACAACGTGCCGGAAGGTGGCTATTCTACGGACCCCTACCGTCCTGACGTCCGCATCCGCGAATTCAAGCAGATGGTCCAAGCCCTCCACAAAGCTGGCATCCGCGTAATTCTCGACGTGGTTTACAACCACACCTACGACATCGACCATTCCAACTTCCAACGCACCTATCCCGACTACTATTACCGCAAAGTTGCCACCGTTCCCGACGCATCAGCGTCGGGCTACAGCAACGGTTCCGGCTGTGGCAACGAGACTGCCTCCGAGCAGCCCATGATGCGCCGCTTCATGCTGGAGTCGGTGAAGTACTGGATCAACGAATACCATATTGATGGTTTCCGCTTCGACCTGATGGGCATTCACGATATCGAGACCATGAACCAGATTCGCCAGATGGTCGACGACATCGACCCCACCATCTTCATCTATGGTGAGGGCTGGAGTGCAGGTTCGTGTGCCTATCCTAACGAACTGTTGGGAATGAAGGCGAACATCTCCAAGATGCCGGGCATTGCTGCTTTTTCCGACGAGATTCGTGATGCCTTGCGCGGTCCGTTCTCCGACGATACCAAGCCCGGCTGGTTTGGGGGCATGCCCGAAGAGGAATCGCTGAAGTTTGGCATTGTCGGTGCCATCCGTCATCCGCAGGTGAAGATGAAGAAGGTGAACTACAGCGAAAAGCCATGGGCACTGGAACCTATCCAGATGATAAGCTATGTCTCGTGTCACGACGATATGTGCCTGGTGGATCGTCTCAAGGCCAGCATTCCCGGTTTGAACAAACCCCTTACCTCTGACCTCTCACCTCTCACCTCTGAACTCATCCGTCTCGACCTCTTGGCACAGACGGCCGTCTTTACCTCGCAGGGTGTTCCCTTCATGCTCAGTGGCGAGGAACTGCTGCGTACCAAGCAGGGCGTCCACAACTCGTTTGAGTCGCCAGATAGTATCAATCATCTCGATTGGGTGAACAAAACGAAATATCCGCAGGTCTTTGAGTACTACAAAAACCTCATAGCCCTGCGCCGCCATCATCCGGCCTTCCGCTTGGGCTCTGCCGATCTCGTTCGCAAGCATCTGGAATTTCTGGAGGCACCAAAAGATGTCGTCGCTTTCCGACTGAAAAACTATGCAGGGCGCGACGACTGGCGTAATATCATAATCATCCTCAACGCTTCGAAGAAGGCTCAGCAACTTGCCATCCCTGCAAGCTCTTACACCGTCGTATGTCGTGATGGTGTCATTAACGAGAACGGTATTGGTACCCTTTCAGGCACCTCAGTTGTCGTCTCTCCGCAGTCTGCCCTCATCTTGCACGACAATTGATGTTGTATCATTTTCTTTCATTCTTTTTGGTGATTTCGTGGAAAATGCTTACCTTTGCAGCGTTATAAGGTAAGAATATCTTGACCAACCATCAACTAGCGTATGGCGAAGAAAAGAAGGAATAGTCAATGGAAAGTCCTGATGACAGCTTTGCTGCTCATGATGCCTATGATGATGAAGGCGCAAGGAGAACATTTCGTGTTCACCACCGCGTGGAAGGCACAGGCACAGTTCGCAGGCTATTATGTGGCCTACGAAAAGGGATTCTACCGAAAGGAAGGGTTGGATGTTGAGATACAACACCCGACGCTGACCAGTTCGGCACTGACGCGACTGAAAACGCAAGAGTGCGATGCGGCTATGTTCTCGCTGATGTCGGCCATGGACTTCATCTCTCAGGGTTTCCCGTTGGTAAATATCTTCCAGGACTCCATGAACAGCAGCAATATGCTCATCTCCCGTTGGGATACGGATCCATTGAAAATGAAGGGTAAGAAGGTGGCCATCTTCAATTCCGATCCCAATTACCTCACTTACATCATGGACCATCGTGAGGGGATGCATTACGAGTGGATACCATTCACCAGCGGTATCAACCTTTTCCTCAGTGGTGCTGTCGATGCCACGATGGTAGTCAGCTATAGTGAATACTACCAGTTGATACAGGCTGGATTCAAGATGTCTGACGAGAGCGTCTATCGTTTCTCCGACCATGATTATAACATCCAGGAGACGGGAGTCTATGTGAAGCGTGACTACTATCTGAAGCACCGTTTTGCGTGTCAGAAATTTGCCAAGGCCAGCCGTCAGGGATGGGAGTGGGCCGCTGAGCATCCGAAAGAGACGCTCGACATCGTGATGAAATACGTGCGCAGATATAATTCCCCCACCAACCGGCTGTTGCAGCGGCTGATGCTGGAGGAATGTCTGCGACTGCAAATCAACAAAGATACTGGCAAACGTGAGTTCCGCGTGCGTCGTGACATGGTGGAGAAGGCGTCGCGCATGATGACGGAATGTGGGCTGATAGCCCGTCCGGTAACGTATAACGAAATCATGGGACTATGAAATGGCTGATAAAATTTGTACGCAGTTCGCTATCCAGAAGGTTGAGTTTCTGGGTGGTGGTTCTCGTGGCGGCCATTTTTACTGCTGCCTTCGCCCTGATGTTCTCCGAGACGCGTGATGTGGTGCGCCAGGAGGCTTGGGACAAAGCCACGAAGACCATCGAGGGTGCCGTGCTCCACATCGACAATACCCTGCACCGCACCGAGGTAGCCGCCAACAACATGCTGGTAGTCATCGAGAGTCATCTTGACGACCCTGACCTCATGTTCGACCTAAGCCGTCAGGTATTGGAGAGCAATCCGGAACTGACAGGTTGCAGCATCTCGTTCGAACCCTACTTCTTCAAAGAGAAGGGCCGTTATTTCTCGGCTTATTCCTACAACAACGGCGATTCCATCCAGACCGAACAGGAAGGAACGGACAACTATCAGTACCACTGTATGGACTGGTATCTGATACCCAAACTGCTCAATAAGCCCTATTGGATAGAACCATTTTTTGAGGACGCCGAAGAGGGCATCGTCGTCAAGGACATCTTCACCAGCTATAGTCAGCCCATTCACGACGCACAGGGTAAGGTCGTGGGAACCTTCTCTGTCGATATCCGCCTCGACTGGTTCTCGTCCACCGTCAGCGAGGCCAAGCCCTATCCCAATTCCTACAGCATTCTGCTGGGCAAGGGTGGCACCTATCTGGTGCATCCGGATAGTACCAAGCTGTTCTACGAGACCATTTTCACCCGTTCGATGGAGCACCACGACTCTGTTGCCACCAGCATCGGTGAGGCGATGATAGCAGGTGAGACCGGCTACCGTATCGTGGACATCAACGGTGTGCCCAGCTATGTTTTCTACAAGCCTTTTAAGAATACTGGATGGAGTGTGGCTACCATCTGTCCTGAGAGCGATATCTTCGACTCCTACTACAGATTGCTGCGTGTCGCACGTATCATTGCGGTCGTGGGATTGGTGCTGCTGCTCGTATTCTGTCTGTTCGTCGTCAGACACACGTTGCAACCACTGAAACGGCTGGCAGACTTCACCGAACTGAACGCTGACGGACAGTTCACCGATGAAGTTCCCGACAGTACACGACCTGACGAGATAGGCAAGCTTCAGCGTAGATTCCGGAGACTACAGCAGGCACTCCGACAATACATCGGAGAATTGCGACAGCAAACTCTCCAGATGGAGGGGCAGAACCGCGAACTGGCTGCTGCCTACGAACGTGTGAAAGAAGAGGAGCGCGTAAAGACCCACCTGCTCCATCAGATGCCGGAAAAGGTGGAGGGTCCCGTGCAGGGCATCCTGACGCATGCCTATGCCATTTGCGACAACCACGACGCGTTAAGCGAGGAAGAATTCAATCGCATGGTTGACGACATGCTAAAGAATACGAATCAGGTGACAGCCCTGCTCGACAAACTATTGAAGGAAGCACAGGGCAGCGACGAAGTTAAAGTTGAAAGTTAAATGAACACAGTTGTCAATTATATCCGTAAGTCGGTGTCCGTACGCCTCAGCATCAGCATACTGGCATTCGTGGTGGTCATCTTCACCGTGACCATAGGATTCCTCATGTACCGCTCGAAGGCCTCTGTGCGTCAGGCTGCTGTTGCAGAGACGGGACAGATGCTCAACAACACGGCCCAACATCTTATCGGCGTCATGGACGAGGTGGAGGTGGCAACACAAAATACCGACTGGCAGGTGCTCCAAAACCTACAACCCGATTCGCTGTTGGCGTTGTCAACGCTCATCCTGCAAATCAATCCCATGCTTAACGGTTGCAGCATTGCCATGGAGCCCGACTTCTTCCCCAGCGAGGGACATTACTTCTCGGCCTATTCGTTTAATAACGAAGGACATATAGAGTCGGAAAACGAGGGTAACGACGATTATAATTACTTCGAGATGGACTGGTATCGCGAGCCGCTCAAACAGGGCAAGGCCTGCTGGGTGGACCCCTTCCAGGACTATAGTCCTACTGGTTTCTATTCGCGCGACGTCATTGCCAGTTACTGCAAACCGCTGGTAACTGC
Organism: uncultured Prevotellaceae bacterium; assembly: GCA_902774925.1. Classification (GTDB taxonomy): domain Bacteria; phylum Bacteroidota; class Bacteroidia; order Bacteroidales; family Bacteroidaceae; genus Prevotella. The sequence goes on along the minus strand of CACYKE010000007.1, from coordinate 12,484 downwards.
CGAAGGTCGGACCATTGGCGTGATATCCGTCGACCTCTCGCAGCGCATGCTCTCGCAGATTCTCAACCGGGAATGGCGATATCCCGACTCCTACTTTGTCCTCGTAGGTTCCAAGAATACCGTCATTGCTGCTGGCAGGGAAGGTGCCACGATGGACGACCTGGAGCGCACCGACTGTCTTGTCATGCAACAGCCGTTGTCCGATTCCGGTTGGCGACTGGCTATCGTCTGTCCTGAGGAGGACATCTTTAAGCACTACAACAACATGATCTATACCATCATCAGCATCATCCTTGTTGGTTTGTTGATCATGCTGGCCTTCTGCTATTTCATCATTCACAAGACTATGGCGCCGGTAGTGACGCTGGCCAAGCAGACGGAGGATATTGCCGAGGGTCATTTCGACCGGCAGATAGCTCCCAGCACGCGCCTCGACGAAGTGGGCCGACTGCAGAACAGTTTCCATACCATGCAGCAGTCCATAGTCAATTACGTGGCAGAACTGGAGGCGACACGTACTGCGACCGAGCAGAAGAACGAGGAACTGACCGCTGCCAAGGCGCTGGCGGAGGAGTCCGACCAAAAGAAGGCGGCATTCATCCGCGATATGTTCCACCAGATACGCACCCCGCTCAATATCATCAGCGGCTTTGCCCAGGTGCTGCGCGACGGCCATAGCCTCATGGAAGGAGAGGACTTTGGCATCGTCATCGGCGACATCATTCTCAACGGTCAGAACATCGACCATATCATCGACAACTGGAAGATGACGCTGGAACTGGAACAGACGGGTGAAACGCCAAAGAACGACGTAGTAGACTGCAACGAACTCTGCCAGGAGGTGGCCTACGATATCGTGATACGCCAGCCCGAAACGGTAGAGATGCGCTTGGAATCGACTACAAGCAACCTCATGGTTACTACCAACAGGGAGTATCTCATTCGCATACTGAGTGAACTGCTGCATAACGCCAACAAATTCACTGACGAAGGATACATCACCATCGGCTGCGGACGTAAAGGCGATGGCAGCATCCTCTTCTATGTGGCCGACAGCGGCCCCGGCATTCCCGAGGCCGACCGCGAACGCGTCTTCACGCAGTTTGTCAAGCTCAACAATTTCAACGAAGGTCTGGGCATGGGCCTCTACCTATGTCGCCAACTGGCCCACCGCCTTGGAGGAACCCTTGAAATCGACCCCCTCTACGTCGGCGGCACCCGCATGGTCCTCACCATCCCCGCGTGAGGTGTGGGTTGTGAGTGGCAAGAGCCGCCTACTCATGATTTCTTAACAGAAAACGAACCGACATAGACAGAATCGGAGGTGCGGAGTCTCTTACCTTTCATAAATGCATAGAGATGCAGGGCATGACCCTTCCACTCCTCAGGAATTGTTGCCTCGACAGAACCGATAAAACGTGCTACTGGGGCAACAAACCGGCCTTCGTGCTGGTCGGGACAAAAAACGAAAAGATAGAACTCGTCGTTCTTGTCTTCCGTGGTACAAATATTATTGAAAGTAACGTGAACAAGACCTTCCTGGTTCACTTCGGCAGAGGTGATGCTGATACCTGACACCGGCCCCAAGCTGATACAAACGCGGGAATAGTCGATGCCGTCAGCACCATAGCAATCCTTGTTGATCTTCTTGAAAACGCTATGGGTGTTAAGCTTATCGCGCATGGCCTTGTTATGCAGACCCACCGTATGAGCCACCTTCATGGCCGACGACAGCCGCGAAATCTCAGCGAACGCATTGCGATGTGCCTGCTGCTCCTCAGTCCGCGGATTTGCCACCGACTCAGGCATCTTCCGCTCATATGGTATGCCGTGCCATGAACTGTATATCACGTCACCCTGCTTGCCGCTTTTCACACCTTTACGATACTTTACCATATTCATTCATATTTAGAGCAACCTTAGCGATACCCTTGAGGAGCCTTAGAGAGACCTCGGAGGAACCCTTGAGATACCATAGAGTTGGTATAGACTTGGTATAGAGTTGGTATAGACATGCTATAGAGTTGCTTTGGGAGAATTTGCTTATAAAAATCTTTGCGTGGCAGTGATTGTTATAAGCCACTATTTTTCTGGTGCAAAGATACAAATTTTTCTTTTGATTGCCAAATGTTTGGCGAAAAATTTTATATAGAAAAAAATAATTCAGGAAAACAAGTAGTAGCGAAAAAGATTAAGAAACGTTAAAAAACGACAAGGGATGGGCATTTCTTGTTATACATGTGTCATTTTTCGCATAAAAACACTACCTTTGCACATTATTTAATGTAAGAAACGTTTCTGAGAAGATGATTACAGTGAAGGTTGTGAACCGCGGGCACCACCAGTTGCCTGCATATGCTACACCCCAAAGTGCAGGCATGGACCTGCGTGCAAACTTGGAGGAACCGGTGGTGCTGTGCCCCTTGCAGCGCAAGTTGATACCGACGGGTCTGTACATTGCATTGCCCGAGGGCTATGAGGCTCAGGTGCGTCCCCGCAGTGGACTGGCCCTGAAGCGCGGCATCACGGTGCTGAACACGCCGGGAACGATAGACGCTGACTATCGCGGTGAGATTGGCGTGGTGCTGGTGAACCTGTCGCAGGAGAACTTTGTGGTCAACGACGGTGAGCGTATTGCCCAGATGGTGATAGCGCGTCACGAACAGGCCGATCTGGTGGTTGTCAGTGAACTCGACACAACGGAACGTGGCGAGGGCGGATATGGACATACGGGAGTGAAGTAAGAAGTAAGAGATTAGAAGTGATGAGGCGGTTGTTCTTCATATTGTTTTTGATGACAGGGTTGGCTTGTTTCGCACAAGACAGCCAAGAAGATACATCTCTCACCTCTCATCCCTCACCTCTCACCTCTCAAAAATACGATGCTTTCTTCCTGGATGCCATTTGCCAGCGGGAGAAGGGCAACAACGATGCTGCTTTCGACCTGTTGCGCCATTGCGTGGAACTGGACTCCACGCGTTCGGAGGCTTACTACTATCTGGCTCCGTACTACCGGGCCATGAAGGACAAGGACCAGCAGTTCTACTGCATCAAGAAGGCCGCAGAACTGGAACCCCATAATGCCACCTATCTGGAGACGCTGGGCGAGGCCTATATCGCACAACGCCAGTATGCTGAGGCGGCAGAGGTGCTGGAACAGCTGTATGACGTCAACCACAACCGTACGGATGTGTTGGGCATGCTGATACAGCTCTATGAACAGTTGGAGGACTACGACAAGGCCATTCAGATGCTGAACAAGCTGGAGATTGCCGAGGGCAAGAGTGAGCGTCTGTCGTATGCCAAGAGTCAGCTATATACCCGGAAGGGCGACAAGCGGGCTGCCATTCAGGAGATGAAACAGTTGCAGGAGCAATATCCTAACGACTTGAACTATCTCTGTCTGTATGCCAATGCGCTGACGATGAACGACCAGCAGAAACAAGCCATACGCATCTATGAGGACGTGCTCAGTCAGGAACCCGACAATCGCAGTGCACTGATGGGACTGATGGCTTACTATTACGACCAGAAAGACTCAGTGAAGACGGAGCAGTACCGCGAGCGCCTCCTGCTGAACAAGAATGCCACGCAGGAAGACCGTGTGGCGTTGTTGCGACAGTTGATCGGCGAGAGCGAACAGAACGGTGGCGACTCGACTCGCGTGCTGCAGTTGTTCCATCGTATCCTACAGATGCCGCAGAGTGATGCGGACATGGCGCTGTTTTGTGCGACGTATATGAATATGAAGCAAATGCCGCGGGATAGCATTCAGACCGTCTTGGAGCAGGCATTGGCCATTGCTCCCGACAATGCTGCCGCCCGTCTGCAGCTGGTGAGCTATGCCTGGCAGGCGGAGGACAAGGACCGCGTGATAGCGCTGTGTCATGATGCCCGCCAGTATAATCCCGATGAAATGGCCTTCTATTACTATCAGGGCATTGCCTACTATCAGAAGAATCAGTTGGACGATGCGCTGAACGCTTTCCAGAACGGCATCAGCGTCATTACCGACCAGAGCGACCCAGCCATCGTCAGCGACTTCTATGCCGTCATGGGTGACATCCTGCACCAGAAGGGTAAGGACCGCGAGGCATTTGCCGCCTACGACTCCTGCCTCGTATGGAAGGACGACAACATCGGTTGCCTGAACAATTACGCCTACTACCTCAGCGAGTTAGGACGTGAACTGAATAAAGCTGAGCAGATGTCGTATCGCACCATCAAGGCTGAGCCCAAGAATGCTACGTACCTCGATACATACGCCTGGATACTTTTCATGCAGCAGCGCTATAGCGAGGCGAAGGTGTATATCGACCAGACGCTGCAGTGTGACAGCGACACGTCGGCAGTACTGCTCGAACATGCCGGCGACATCTACTACCACTGTGGCGACAAGGAACAGGCACTGGCCTATTGGCAGCAGGCACTGGACCGAGCCTCGGAGAAATCGGAAGTGAAAGACGACCGCAGACAGATACTCACTAGAAAGATAAAACTTAAAAAATATTTGAAAGAATGAAAACAGTACGAATTTTGAAGATTGCCGCAGTGGCACTTACGTTGATTGCTGTAACATCGTGTCACACAAATCGTAAGGCTGTCAAGGAGACGCCGACAGAAGTCAAAATCGACACTCTGAAGAGGCAGGCCTTCTTGCAGAAAGTAAGTGACAACGCCCAGCACGCCCGTTTCATCACGTCAAAGGTGAAGTTCAGCGTGGAAGTTGGTGCACGTCAGATGACGCTCACGGGAAATTTAAAGATGAAGCGAGACGACGTCATCCGTCTGCAGCTCATGGCCTTCGGTTTCGTGGAGGCCGGACGTCTGGAGTTTACCAAGGAGTATGTGCTCATCATGGACCGCATCAACAAGCTCTACATGAAGGTGCCGTATGCTCAGATGGACTTCCTGCGTAACAGCCAGATTGACTTCTATGTGCTGCAGTCGTTGTTCTGGAACGAACTCTTCCAGCCCGGTAAGGTGAAGGTCACCGACGAGGCCCTGAAGTTGTATCGTACTGATATGGGCGGTGACGATGCCATCATTGCAATGGAGAGCGGCAAGATGTCGTATCGCTGGTTGGCAGACAAGGGAAACGCCCTGGTCAAGATGGCCAACATCATGTATAACGACAAGTTCCGTGGCAACTACCAGTTGAATTGGGATTACGAGGACTTCCAGCAGAACAACCGCAAGTTCTTCCCGATGCAGCATAAGATTTCGTTTACCACTCCGGAGAAGGAAGTGAAGTTGGGTATGACGCTCAACTACATGGGTGCCGACGAAAACTGGGAGACCCGTACGGAAGTGTCAAGCAAATACCGTCAGGTATCCGTTGAGGAGATCCTTCAGCGCTTTATGTCACTCTAATCCTTCTGGATGAAGCGATTAAGTATCATATTCTTCTTATTGGCCTTCACCCTGGCTCCTTATGCGCAGCAGAAAAAAACTGCCAGGAAGCCAGCGGCGAAGAAGACCGCTACGACCACCAAGAAATCCAAACAATCCAGTAAATCCGGAAAATCCAGTAAGTCCGGAAAATCCAGTAAGTCCGGAAAATCCGGTAAGTCCGGAAAATCCGGTAAGACGGCCCAGCCTACTGTGAAGTCTCTGCAAAACCAGCGTCAGCAGATACAGCAGGAAATCAAGAAGCAGGAATCGCGTCTGCGCGACAACGAAAAGGATGTCAAGCGCCGGTTGCAGAACCTGATGGTGCTCAACAATGAGATTGAAGGCAAGCGCCGCACGATAGACACCATCCGTAAGGATATCAGTCATATGGATGTGGAAATCGAGCTGCTGATGACACAGCTGGAAGAGTTGCAGGACGAGTTGAACGAGCGCAAGGCGAATTACGTGAAGTCGATGCGCTATATGCACCGCAACCGTTCGGCGCAGAGTCAGCTGATGTTCATTTTCAGTGCCGACAATCTGATGCAGATGTTCCGCCGTATGCGTTTTATGCGCGAATATGCCAGTTTCCAACGTGCACAGGGTGAAGAGGTAAAGGAGAAACAGGAGGAGGTCAACCAGAAGTTCCAGGAGTTGACCAATGCCCAGGAACACAAGCGAGTATTGCTGTCGAAGGACGAGCAGGAGCGCCGTGCACTGGAAGGCAAGCAGACCGAACAACAGACGATGGTCAATACGTTGCAGAAGGAACAGAAGACCATCCAGAATATCATTGCCCAGCAGAAGAAGAAAGATGCCGCACTGAACGCTCAGATTGACCGTCTGATAGCTGAGGAGGTGGCTCGACAGAAGGCTAAGGCTGCTGCTGAGGCCAAGAGGCGTGCTGAGGCTGAGGCCGCCAAGAAGCGTGCTGCCGAATTGGCGCGTAAGAAAGCCGCTGCTGAGGCTGCCGCCCGTGAGAATGCCCGTCGTATTGCCGAGGCCAAAGCGAGGGAAGAGAAAGCCAAGAGGGAAGCACAGGCTGCCAGGGATAAGAAAGAACGTGAGGCTGCCGAACAGCGCCTTCGTGAGGCAGAACAGAAACGTTTGGCAGCAGAGCGCCAGGCGGAAGCCGAAAACCGAGAACATGCCAAGGCTGTGGCCTCAGCCCGTAAGGAGGCTGACGAGGCCTTGCGTGTACCTACGGAGGATATGCGCATCAGTGGTAGCTTTGCCAACAACCGCGGTCGTCTGCCCATTCCCATCACCGGTCCCTATCGCATCGTCAGCCATTATGGACAGTATAATGTAGAAGGTCTGAAGGGTGTGACGCTCGACAACAAGGGTATCAACATCCGTGGTGAGGCTGGTGCCCAGGCTCGTAGCATTTTCGATGGTGAGGTCAGTGCGGTGTTCAGTTTTGGTGGTTCCATGGTGGTCATGGTGCGTCACGGTAGTTACATCTCGGTATATTGTAATTTGTCCAGCGTCAACGTACACCGTGGGCAGAGGGTGAGTACCCGTCAGTCACTGGGCAGGGTGGGACAGGACAATATCCTACAGTTCCAGTTGCGCCACGAGACGACGAAACTGAATCCCGAAAGCTGGTTGGGAAGATAAGATTTCTTCGAAATCCCGAAATGCCGTAATAACGAAATAACGTTATAACGATAACAATTCAATGTAAGTCGTTATGGCTTGTTCTATCTCGCTGATGCAGATATACTCGTCAGCGGAGTGGCTGCGCGCACTGTCGCCAGGTCCCATCTTCAGCGACAGGAACGGCATCAGGGCCTGATCACTCAGCGTGGGGGAACCAAAAGGTACCAACCCCATCTGGAGACTTTTCATGACCAACGGATGACCAATGGGGATGTGCGACGAAGACAAACGGAACGAACGGGCTTTCAGTTGGCATTTCTTCATGTGCTTCTGCAAGAAAGAGAACAGGTATTCGTTCTGATAGTATTCATTCGTACGGACATCAATGACGAAACGGCACTCGTCGGGCACGACATTATGTTGTGTTCCGCTATTCAATACCGTAACGGTCATCTTCGTGGGCCCCAGCAAGGGACTGCTCTTCTTAAAACGATAGTCGCGCAGCCATACGAGGTCGTCCAGCGCCTCGTAGATGGCATTGACGCCTTCCTCACGGGCGGCATGACCGCTCTTGCCGTAAGCGACACCGTCAATCACCATCAGGCCTTTCTCGGCAATGGCAGGATGCATGCCGGTAGGTTCACCCACAATAGCCACATCTATCTTGGGTAGTTCGGGCAATGCCAGCGAAAAGCCTCCTGCACCGCTGACCTCTTCCTCGCACGAAGCGAGATATACTATATTATAAGGTACGCGTAGCGAGGTTTCCCCATCTTGTTCGCGCTGCGAAGTTTCCTCTCGCAGAATCCGATACACCTGCAAAAGGCTCACCAGGCCACCGCCGCAGTCGTTAGCCCCCAATCCATACAGGCGGTCTCCCTCCACGACCGGCGTAAACGGATCGCGCGTCCAAGTGCTGACGGGTTTGACGGTATCGATATGTGCGTTGAGCAGAAGTGTCGGTTTCTCGGCATCCAGATCCTCACATACCAGAATATTGTTGCCGATACGCTTGACAGGAAGGCCGCAGTTCTCGATGAAATCGGCCAAAATATCTGCTGCAGCGGTTTCTTCGCGGCTTACAGAAGGTGTCGCAATGAGCTTTTTCAGCAGCTCGACAGCTTCGTTGGTGTATTGACTGATATCCATAATTGCTGCAAAGATACGAATTTTTTCACTTTTCACTTTTCATTTTTCACTTTTTTTTGTACCTTTGCACCAATATTAATAGAGAGAGGCTTATGCAGACGAATTTACACATGTCAGTGCTGGTGCACGAACAGGCAAAGAAGTATGGCGATCGCGAGATGTTGATCTATCAGGATTTCGGTGGAAAGGAATGGAAGTCGCTGTCCTGGAATCAGGTGTCGCAGACCGTCAAACAAGTGTCGAATGCCCTGTTGAATCTCGGCGTGAAGGTGCAGGAGAACATCGGTGTTTTCTCCAACAATTCGGTGCAGTATATCGAGTGCGACTTCGGCGCCTGGGGTATCCGTGCCGTGACAATCCCGTTCTATGCTACCAGTTCTGAACAGCAGATTCAGTTTATGGTGAACGATGCGAAGATTCGTTATCTCTTTGTGGGTGAACAGGACCAGTACGACAAGGCACGCCGTATCTTCTCGCTGTGTCCGACAATGGAGCGTATCATCGTTTTCGACCCCAGTGTGCATATCTCTACGCACGACCCTAATGCTGTGTATTTCAGTGACTTCCTGAAGCTAGGCGAGAACCTACCACGTCAGACGGAAGTGGAAAAATTGCAACAGGAAGCTAACGACGACGATATCGCCAACATCCTCTATACCAGTGGCACGACAGGCGACTCCAAGGGTGTCATTCTGACGCACGGACAGTTCCATGCGGCCATGGTGGCGAACGACAAGTGTGTGCCGGTAAATGAGAACGACCGCATCATGAATTTCCTGCCCTATACCCATATCTTCGAGCGTGGATGGGCCATTCTTTGTCTCTATGCCGGAGCCCGCATGATTGTCAATACGCATCCGCAGGAGGTACAGCAGTCCATGCGTGACACCCATCCTACGTGTATGTCGGCCGTTCCCCGTTTCTGGGAGAAGGTCTATATGGGTGTAATGGACAAGATAGAGCATTCCAGTGCCATGCAGCGTAAGCTCTTTATGCATGCTTACAATGTTGGTCGTCGACATAACATCGAATACCTCAGCAAGGGCAAGAAACCACCTATGGCTCTCCATTTCGAATATGAGATGCTGAACCGCACCGTCTTCTCACTGGTCCGCAAGGAACTGGGACTGGAAAACGCCCATTTCTTCCCTACGGCAGGTGCGGCAGTGTCGCCTCATGTGGAAGAATTCGTCCATTCCATCGGCATCAACATGGTGGTGGGATACGGTCTGACGGAGTCGTTGGCAACCGTGAGCTGTAATCACCTTGGCGACCCTTGGACCGTCGGAAGTGTTGGCATTCCTATCGAGGGCATCGATATCAAGATTAGTGAGGAGGGCGAAATCCTGTTGAAGGGCCCGACGATTACCATCGGTTACTACAATCGTGAGGATTTGACGAAGCAGGCCTTTACGGAAGACGGCTTTTTCAGGACGGGTGATGCCGGATATCTGAAAGATGGCGAGCTGTTCCTGACGGAGCGTATCAAAGACCTCTTTAAGACGTCGAACGGCAAATATATCGCACCGCAGATGATTGAGTCGAAGCTGTTGGTCGACAAATATATCGACCAGATTGCTGTAATAGCTGACGAGCGGAAGTTTGTCTCGGCACTCATCATTCCGGTCTATTCGCTGCTGGAGGAATATGCCCGCGACCATGGAATTGCATTCGAGAGTCGCGAACAGCTCTGTGCCGACCCAGCTATCATCCAGATGATGAAGGAGCGCATCGATACCCTCCAGCAACAACTGGCGCATTACGAACAGGTGAAACGCTTCACGCTGCTGCCTCACCACCTCTCTATGGAGAAGGGAGAACTCACTAACACGCTCAAGATCCGCCGTCGTGTCCTTAATGAAAACTACAAGGCCGAGATTGACGCAATGTATGCAGAATAAATTAGAAATATGATAACATCCGATCAGTTAAAAGACGTATTAGATAGAACCGACGCTCTCTATCGCTATCTGAAGATAGATGAAAAGAAGATAGAGTACGAGGAGGAAGACCTTCGTACGCAGGCTCCTGATTTCTGGGAGGACCAGAAGCGTGCTGAGGAGCAGATGAAGAAAGTCAAAAGTATCAAGAAATGGCTTGATGGCTATCAGGCTGTGCGTACTGCTGCCGATGAACTGCAGCTCGCCTTCGACTTCTATAAGGAGGAGATGGTCACTGAGGCAGAGGTGGACCATGAGTATCTAGTTTGTCTAGATCTTCTAGAAAGTCTAGAGCTCAAAAACATGCTCCGCCAGAAGGAAGACCCCATGGATGCTGTGCTGAAGATCAACTCCGGTGCCGGTGGTACCGAGGCTCAGGACTGGGCACAGATGCTGATGCGTATGTATCAGCGCTGGGCTGAGGCGCACGACTATAAGGTCAGTATTGCTAACTTACAGGACGGCGATGAGGCGGGCATCAAGAGTGTGACCATGCAGATTGAGGGTGGTGAATATGCTTATGGCTATCTGAAGAGCGAGAATGGTGTACACCGTCTGGTGCGTGTGTCGCCCTATAATGCACAGGGCAAGCGTATGACGTCGTTCGCCTCGGTATTCGTAAGTCCTTTGGTCGATGATACCATCGAGGTGTATGTCGATCCTGCCAAGCTCTCGTGGGATACATTTCGTTCGAGCGGTGCCGGTGGTCAGAACGTCAACAAGGTGGAGTCGGGTGTCCGACTGCGTTACTGGTACACTGACCCTGATACGGGTGAGGAAGAAGAAATCCTCATCGAGAATACCGAGACGCGCGACCAGCCCAAGAACAAGGAGCGTGCCATGGCACTGCTCCGTTCGCAGCTCTATGATCGTGCCATGCAGAAACGCTTGGAGGCGCAGGCAAAGATTGAGGCTGGCAAGAAGAAGATAGAGTGGGGCTCACAGATTCGTTCCTACGTCTTCGACGACCGTCGTGTGAAGGATCACCGCACGAACTACCAGACCAGCGACGTGGATGGTGTTATGGATGGAAAAATCGACGATTTCATCAAGGCTTACCTGATGGAATTCCCTACAAATGATGACGAAAGTTAAACATTAAACAATAACAAAAATATTACAACTATGAGCAAGAACAAAGTAAATGCAAAGCGTGAAGCTTATGCCAAGAAGCAGGAAGAACAAGGTAAGAAAGTCGTGACATGGATTTTCGGTGGACTGATTATTCTGGCCGTCATCTATCTCATCTGGACATTCACCATGATGGCTTAAGGCTTATGGCTCAAGAAATTGAACGCAAATTCCTCGTGCTTGACGATTCGTACAAGCACGAGGCTTTTGCTAGTTATCACATCCAACAGGGCTATATCTGCAGCGAGCGCGGCAGGACGGTGCGCGTCCGCATTCGTGATCATCAGGCCTTTCTGACTATCAAAGGTCCAAGCCTTGACGGAGGCCTTTCGCGCTCTGAATTCGAGTATGAGATTCCGGTAGAAGATGCCAAGCAGTTGATGACACTCTGTGAACCAGGAATGATTGACAAAACCCGCTGGCTCGTGAAGAGTGGTGAACACACCTTTGAAGTGGACGAATTTCATGGTGAAAACGCCCCTTTGGTGATGGCGGAGGTGGAACTGAAAACGCCTACAGATACGCCAAAAATCCCCCATTTCATCGGAAGGGAGGTCACAGGTGACCGTCGTTACTACAATAGTCAGTTGCGTGCTAACCCCTATTGTAACTGGCCTAAGTAATCTCTAACCCCTCACCTCTCACCTCTCACCCCTTTTAACATGTTTTCTTACGTGTAAATTTGGTTAAAAAACGTTTATCGCCATTCGCTTTCTACAGAAATTTTCTTACCTTTGTGGTTGACTTATATCAATTATATGATAGGTAAGAGAGTTATCTTGGGATTGTTGGCTATGTTTTATAGCCTGTTGGGAGTTGCAGCAGCGCAGCTTCCCGATTCCCTCTTGACTTTTGATAAAGCCTACTATTATAACATTGTAGATATGCCGAAGTCGCTTCAGATTGTGCGGACCATGCGCGATAGGAAGATGGCTGCCGACTGGGAATTGGACAGGGCCGAGGCCAACCTCTGGAGTCTTGACCGCCATTACAACAAGGCTTTGAAGCTTTACCAGAAGGTATTGGATAATCCCGAGGCTAAAAAATCGTGGAAAGAAGAGTTGAGTACCCTTTTCCTTGCCTCCTATTGCTATGAGAAGCTGAGTGACGAGCGACACCTTTCCAAGTTGGTGCTCAGGATGCGTGATTTGGCTCAGGAGCACGATGCTAAAGAGTATCTGTGTATGACAGAATATGTTCGTGGCAGGCGTATTTATATGATGGGCCGCAAGGAGGAAGGCTATGCCATCAGCCTGCAAGCCGCAGAG
>CACYKE010000006.1 GCA_902774925.1 uncultured Prevotellaceae bacterium | reverse complement strand
GAGCATAGCGAAACCAGTCTGACGGCAAGCCATCACGTCCTGGTGGTCACCGAAGATACACAGAGAGTGAGAAGCCAGCGTACGGGCAGAAACGTCGAACACGCAGGGAATCAGCTCACCGGCAATCTTGTACATGTTAGGAATCATCAGGAGCAGACCCTGAGAAGCGGTGAATGTAGTGGTGAGGGCACCAGCCTGCAGAGAACCGTGAACGGCACCGGCAGCACCAGCCTCTGACTGCATTTCCTGTACACTGACGGTCTGGCCCCACAGGTTCTTACGACCACGGGCGGCCCACTCGTCAACATGCTCCGCCATAGGCGAAGACGGGGTGATGGGGTAGATAGCAGCTACCTCCGAGAACATGTAACTCACATGAGCCGCAGCCTCGTTACCATCACAGGTGATAAATTTCTTTTCTTTAGCCATTTGTTTAGAATGTATTAAATGAATAAAACTGTTTGTTATATTATTTGTTACTAAGTGTATTTGAAAAGGGTAGGGGACTCAGCTAATAGAGGAATCCCAGTAGCCATAGCGGTATCTGGTTGTCGCGACCTATCTCCGTGTTATAACGCGCGTATAAAATATCGTTCGTGTACCTCACTTTATTATATCCATTGGCATCACAGATGCGGAATTTCAATTTACCATCGACCGTATAGTAATTGTCATGACTATCCTGATTGACTTTGTGGTCTTTCCATAGCGAATTGACAAAGAATGTCTCCATTGCCGTCTGCTTGTCAACATGGATAGGGTAGATGGCATAGAGCAAATTGCTGTTGTGAAGCATGACTTTTGACGGTTTTTTCGGGAAATCTTCACCAAGCGGATAAATCATGTTCAACAGGCGAGCGTCGGTCAGATACTTCATATAGTTCATAATCGTAGCTCGCGAAGTCTCGATGTTTTCGGCCAATTTGCTGACATTTGGAGCCTTCGGACCACCTTCGGCCAGCTGATAGAACAGCTTCTTGATTTTTGTGAGGTATTTCAGTTCAATCTGTTTAATGAGCAGAATGTCGACCTCAGTCATCATGTTCATCGTTTTCAGCAGATTCTCCGAGTAATTACGGTGTTCCTGAAAGAATGGGTAAAAACCGTGGTGGATGTAATCTTGAAAATATCGATTGGGCGACACTTTGGGCAGAATCTGCTTGACAATACGTTCGTGGTCGCAAATAATTTCTTCTAGAGAGAATGAAGGCAAATTATTATCTGTCAACAAGTTAAGAAATTCACGGAACGAAAATCCACGCAGATTATACGACTTGACAATACCGTTCAGTTCAGGATTCTCATCCTTCAAGCGCATCACGCTGCTACCAGTGAAAACAATCTTTAAATGTGGATACAGATCGTAACATTTTCGTAGTTCCTGCGACCAATCAGGCTGTTTAAATACCTGGTCAATCAACAATACACGACCGCCATGACGACAGAATTCACCAGCAAAATCGGCAATTCCGCGTCCCTGGAAATAAAAGTTGTTCATGTTGATGTACAGGCATTTCTTGTCCTGTGTGTCGAAATGCTCTTTGGCATATTGCAACAAGAATGTTGTCTTACCAATGCCACGCGTTCCTTTGATGCCAATCATGCGGTCACTCCAGTCAATTTCGTCCATTAATGAACGGCGAACTGGCGCGTTAACATGATCCACCAAATAACGATGCGTTCTGAAGAAAGCTTCCATTCTTGCCGAGTTTGTTTTAAAACAGCCGCAAAATTACTAAAAAAAATGCAAATTGCAAAGCCGAGATTGCAAAAACTTTGTTTTTTACGATATTTTAGTATTTAAATCAATTTATAAATAATAGGCATTATGATAAACAGACGATTTTGTTACTATCCTTTTAAGTATCTTATTCTTCGTTATTCGTCTTTCAGCGTTGGCAACGACAGATGATAACGAACTGCTAAGAATCTAATAAGACAAGTAACTAGGAATGATGAAATTACCGTAACTTCAACAGTTACTCCCAAATAATCAAATAACCAATAAGTTATACCACCAGCGACTGCAGCCATTGCGTATATTTCCCGATGGAAAATCACGGGTTCGTTGTTTAGTAACACATCACGGATCACACCACCTGCTGAACCTGTTATACAGCCCATAATAATCGCCACCCAATATGGTTGTCCGAAATGCAACGATTTTTGAATACCGGCTATTGTAAACAGCGCCAAACCTAACGTATCGAACACAAACCACGTGTTGCGCAGTCCTTCCATGTGTTTGGCAAAGACCACAACAAATAACAAAGCCATCGCCGTACAAATCATATATATGGGATTGGTCATCCAAAATGGCGTGGTTCCAAGCATGACATCGCGGATGGTTCCGCCGCCAATGGCCACAGCTATACCACAAACATAGCCGCCAAACCAGTCGAAATGCTTGGCTGCTGCGTGACGTATGCCTGAAATGGCAAATGCAAATGTTCCTAAGAATTCTATGAGTTGTGTGATTATTTCGTTATATTCCACAAGTATATTCTTCTTTTTACCATATTATTAGTCTTCAAAACGATTCCCCCAGTAATTGACCATTCTTTCATATAATTTCTGCTCACCAGGTGAATGTTGTCCGTGCCAGATTCGTTCGTCCTGCAAGGCGTCTGGCATATATTGTTGAGGGGTAAAATGTCCTGCAAAATCGTGTGGATACTGATAGCCGTCACTATATCCCAAATCTTTCATCAAAGATGTCGGAGCATTGCGAAGATGCAGTGGCACGGGCTGATTACCCGTTCTGCGAACTAATTCCAGAGCTTTATCGATACCCAAATAAGCTGAATTGCTTTTAGGAGATGTAGCCAAATAGACAGCGCATTCTGCCAGAGGAATTCTACCCTCTGGCCAACCGATTTTCATGACAGTATCAAAGGCCGCATTAGCCAATAACAGCGCGTTGGGATTGGCTAAACCGATGTCCTCAGCAGCCGAAATCACCAGTCTCCGCGCAATGAACTGCGGGTCTTCCCCACCCTCAATCATACGCGCCATCCAGTAGAGCGCCGCATCAGGATCGGAACCACGAATAGACTTGATGAACGCCGAAATAATATCGTAGTGCATCTCTCCATCTTTGTCGTAAGCCAATGGATTCTGCTGCAAGCAATTTTCGACGAATTCATCGGTAATGGTTATTTTTTCGTTTGACGAGGTGTCTATTACTAACTCCAAGATATTGAGTAACTTACGAGCATCGCCTCCACTATATCTTAAAAGGGCTCCGGTTTCTGCCAATTCTATGTTCCGCTCCTTCAGAAACACGTCCTTTGTCAATGCCCGATGAAGCAGCTCAAGCAGGTCGTCTTTCTCCAGCGATTTCAATACGTACAACTGGCAACGCGAGAGCAACGGACGGATGACTTCGAACGACGGATTCTCTGTTGTGGCACCAATCAGCGTCACCACACCTTTTTCGACAGCACCAAGCAGTGAATCCTGCTGCGATTTGGAGAAACGGTGGATTTCGTCTATAAATAAAATAGGTGAAGCCTCGTTGAAGAATCGACCTTTCTGTGCACGCTCTATGACGTCACGAACATCCTTCACACCGCTGGTCACTGCGGATAATGTAAAAAACGGCACTTCCAACTGGTGGGCAATGATTTGAGCCAGGGTGGTCTTCCCCACTCCGGGCGGTCCCCAAAGGATAAACGACGAGATGCGTTTTGCGTCAATCATTTTGCGCAAAACAGCCCCCTCGCCTACTAGATGTTGTTGTCCGACATAATCATCAAGTATTCTGGGTCTGAGTCTTTCTGCCAGTGGTTCTGCCATATTTCAGTGCAAAATTACATTTTTTTGCGTAAATAACAAAAAAATATCGCCAAAAAACTTGTAAATCGAGAATAAAGTATGTACATTTGCAGACAAATACGAAAAAACTAAAAAATTGAGTCATATGAAAGAAGCAAAAGAGCCCAAAGAGAAAAAAGAAGAAAAAGGACTGAATTTAAAGACTTTGTCCAAGAGCAGCGTCTGGGACTTGCAAGAGAATGATGTCTTCCGTCTGTTGGATACCGTTGAGAAGGATACAGATATGAGGGAGAATTTTCACCATTATCTGGACATCATCCGAAGTGCATTCCTTGTAGAAGAGTTGAAAGACGACGATAAACGTGTTAAACAGAAATATACCAACCTGGACTACAAGGTTGGAAGCGTCAAGACCGACGACACGAAATTGATTCTTGCCATCAAGAAACGTCCTATTATGCGAGTTACTGATCTGACATACGAAAACATCCGTCACATCTCTGCAGCAAAGCTTGTAGAGGTTCTTGACCGTAATTTCGGTGGTGGCTGGGACTCTCTTTCTCAGTCTATTCAGGACATTATTGAGAGTGGTTTCGACATCTCTACCACTACCCTACCCAAGGATCGACTCCACAAGAAGGGTGGCATGTATGAGAAGAAAATTGCCGATGGCTACGAGGTCTTGGAAGTGGCAAAAGGTTCATGGGTCGAGGCCATCTTTGCCAAATTGAAACCAGAATCCTATAAACCTCGCATGGTGTTCGACTCGCATGGTAAGGAAGGCGATGAGGAAGACGAAGATGTTGACTTGCCAGAGGATACCTATAACAAGCCCGACGAGGATGATGTGGACTTTGGCGAGCCAAACGATGATGACATCAACGAGGATAACTATCGTACGACGTTCGAGATTGAAACAGATAACGACGAGGACGCTGAGAGTCTGTCAGATTTTATTGCCGACGAATAACACTAACATCTAATTTATTTATAACAAAAAACTAAACATGAACATTCCAAGTGTTTTCTGGCTCGTACCCATTGCCTCCATCGTGGCGTTGGGTATGGCTTGGTTTTTCTTCACCCAAATGATGAAGGAAGACGAGGGAACGCCCCGCATGAAGGAGATTGCCCTCTACGTGAGAAAAGGTGCTATGGCTTATCTGTGGCAACAGTACAAGGTCGTAAGCATTGTGTTTGTAGTGCTTTGCGCCCTGTTTGCATTCATGGCTTACGGTCTGAACGTGCAGAATCCGTGGGTGCCGTTTGCTTTCCTGACGGGCGGTTTATTCTCGGGTTTGGCTGGTTTCTTCGGCATGAAGACGGCTACTTACGCCTCTGCCCGTACGGCTAATGCCGCTCGCCAGAGCCTGAACAGCGGTTTGAAGGTCGCTTTCCGCTCAGGTGCTGTTATGGGTCTCACTGTCGTAGGTCTCGGCCTGCTCGACATAGCCATCTGGTTCATTGCCCTCAACAGATTTACTGACGATTCGCTCATCACCATCACCACAACCATGCTGACATTCGGTATGGGTGCATCGACGCAAGCGCTGTTTGCGCGTGTTGGTGGTGGTATCTACACGAAGGCTGCCGACGTGGGTGCCGACATCGTGGGCAAGGTCGAAGCCGACATTCCTGAGGATGACCCGCGCAACCCCGCTACCATTGCCGATAACGTAGGCGATAACGTAGGCGACGTGGCTGGTATGGGTGCCGACCTCTACGAGTCGTATTGCGGTTCGGTGCTGTCGACTGCAGCCCTTGGTGCTGCTGCTTTCTCCGTTGCAGGCCTTGAGGTTCAGCTGCGTGCCGTCATTGCGCCGATGTTGATTGCCGCTGTGGGCGTATTTCTGTCGCTGTTCGGTATCTTCTTGGTTCGCACCAAGGAAGGCGCAACGATGAAGGACCTGCTGAAGTCGCTGTCGCTCGGCACAAACGTCAGTGCTATCCTCATTGCCATTGCCACTTTCGGCATCCTGTATTTCTTGGGCATCGAAAACTGGCTTGGACTATCACTTTCCGTCATCAGCGGTCTAGCTGCCGGTGTCATCATCGGCCAGGCTACCGAATACTACACCTCTCACTCATACAAACCCACCCAGAAAATTTCTGAGGCTGGTCTGACGGGTTCTGCCACCGTTATTATTAAAGGTATAGGCACGGGTATGATTTCTACCTGCATTCCTGTGATTACTATCGGTGTGGCCATCATTCTCAGCTTTGGCTTTGCCAATGGTTTCGACCTGTCGATGTCTAGCGAGAGTCTGGCTCACGGACTTTACGGCATCGGTATCGCTGCTGTGGGAATGCTCTCGACGCTGGGTATTACACTGGCAACCGACGCTTACGGACCTATTGCCGACAATGCAGGTGGTAATGCCGAGATGAGTGAACTTGGCGAAGAGGTTCGTCATCGCACCGATGCACTCGACGCTTTAGGAAATACTACCGCTGCTACCGGTAAGGGCTTTGCCATCGGTTCTGCTGCACTCACCGCCCTCGCTCTCCTCGCCTCTTACATTGAGGAAATCAAGATTGCGATGGATCGTGCCGGCGTGATGATGGAGAACGTCAAGGGCGAGGCTATTTCCGCAGCCAATGCCACCATTCCAGACTTCATGAACTACTTCCAGGTGAACTTGATGAACCCCAAGGTGCTCGTAGGTGCTTTCATCGGTGCCATGGCTGCATTCTTGTTCTGCGGACTCACTATGGAAGCTGTAGGTCGTGCTGCCCAGAAGATGGTTGAAGAAGTCCGCCGTCAGTTCCGCGAGATTCCTGGTATTCTCGAAGGCACAGGCACTCCCGACTATGGTTCCTGCGTGGAGATTTCGACTCGTGCAGCACAGCACGAAATGATATTCCCGTCGCTCCTCGCCATTGCCATTCCTATTGTCGTAGGCTGTGTGCTCGGCGTTGCTGGCGTACTGGGCTTGCTCGTTGGCGGATTGGCTGGAGGTTTTACACTTGCCGTCTTTATGGCCAATGCCGGTGGAGCTTGGGACAATGCAAAGAAGATGGTTGAGGAAGGCAATTTCGGTGGCAAGGGCTCGTTTGCCCACAAGGCTACCATCGTTGGCGATACTGTTGGCGACCCGTTCAAGGACACCTCCGGTCCGTCGCTCAACATCCTCATCAAGCTCATGTCGATGGTATCGATTGTGATGGCTGGATTGACCGTCTTATTCATCTAAATCATCACAATTCGCATAGTAGAAAGGCTCGTTTCTTCGGAATTCGAGCCTTTTTTCATCTTTTTTTGAAAAAAGTTCGCAAAAAGTTTGGCAGATTGAAAAATACTCAGTACCTTTGCACCCGCAATTCAGCAAGAGTGCTGTTTTAATCGTCAAAATTTGATGCACCCGTAGCTCAGTTGGTAGAGCACCTGACTCTTAATCAGGGTGTCCAGGGTTCGAGCCCCTGCGGGTGTACAAAGAAAATCAGAGAGTTACGAGAGTAGCTCTCTTTCATTTTTAGTCATTTGAGGCTAATTTGAGGTAAACTCAGAACTTCCCCACAAAAAACTTTGGAATGACCAAACATTGAGATTAGAGATTTGAGGGAGGGGCTGCCAATACAAACATCAGGGAGAAAAACAATAATACTTTTTTCATTTGAAGAATTGAGTAAAAGCCTTAACCGTAAAGATGTGGTCGGCTGTACTGCCCGTTTCCCTACAACTATGCATGGCAAGGATGGCATTGCCCATATCGACACCTCTCAGTGGAATCGACGAAGCCAGAATATTTCCCAATGTGCTGCCTCCTGCTACATCGGAGTGATTGACAAAACGTTGACAGGGAACCTCAGCCTCTTTGCAGATCTCAGCAAATACAGCAGCCGATACGGCATCGCTGGCATATTTCTGGGCAGCATTGAACTTGATGACAGGCCCGTCTCCCAGAACGGGATGGTTTGTGGGATCGTATTTCTCACTATAGTTGGGATGCCAGGCGTGGGCATTGTCGGCAGAAATCATAAACGCCCGCTCTACGGCTTGATAGAAGGCTTCCTCGCTTCCACTCTGAGCCAGAGCTATCCGCTTCAGCATCATCGAGAGGAACGGACTGCCTGCACCCTGCTTGGTTTGTGAACCCGTCTCTTCGTTGTCGAAGATGGCCAACACCTTTGTAGCATCAACGGTCTCTGTGGCAATCATCGCCTCCAAGCCAGCAAAGCACATCGAAAGGTCGTCCAAGCGTCCTGAGGAGATAAACTCGTCGTGAACGCCGAAGCTACATGCGGGTGTAGCATCGGCTAGATAGAGGTCGAAGTCGAGAATAGTTTCCTGACTGATTCCCAACTCCGTACAGATGACGTTCATCAGCATATTGCCCTTTTCGAGCTCACTCGTTACGATGCCCAGTATTGGCAGCATATCCTTCTGCTTGCTCAGTTTCACGCCATCGTTCACCTGACGGTTGAAGTGAATAGCCAGATTGCTGATCTGAAGCAGAGGACGTTTGACATGAAGAAGCAGCGTCTTGGGATTGAGTGCATCCTCGCCACGGACTATCACTCGCCCTGCTATCGTCAGCGGACGGTCGAACCATGTCGACATGATAGGCCCTCCATACACCTCTGTATTCAGTTTCACGATACCACCCTCACACAGCATTTCGGCATTAGGCTTAATGCGGAAAGTAGGCGAATCGCAGTGAGCGCAAATCATCTTGAAACCCGCTTCAGCCATCGGCTTGTGTCCGATGTGGAAGGCATAGACGGAAGAGTCGTTCTTCGTCACATAGAGTTTGTCACCTGCTTTCACCTCGCCAAGAGCCTCACGCGGGTCAAAACGTCGATAGCCAGCCTGTTCCAGTTCGCTGGCGATATTCTTTGCAGCCAGAAAGTTCACTGGCGAAGCATCCAAAAAGCTTAATAATCGTTGTATCATATCTCATTCAATTACGCTCATTCTCATTTCAATATCATCAACGGGTCTGTCAGCGCGTCCTGTTGCTGTGCCTTGAATCATTTCAACCACATCAAGACCCTCCTCGACTTCGCCAAACACAGTGTATTGGCCGTCGAGATGGGGAGTACCGCCAACAGTAGAGTAAATCTTCAGCTGTTCGTCAGTCAGTCCAGACTTACCAACCTTGCTTTCTGCTTCTGCAGCCAGTTTGTCTTGCAGTTCCTGAAGTCCTTCACGATTCCTGTTACGGCGCATCTGCATAATCTCTGCACGATGATTGGCTGCAAGAGCATTGAACTTTGCTTGAACTTTCTGCATCCTCAGTTGCTTGGAGAACTGACGAAGCTGGCCCTCGTTGTACACATCTCCCCAAACGATATAGAACTGCGAGCCGCTGCTACGGCGCTCAGGATTCACCTCGTCGCTCTGACGTGCAGCAGCCAATGCGCCACGCTTATGGAACAAACCGTCCTTAATTTCGGCTTCAAGCGTGTAGTCAGGACCACCAACACCCAGCGTCTTTCCAGCAGGTGCGCCCTTGGAATCGGGATCACCGCCCTGGATCATAAAGTTCTTAATCACTCGATGAAACAGTGTCCCATCATAATAGCCATCCTTCGCCAACTTCAAGAAATTGTCGCGATGGATGGGAGTCTCGTCGTATAGGCGAACTACGATGTCGCCAAGCATTGTTTTAATCTTTACTTTCATACTTCTTATTTGTATTTCTGGAAGTTATACTTAGCCCTCAGTTCGGCTTTCTTCTCGTCACTTTGACTGGTGAAATAACCCTTCCAGCTTGGGCAGAAATTGATATGCCAACGCCAGAATTTACCTAAAAACGAATTGGGTTTCTTGTCGAAATATGCCCTGAACTCGCATTTCTCACAATTCTCTGCCATAGTCGAATCTCTTAAAGTATTGTAATGTTGGCTGCAAAGATACGAATAATTAAGGAAAAATGAGTACCTTTGCCCTCTGATTTAATAAGAATTGTGATATGGACTACCTGCCGAAAAATCCTGTGATACTGGTTTCGAGCGTGAATATGCTCCTGAGAGACGAGGAGTTTGACACGCTGGAATCACTGTGCTATAACTTCGGAACGGAGCCGAAAGAGATAAAGAATTACCTTTACGGGCACGGATTTGTGTATAGTGAGAAACAAAAGCAGTTCCGCCCGATAGGATATGATGAAGTAACAAGATGATAACAAAGGATAGTATCGAGACCGCCTACAGTTTCCTGCATCAGAAGCAGCGCATCTATGTTCATTCCACACTCGACTGGCAGAAGGATGACATAGAGTTGGCCATTTCTGACTATGCCAATGACATGAGCCAGGAACTGTATGATGCCATTAGTGGAGGCAAAGCCGACTTTCTCCGCGACCACAAGCGGTTTCAGGAGGACATCACCAAGGCTGTTGAGATACTGGAAAATATGCTATAACGATGATAGAACAATTTGAAGAACAATTACGCCAAGACTTGCACCAGTTCCTTCGGTCAATGAATGAGATTGATGCACGTTTGCCAGAATGTCCCGATGTCGAAGAAAAGTGGGAGCAGATAGTAAAAACCTACATTCCCGACGGCATCAAGGAGTTCAACGACTTCCCGTCCGCTTCCTTAGGTTGGATGATGTATATTGGAATGGCGGTCGCTAAGTTTTGGGATGCCGAATGGGAAATCTACTCAAAAATTGATGACCTCTACGCCTATATGCGAGACAAGAGAGGATACGATGCGATGGACGAATATATCCGTGAAGATGTGCTTTTGCTACGAGGTGTTGACTATACTGTGTTGGAGGAACTGGTAGGTGAATGTGCTTCCCGTGTCTACAATGCACTTCGTCACCAGAATATAGAACCAGGAACAAAAGAAGCTTTTAATGCCTACGTTTCCTGTTTGCATCAACTCTATTTTTTCGGAGCCGCTATGCAGTTGAACAGGATGGGCTATCACATGACAAAGATGAACTAATGAAAGAACAAAGCCTCCTACATATCATCCTAATCGACCTCGTCATAATCAACGTGGTTACTTTTTTTATGTACGGTATCGACAAGTGGAAAGCGAAGAAATCAAAATGGCGTATAAGAGAGACTGCATTATTAGGTTTGGCTGTACTTGGTGGAAGCATAGGCGCATGGTTAGGTATGAAGGTTTGGCATCACAAGACCATGCATAAGAAGTTCAGGTTTGGTGTCCCTGCCATTATCATTATTCAGTTATCACTAATAGGTTATCTGTTGTATAAATGAACATAGAAGAATTCCGTGAATATTGCCTTTCGTTGTCAAATAATTGAAATAGCAGACAAGATATGAAAAAGATAATAAACCCTTGGCGCAATCACGAGGGATATAACTGGGCGGAACACCGATGGCAAAATGAGCATCCAGACGGGAAATTCATAAGCAAATAGGCATAAAATTACTGAAGGTTTTGAACCTGTGATAACCAAAGCCCCGACCTGCACTGCAAACTGGGGCGCGAGGGCGAGCATCGGCAACAGGACTTCAGAATGTAACTTTGCTGCGGCAGCACTCGGTGCCGTCGGAACGGACGATGCGGATGTCGTACGAGGTTTGGCCTTCGACAGAGGCTTCCTGTTCCATATAGAACGAGAGCTGGTCGCCGGCATGCGCCTCGGCAACGTAAGCAATCTCGAATCGGCGGATGTGGTGGTCGCGGTACCATTCGAGTGGCCACAGGTCGAGAACGTGTTCGATGTATTTCACGCTGTTGATATGTCCATTGATATCGACATCGTTGTAGTGAGTATCAATAGTGCGCACGAGCTGAGCGTCGTCGGACATTTTAACACGACCACCCTTATCGATAGGACATTCTTTATCCTTGACAATCCAGTTATTGATGGCGCCGTTGTCAATGGAGAAGATATCTGTTGGCTGGCGTGTCTCAGTGTCAATCATTGCCCAGATGGAGCGGCCGTAGCCATAAATGTTTCCGTCATTTCCGATGACAGAGAAGTTACGCGAGGTGAAATAGCGCATAGCACTCTCGACCCACGTTTCGACATTGAACTTGACGTACTGCTCGGGCATCTCGGTCATCTCGATAGCCAATCGCGAAAGTACCCACGAACGGTGGATGCTCATAAGGTACTTCATGCCGAAACCGCGGGCTGACGAGTGGAAGTCAGCTGCGTTGAGCATGTGGTTGCCCATGTGCCCCATAAAGAGGTGTCCGCTGAAGTCACAATGGAATGGCTCAGCCATGAACTCATAACGTCCTACCTTATCCATATACCAATCACCTTTTACTGTTTTACCTTTTTTCGCGTTCTTCGAGGAATGCGCTGACCTGTTCATGCATACCTCTGGTCACAGCAATACGACCAGAACGGGTGTACTGCAACACACAGCCAAAGGCATTGAGGGCGCGGTAGAGCGCAATAATATCCTCGGTGATACCGTGTTTCATAACAATGGTATAAGTAGGGTTTACTTCGATAATATGTGCATCGAAACGACGAACCGTACGAGAAATCTCGGGGTTCTGTAGCACATTCTCAGTAGAGAGCTTGTAGAGTCCCGATTCGCGGATAAACAACTGGTCGTCGGTGAAGTAGTTGGCCTTCACAACATCAATCTTCTTCTCTATCTGGCGCGTAATCTTCTCAATCTGGTCGGCGTCGCTCCAAGCGGTAATAGTGTACTTATGGACACCCTCGATAGAGGATGCCGACACATTCAGACTCTCGATATTGACCTGACGGCGCGTGAACACGGCGGTAATCTGATTCAGAATACCGGCAATATTCTCGGAGTACACCAACAGGGTATATAATTTTTTCTCTTCCATAGTGGTAGCAAATTCTTCACTTCAAATTTCCAGCATCATATCGTTGACATTCATGCCCGGAGGCGTCATGGGCAGCACGTTATCCTCTTCCATAATAGCACATTCGAGGATGAACGGACCATCGGTGGCAAGCATCTTTTCAACAGCTGCGCCTAAATCCTTGCGATCAACCACAGCCTGATAAGCGATGCCGTAGCCTTGAGCAATAAGCTCGTAGTTAGGGTTCATCATCTTGGTGAACGACTTACGACGCATCCAGAACATATCCTGCCATTGGCGCACGTTGCCGAGGTAGTGGTTGTTCAGCAGAATCATCTTGACAGGAGCCTGCTGTTCCATGATGGTGCCGAGTTCCTCGATACACATCTGGAAACCTCCGTCGCCCATAAAACAACAGACGGTACGGTCGGTAGCGAATGTGGCTCCAATGGCTGCCGGCATGCCGTAACCCATCGTGCCAAGGCCTCCGCTGGTGCAGATGCTGCGCTTAACGGGATACTTGAAGTAACGCGTCGCAAATAGCTGGTTTTGACCAACATCCGTCACAAGGACACTGCCACGTGGAGCACGTTCGGCAACGGCATTCACCACCTCGCCCATCTTCAACGGACCCTCAGTGGGATGGATGGCGGGTTCGATGACTTTCACGCGTTCACGTTCGTCGAGTTCCTTGAACGACTCGCGCCATTCGCGATGGTCGTTCTTATTCAATAATGCTGTCAAAGCGGGCAGCGATTCCTTGCAGTCAGCCACCACGGCAACATGGGTTTTGACATTCTTGTCAATCTCGGAACGGTCGATATCGAGGTGGATAATCTTGGCCTGTTTTGCGTAGGTATTCAGATTGCCCGTCACACGGTCAGAGAAACGCATGCCAATGGCAATCAGCACGTCGCATTCCTGTTCCTTGAGGTTGACGGCATAGTTGCCGTGCATGCCCAGCATACCGACGTTCAAAGGATGGTCGGAAGGCAGTGCGGAGAGTCCTAACATAGTACGACCAGCAGGAATGTCTGCCTTTTCGAGGAATGCCTTGAGCTCATCCTGGGCATTACCCAGTTCGACGCCCTGTCCTACCAGCGCCAAGGGGCGCTCGGCACGGTTGATGAGTTCGGCAGCCTCGCGGACAGCCTGTTCGCTGAGTTTGGGATAAGCGACGTATGAACGGATGAAGTCAACCTTCTTGGGTTCCCAGTCAATCTCCTCGACCTGCGCATTGCGGGGAAAGTCGAGCACCACAGGACCAGGACGACCCGTACGGGCAATATAGAAAGCACGACTTACAGCCCAAGCGATATCCTCGGCGTGGCGAATCTGATAGCTCCACTTGGAGATAGGCTGAGCCACACCTACGAGGTCGACCTCCTGGAAGGCATCGGTACCCAAGGCACTGATAGCCACCTGTCCAGCAATGACGACGATGGGCGTTGAGTCCAACATAGCATCGGCCACACCAGTTAGTGTATTCGTTGCACCCGGGCCACTGGTGACAAGAGCAACGCCAACATCACCACTGACGCGGGCATAGCCTTCTGCAGCATGGATTGCGCCTTGCTCGTGACGCACAAGAATATGATCAAAGCATTTTTTCTCACCTCGTGTGTAGTCGAATAGCGCATCGTAGGTGGGCATGATACTGCCTCCAGGGTAGCCGAAGATTGTTTTCACACCTTCCGCCTGAAGTGCCCGCATCAGCGCTTTCGATCCTGTTATTTTATCACTCATATCTTAATCTATTATTCTGATTCCACCTTTATCAGCACTCGAAACACTCTGGGCATAGGCACGCAAGGCCTTGCTAACCACACGGTTGCGCTTCAGGGGCTGTTGTGGACGTGCGGCGAGTTCGTCGTCGCTGAGTTTCACGTTAATCGAACGGCTGGGGATATCAATGACGATGATGTCGCCATCCTTCACCTTGCCGATATTTCCGCCATTGGCAGCTTCAGGAGAAATATGTCCGATGCTCAGACCAGACGTACCACCAGAGAAACGACCATCGGTAATCAGCGCACATTCCTTACCCATGTGCATGCTCTTAATATAAGAGGTGGGATAAAGCATCTCCTGCATACCAGGACCGCCCTTCGGTCCCTCGTGGGTAATCACCACGCAATCGCCCTTCTTCACCTTGCCACTAAGAATGCCCTCGCAGGCATCTTCCTGAGAGTCGAAGACGACGGCAGGTCCTTCGAAGTGCCAAAGGCTTTCGTCAACACCAGCGGTCTTCACCACGCAACCGTCCTGTGCGATATTACCAAATAGCACGGCCAGTCCGCCATCCTTAGTGTAAGCGTGTTCAAGGTCGCGGATGCAACCATTGGCACGATCGGCATCGAGACTACCCCACTCTTCCGACTGCGAACCCATCTTGGTAGAGAAACGATTGCCTGGGGCCGACTGATAGATGCGATTTGCCTCTTCATCCACATCACCATCAACAATGCTATATTTCTTTAAAGCTTCAGCGAGGGTCATTCCGTCTACACGGGGTGCAGAGCCATCAATCAGTCCACCCTTGCTGAGTTCATTCAAAATACCAAGAATACCGCCTGCACGACCACACTCCTGAACAGAGTATTTCTGTGTATTGGGCGCAAGTTTGCAGAGGCAGGGAACCTTTCTTGAGAGTGCGTCGATATCCTTCATCGTGAAGTCGGCACCAGCCTCCTGAGCCACAGCCAACAGATGAAGCACGGTATTCGTAGAACCACCCATCGCGATATCCAGCGACATCGCATTCATGAAAGCCTTACGCGTAGCGATATTGCGAGGCAGTACGTTCTCGTCGCCATCCTCGTAGTAGGCCAAAGCGTTCTTGACAATCTGACGAGCAGCCTGCTTAAAAAGTTCCACACGATTGGTATGGGTAGCAAGGATAGTACCGTTGCCAGGCAACGAGAGACCAATAGCCTCCGTCAGCGAGTTCATCGAGTTGGCCGTAAACATGCCCGAGCACGAGCCGCAACCAGGACAGGCACACGACTCAATCTCCTTCATCTCTTCGTCAGTAACCGAGGGGTCGGCACCCTTTACCATCGCAGTAATCAGGTCGGCATTCTCGCCACGCCAACGACCAGCCTCCATAGGACCTCCAGAGCAGAACACTGCAGGAATATTCAGGCGCATAGCAGCCATCAGCATTCCTGGCGTCACCTTATCGCAGTTGGAAATGCAAATCATGGCATCAGCCTTGTGCGCATTGACCATATATTCTACGCTATCAGCAATGATGTCGCGCGAAGGCAGTGAATAGAGCATGCCGTCGTGGCCCATCGCAATACCGTCGTCGATGGCAATGGTATTGAACTCAGCGGCATAACAGCCCATCTTCTCAATTTCCTCACGAACAATTTGGCCAATTTCGTGCAGGTGCGTATGACCAGGCACAAACTGTGTGAACGAGTTGACGATGGCAATAATGGGTTTGCCAAACTGCTCGTGTTTCATACCTGTAGCCACCCAGAGTGCTCTGGCGCCAGCCATACGGCGACCTTCCGTGCATACACTGCTTCTCAGTTGATGTTTCATCGTATATTCGTTTTTGTCTATTTTAGCTTGCAAAGGTAAGCAATTTCCCCCTAAACGCCAAACGATTTTGGGGAAAAATGAAGAAAAGTCGAGAGTGAAAGGCTATTGCAGGCTGACAGCATGGAGGAAAACGGGAGACAGCAGGGAGAGAAACGGGATTTAGTCCCTAGTAAAAAGGGAGCGAGTCGGTAGGTAAACTGATTCGGCCTCCCGCCCGCATTAATGTGGGCGGAAGGTCTTATTCATTCGGGCTGGAGGCCGAATTATTGCGGGCGGCCGCCCGAATCCCAATTTTTACCTGCTTAGACTCGCTTCTGTAAAGGCGTCCATGATGGCCGTTGGCTGGTTGTTCTGGAAGGCCCCCAACTTGTAGAAGCGATCGGTTTCCGGAGCCCAGTAGAACACACCCTGACAATGGCCTCCACAATGGTTTCGCGCCATATCGATGATAGCAGCGATTATCTCCTTTCCCTCCATGGGTTTTGCTGCTTCGACACCCGTCTCGACGACCAGCATGGGTTTGTGGTATTTCTCCCACAGGCGATTGATGTTTGCAGTAGCTTTCTCCACCGTTTCCTGCCACGAATGTGTATGTTTGCCTCGAATGTCCCAATAGGGATAGACGCTGAGCCCAATCATGTCGTAACGGGCCTTATACTGAGCCAGTCCATCAAAGATGAAGTTGTAACGGTGAGGGTCGAAGGCTCCGTCGAGATGAATGATGACTTCTGCCTTCGGAAACACTTGTTTTACGGCCACATAGCCTGCATCCGTCAATCCGGCATACTGCTGCATATTATCCTGCGCTCGACCCATAGGCCAGAGGAAACCATTGGTGGTTTCGTTGCCAACCTGTACCCAGCGCACGTCGACGCCAGCGTCCTTGATGGCTTGTAAAACCTCACGAGTATGGGTAGCCAACGCCTGACACATCTCCTGATAGTTCATCTCCTTCCACGCAGTTGGGATGTTCTGCTGACCAGGATCGGCCCACCAGTCGCTATAGTGGAAGTCAATCATCACGGCCATTCTCTGCTCCTTGGCGCGTTTTGCCATTTTGACAACATCGTCTTGATTGCAAAGTCCATCTTTGGGATTAACCCACACGCGCAGACGGACGGCATTCAGTCCCAGTTCGCGCATCAGGGCTGTACATTCGCGAGGTTCGCCTTTAGCATTGCGCAACTGCACACCTCGCGCCTCCAAATCAGTAGTGCCGCTGATGTCTGCACCCAGCCAGAAAGGTTCTACACTCTGAGAATCAACGGTTTCGAGGCTTAGTACTGCTGGTTTCAAACGTCCCTTGCGGTCTTTTACAGTCAGCGTCACCTTTCCTGCATTCGTCGTAGGTCGCAGGATGACCACTAGTTCGCCATTGAACAACTTCATCGTGGGTTGCTTGAATGATTCCAGCGAGGTGGCATCACCATTGCAGACAGCCTCGAACTGAGCTTCACCTTCGACACTGAACGTCAACTGTTCCTGACAGGTAGGAACGGGAACGCCCTTCTTGTCCTGTACTGATACACGAACGTATATCAAATCTTCACCATCAGCCTTGTGCTCGCTGGTCTCCGCCTGAGCCACCAGTTGCACAGCCTTCCCTGCCGTCTGACGCACATCCTCACCAATTTTGTTGCCTTGCTCGTCGTAAACAACAACGCGAATCTCACCTGGCTCGTATTTCACGTCGTTCCAGCGCAGGCGATAGCGGTCGAGACGCTCCGCTTTGTTCTTGCGCACCCTACCCTGCGACTTACCATTGACAAAGAGTTCACCCTCGACACCATCCGTATAACAGTAAACGGGCGTCACCTTGCCCTTACGGTCGGGCCACGTCCAATGAGGCAACATATGAACAGTATGTTCCTGTGTGTTCCAACGGCTCTTATAAAGATAATAGCGGTCCTTAGGTAGTCCTGCCAAGTCGCAGATGCCAAAATAGCTGCTACGCGAAGGCCAGTATTCATCGTAGGGTGTAGGCTCACCCAGATAGTCGTAACCCGTCCAGACGAATTCACCAATCACCCAGTCGTAGTCATCCTGCCACACCCAATCATCGTCTGGCAGGTTCGACCAAGAGCAGTATTCTACATCGTAACTCGAGCACTGTCCATTGGCTTTCAGAATGGCTGTTGGATCGTAGGTGGGCGCCCACGAGGCATACTGCGAATTGTCGGAGACTACTACGGGGAATTTATAGACACCTCGAGAGCTTACTGTAGAGGCTGTCTCAGAGCCCAACAGGAAACCTTGCGGCAACTGCTTGATGTTGTTGGCATATTTATGTACGCGATAGTTGAAACCAGGCACCTGCATAGCCTGAGCAAAGCCACCAGCTATAGATTTTTCGGCATGATCCATTCCCTGAGTGACAGGACGCGTGGGGTCGAGGGCGTTGCAGAGTCCCTGTAACTGGATACTGATCTGGCGCCCCTCCTCGCTGCCTTGTTCAGGAATTTCGTTGCCAATAGACCACATCACAATCGAGGGATGATTTCTGTGGTTCAGCACGAGATTGGTAATATCCCGCTCGGCCCACTCACGGAAATTACGGGCATAGCCGTTCTTGCACTTCGGATAAATCCACATATCGAACGACTCTGCCATCACCATCATACCCAGCGAGTCACAAATGTCCATCTGCCACGTAGAAGGCATATTGTGAGACGTACGGATAGCGTCGCAACCCATTGCCTTCAACATCTGAATCTGGCGAATCAAAGCCATTTTGTTAATGGCGGCTCCCAAGGGCCCTAAGTCGTGATGCAGGCAAACGCCCTTAATCTTGCGCGTCACGCCATTCAGTTGGAAACCGTTTTCGCGACTGACGTGAATGGTTCGAATGCCCGTATTGATTTCCTTGCTATCCAACAGCACATGATGTTCAGGTCCGAAGGGGCCGATCTTCTGTACCTTAGCCTTTACCTTATATAAATAAGGTGTCTCTGGTGACCATAGCTTAGGATTGCGGATGGTGAATTTGGCATAAACCTTCCCGTCATGCTCAATACGAATGTCGTGACCGCCAGCAGTGCGACCATCAGGCGAAATCAGCGACACATTACCCACCATATTCTTATCAGCATTGATCACCATGAACTCGACCTCAACAACAGCCTTGTCGTTGTCAATACTCATTGTGCGAGCATACAGACTCCAGTCATCAATATGCGTTTTCTGCATGAGCACCAGCGTCACAGGGCGATAAAGTCCGGCACCAGGATACCAACGACTGCTCTCTTCCAGGTTCTGCAAATGAACACAGATGTCCAGCTCTTTGGTTATCGTCGTAGGCGGATTTTGGAGAAAACGTGTCGCGTCCACGCGAAAAGCATTATAGCCATAGGCCCAATAGCCAGCCTCCTCGCCATTGATGGTCACACGAGGCTCAGCCATAGCACCGTCGAACACCAGTTCAGCAGCATCGTAACCCTCAGGCACACTAATGGTCGTACGATACCAGCCTTCACCAATCCAGGGAAGTGCCCCACTGCGTCCAGACTTTTCCGTAGCCTCTGTCTCACCATTTTGGACAATAGCAACACGTTGCAGATCCCATTTCTTATCGAACGGTCCCGCTATAGCCCAGTCATGAGGAATGTCAACCTTCTCCCACGTCTTTTGGTCACGTGAGAATTCCCATGTTTTCAAATTGATTTCGCGTCGTGTCTGTGCAATCAGCAATTGACAAGACAGCAGTACTGCAAATAATAGTTTTAGTTTCATAACATCAGTAATTTGCCTACAAAGATACGAAAAATTGGGCAAAACTCCAAATAAAGACAAAAAAAATCCCCGCAGACCTAAAATCTGCGGGGAATAATGATATCTGAATGTTCGTTACGGATTACTGCTTAGTAGTATCGATGAACATTGCAACACGGTTGAAGTCAATCTCGTCAGACAGCTTGTCGGTTGCACCCAGACCCTCAGTGGTGATGCGGCTGGCAGCAATCTTATACTTCTTGATGAGAGCGTTCTTAACAACCTCAGCGCGCTGCTCAGACAGCTTCTGGTTCAGCTCAGCAGAACCCTCGGGAGAAGCATAACCCTGAACTTTCAGGTTAGCCTCAGGATGATTCTTCATGTACTTAGCAATCATCTCGATGCTTGCATATTGTGCAGGCTCAATAGTGCTCTTGCCCTGACGGAAGATAACAATAGGCTGCAGAGTCTCAACCTTCTTCTCTACAACAGTAGCGGTAGGACGAGCTTCGCAAGCAGCGAGCTTAGCCTTCAGGTCAGCAATGGTCTGAGCATCAGCGGCAATCTGACCATCCTTAGCGTTCACGTCAGCACGGAGCTCGTTGATCTTAGCGTTCAGACCGTCGATCTCAGCCTGGTCGCGCAGAGCGGCCTTGGCGAAGTTGTGAGTACCATTGCTGTTAGCGAACTTATAGTTCAAACCAAGACTCAACTGGAACAAAGCTGCACGGCTGTCAAACTTAAACTCAGTATTGTAGGTCAGAATATTCATATTACCCAGACCATAAGTCTCCAATCCATAAATGACAGCTGGTTCAAGGTAAATCTGAACAGCTTTCGATGCACCCAGGTTGAAAGCGAAATCAAGGGCAGCCTTACCGTTAATTGCATTAACTTTATAATTCTGACCAAAAGCATGGCTCCAACCCAAACCAGCAAGACCAATCACCTCGAAAGCACGGGGCTCACCAGGATAACCAGCAAAAAGGTTGCTCAGATTGAAAGTACCCATCAAGTCAAGATTTAAGTTGTCAATAAAGGTCTTAGTACCCATCAATGACTTAGAATCTTCCTTAGAAAGCATATACAGATCAATATCAGCAGCCAAACCGAATACAGTAGTCAGGTTCTTACCAACGCGTACGCCCAATTTGGGAGCGAAACCTTTCATGAAACCATATTCATCATTTAAAAGCTTTTGCTGAGGTGTAGCAACACCAACATTGACACCAGCATACCAATTGTCACCGAACTTGTTTGATGTGATTGCAGTATTCTGTGCACTCACTGAAGCTGCCATCATAGTAGCAGCAATCATCATAAAAAACTTTTTCATTTGTACTAATTAATTAAAATAAATTATTTTCGAAGTAATTTTTCTCAATTTTGGCTGCAAAGTAAGTAAAAAAAACAATAAGTTCCAAAGAAAATGCAAAAAAAAAGTAAAAAATCGTATTTTTTTTGATGGAAAAGGGCGTTTTTACATAAAAAATAGCCACCAAAGTATGCTTTTGAGGGCTAATGGTAAAAAAAAATAAAAAAAGTTTGGTGAATCGCGAAAAAAGGATTACTTTTGCATCCGACATTAAAACTCGACTACTGCATGAGGCAACTGAAGATTAACAAATCAATCACAAACCGCGAAAGCGAGGCGTTGGAGAAATACCTGTCAGAAATTGGCAAAGAGGAACTTCTATCGGCCGACGAAGAGGTGGAACTGGCGCAACGTATCCGCAAGGGTGACAAGAAGGCTTTGGAAAAGCTGACAAAGTCGAACCTCAGGTTTGTTGTGAGCGTGGCCAAACAGTACCAAAACCAAGGGCTATCGCTACCCGACCTCATTAATGAAGGTAATGTGGGACTGATAAAGGCTGCTGAGAAATATGACGAGACGAGAGGATTTAAATTCATCTCGTATGCCGTCTGGTGGATTCGTCAGAGTATCCTGCAAGCAATTGCCGAGCAGAGTCGTATCGTGAGACTGCCGTTGAACCAACTGGGGTCGATGAACAAAATCAACCGCATGTTGACGAAATTCGAGCAGGAAAACGAGCGTCGGCCGTCGGTAGACGAGATTTCGGAGGTTATCGACATTCCTGAGGACAAAGTTGACGAAGCCATCAACGTGTCAGGCCGTCAGGTATCAGTTGACGCTCCATTTGTGGATGGTGAGGACAATTCGCTGCTGGACGTACTTGTAAATAATGACGCGCCGATGGCTGATAAGCAACTGGTGATAGAGTCATTGCAGGCAGAAATCATGGATGCATTGAAAATGCTGACAATTCGCGAACGCAACATCATTACGGCATTCTACGGTATAGGACAGCCCGAGATGACACTCGAGGAGATAGGAGTAAAATTCGGCTTAACGCGTGAGCGCGTGCGACAAATAAAGGAGAAAGCCATCCGTCGGTTACGTGGTAATACAAAAAACAAAATATTAAAAGCATATTTAGGAGCATGAAATCAATAAGGTATATACTATTGCTGGTTGTGGCCCTGACTGCCTTAGGAGCCAGCGCGAAACCCATAAAGACGAATCGCGTCTATATGTTCGGTTTTTCGGCATCGTTCAAAGACTCAATAATATACGTGACGGACATCCAGAACGTTCCAGGAACGTGGGTAGAGTCGAAGAACAAATTTCTGTTGGTTCGTGACGAATATTCACGGCAGATGAAAGACTATTTGGAAGAAAAGTTACAACAGGAAAAACGCGTTTGTGTGGTACTTTACTACCTGAAGAAAAAGAAGGCCGAGAAGGAGTTCTTGAAACTGATGAAAAAATACAAGAAAGGATACGAGGTTCGCTACGTAAACGAAAAGGACTTTAAGTTCGAGGCGATAGATATGTCAGAACAACAATGACGGAACATAAAATCATTAACGACCCTGTATTCGGGTTTATCAAGATCAGACGTGGATTGCTGTACGACATCGTACAGCATCCGTTGTTTCAACGCCTAAACCGTATCAATCAACTCGGACTGGCCTCCGTGGTGTATCCTGGTGCACGCCATACGCGTTTCCAGCACTCGCTGGGAGCATTCTACCTCATGTCGGAGGCTGTAAAATCGCTAAGTGAAAAAGGGGTGTACATCTTTGATTCAGAGGCAGAAGCCGTACAGGCAGCAATCCTCTTGCACGACATCGGTCATGGTCCGTTTTCGCACGTGCTAGAAAATACGCTCATCAATGGTGTATCGCACGAAGACATCTCGCTGATGATGATGGAACGCATGAACCGAGAGATGAAAGGACAGCTAGCACTGGCTATCAGTATTTTCAAAGATGAATACCCAAACAAGATTTTCCATCAGTTGATATCCAGTCAGTTGGATATGGACCGACTGGATTATCTGCGCCGCGACTCATTCTTCACGGGAGTGACGGAAGGCAACATCGGCTCGGCACGCATCATCAAGATGTTGAACGTGGCTGACGAGAGACTTGTCGTCGACGCCAAAGGCATCTATTCGATAGAAAACTACCTGACAACACGAAGGCTGATGTACTGGCAGGTATACTTGCACAAGACCGCTGTAGGATACGAGAAAGTGCTGGTGAATGCTCTGACACGAGCTCGCGAACTGATGAGGATGGGTTACGGCCTGTTTGCATCGCCTTCCCTAGCCTATTTTCTGATAAATGACGTCACATTCGATGATCATACGCTGGATGTGTATGCCGAATTGGATGACAGCGACATTTGGAGTGCCTTGAAGGCTTGGAAACATGTTGATGACAAAATTCTTGCCACTTTGGCTACTGATATGACCGACCGTCGACTGTTCAAAGTGGAGGTTAGCGAGGAACGTCCTTCGGAGGAACGAATGGCCGAAATAGCCCGTGAAATAGCGGAAAGAATGAATATTCCGTTGGAAGACACACGCTACATGATGACGTTGACGGAGATAGGGAAAGATATGTATAATCCTGAGGATGATAGTATCGGAATTCTTTACAAAGACGGCACAGTTAAGGACATAGCAGAAGCATCGGAAATCTTAAATGTACATTTACTTTCTAAAAAAATACGTAAATATTACCTCTGTTATCAACGTTTTTCATAAAAAATGCTTATCTTTGTAGCGTTTTTATAAAAAATGACAGTAACTATGGAGTTTACAGCGCGACAAATAGCCGACTTTATAGGCGGTAAAGTGGAAGGCAACGAACAGGCATCCGTCCACACTTTTGCGAAGATTGAAGAAGGTAAGGAAGGAGCCATTACATTCCTTTCGAACCCCAAATACACCCAATATATTTACGACACGAAAGCCACCATTGTGTTGGTGAACGAAGACCTGCAACTGGAACATCCCGTCAACTGCACCTTGATTCGCGTGAAGAACGCCTACGAGTGTGTGGCCAAACTGATGCAGATGTATTCCCAGTCGCTGCCGAAGAAAACCGGTGTAGATCCACTGGCCTTTGTGTCACCAAGTGCCCAGATTGGCAAGGATGTATATATCGGACCGTTTACCTACGTCGGCGAAGGTGTGAAGATTGGCGACAACACGCGAATATTCCCCAATGTCACTATCTATGATGGTTGTCAGATTGGTCAGAATGTGACTATTCACGCCGGTGCGGTTATTGGTGCCGACGGTTTCGGTTTCGCCCCCAATCAGGAGGGATACGAAAAGATTCCACAATTGGGCGTGGTCATCATCGAAGACAATGTGGAGATTGGTGCCAACACGTGTATCGACCGTTCGACGATGGGTCAGACCATTATTCATCAAGGTGTGAAGCTGGATAATCTCATCCAGGTCGCTCATAATTGCGAAATCGGTGAGAATACCGTGATGTCGGCACAAGCCGGTATGGCAGGTTCGACGAAGATTGGCGCATGGTGTATGGTAGGTGGTCAGGCTGGTTTCTCCGGTCATATCCAAGTCGCAGACAGGACGATGATTGGTGCCCAGTGTGGTGTCATTGGCAATACCAAGGGCGATGGTGAGACGTTGATCGGTTCCCCAGCTGTCAATCCGAAGATGTATTTCAAGGCGAGAGCTTTGGACGCAAAACTTCCCGACATGTACCGCCAGATTGCCCAGCTTCAGCGTGAAATCGATGCACTGAAGGAAATCGTAGAAATTGAAAGATAATAAAAGATATGAAACAAAAGACTTTGAAAGGCAGCTTTTCGTTATACGGAAAAGGTCTGCATACGGGACTGAACCTAACTGTCACATTCAACCCTGCCCCTGAGAATCACGGTTACAAAATACAACGCATCGACATGGAGGGTGAACCCACCATCGATGCTATTGCAGAAAACGTGGTTGATACCCAGCGCGGCACTGTATTGGGCAAGGGCGATGCTCGTGTATCAACTGTAGAACATGGACTCTCGGCACTTTATGCTTTGGGCATCGACAACTGTCTGATACAGGTCAACGGTCCGGAATTTCCCATTCTTGACGGTTCGGCTATCAAGTATGTAGAGAAAATCATTGAAATCGGTATCGAAGAGCAAAACGCCCCCAAGGACTTTTATATTATCCGCAAGAAGATTGAGGTGAAAGACGAACAAACCGGTTCGTGCATTACAATCCTTCCCGACGATGAATTCTCCATTACGGCCATGTGCTCGTTCGAGTCGAAATTCATCAATTCGCAGTTTGCGACACTCGACAAAATAGACCATTTTGCCAAGGAGATTGCCGCTGCACGCACTTTCGTTTTCGTACGAGATATTGAGCCTCTGTTGCAGGCTAACCTCATCAAAGGCGGTGATATGGACAATGCCATCGTCATCTATGAGCGTCAGACCACACAGGAGCGTCTGGACTGGCTTGCCGACAAACTGGGTGTTGAACACCGCGATGCCAACGAACTCGGTTACATTCAGCACAAGCCATTGGTTTGGGAGAACGAATGTACACGCCACAAATTGCTCGATGTTATTGGCGATATGGCACTTATTGGCAAACCTATCAAGGGCCGCATTATTGCCACACGTCCCGGTCATAGCATCAACAACAAGTTCGCCCGTCAGCTGCGAAAAGAGATTCGCAAACACGAGATACAGGCTCCTATCTATGATCCCAACGAGGAACCGGTAATGGATGTGAACAAGATTCGCGAATTGCTGCCCCACCGCTATCCCATGCAGTTGGTGGATAAGGTTATCTCACTAGGCGCCAACACCATTGTGGGTATCAAGAACGTTACCAGCAACGAGCCGTTCTTCCAGGGACACTTCCCCGAAGAACCTGTGATGCCTGGCGTATTGCAGATTGAGGCGATGGCCCAGTGTGGCGGTCTGCTGGTGTTGAACACGCTGGAGGAACCCGAGCGTTGGAGTACTTATTTCATGAAGATTGACGACGTGAAATTCCGCCAGAAGGTAGTTCCCGGCGATACGCTATTGTTCAAGGTCGACTTGCTGGCTCCCGTCCGTCATGGTATTTCGTCAATGAAGGGTTATATCTTCGTTGGCGATCGCGTAGTGGCAGAAGCAACCTTCACAGCGCAAATTGTAAAAAACAAATAATCCGTCATAAAGTAATAACGAAAAAACATGGCAAATCAGATACATCCCTTAGCAGTGGTTGACCCCGAGGCAAAGCTTGGTGATAATAACATCATCGGTCCCTTCTGCGTCATCGACAAAAATGTGGTGATTGGCGATAACAACAAACTGCTGAACAACGTGACGCTGCACTTCGGCACGCGTCTCGGCAACAACAACGAGATATTCCCTGGTGCCAGCATCTCTACCAAACCTCAGGATCTCAAGTTCCAAGGCGAAGAGACTACTTGTGAAATTGGTGACAACAACTCAATACGCGAGAATGTCACCATCAGCCGCGGCACGGCCTCGAAAGGAAAGACAGTAGTAGGCAACGGCAATCTGCTCATGGAGAATATGCACATCGGTCACGACTGTGAGATTGGAAACGGCTGCATCATCGGCAACTCCACGAAGTTTGCCGGCGAGGTCATCGTCGACGACTTCGCCATTATCTCAGCCTGTTGTCTGTTCCATCAGTTCCTGCACGTCGGCGGATATATCATGTTCCAGGGCGGCAGTCGTACCTCACAGGACATTCCTCCATACGTCATTGCTGGCAAGGAGCCCGTGCGCTATGCCGGCGTGAATCTCATCGGACTGCGCCGTCGCGGATTCCCCAACGAAACCATTGAAGCTATTCACGATGCCTACCGCATCATCTATTCCCAGGGAGTACTGAAGGACGGCATTGCCGAGGCTCGCGCCAAATATCCTGATTCGAAGGAGGTGGAGTACGTCTGCTCTTTCATTGAAAATTCAAAGCGTGGCGTCATCAGATAACACCCTCGTCGTCATTACAGGACCGACTGCTGTAGGCAAGACGGCACTCACCATCGAGCTCGCCCGTCATTACCATACGCCTGTCATCAATGCCGATTCCCGCCAGATTTATCGCGAGCTGCGCATCGGCACCGCTGCTCCCAGCGAGGAGCAGTTGCAGCAGGCCAAACATTATTTCGTGGGTAACAAAAGCATCCACGACTATTACAATGCCTCGATGTACGAGCAAGATGTTCTCCAGGTTCTGAAAGGTGAACCTTCAGACACAAACATCCTCTCGGGCGGCAGCATGATGTATATCGACGCTGTATGCAACGGCATTGACGATATCCCTACCGTCCGCGAAGATATCCGCGAGGAGATGAAGCGGCGATACGAGGAAGAAGGACTGGAGGCACTCTGTGAGGACCTGCGCCGACTGGACCCTGAACACTACGCCATTGTCGACCGTCAGAATTACCGCCGCGTCATCCATGCCCTTGAAATCTGCTATCAGACGGGGCGCACATACACCTCGTTCCGTACACAGAGCAAGAAGGAGCGGCCGTTCCGCATCGTGAAAATCGGGCTTAACCGCGACCGCGACGAATTATACAATAGGATTAACGCGCGCGTGGACGCGATGATGGAGCAAGGACTGCTCCACGAGGCCGAGAGTCTCTACGACCAGCGTCAACTGAACGCGCTGAACACCGTGGGCTACAAGGAGATGTTCGATTATATAGACGGTCGGTGGTCGCTGGACGAAGCGGTGGAACGCATGAAGGGTAACACCCGTCGCTATGCTCGCAAGCAGCTGACATGGTTCAAACGCGACGAAGAGGTACGTTGGTTCCATCCCGACCAGATTGACAAAATATTGAATTATATAGAAGTAACAAGAGAAAAATAGGGTTATGAACATATTAAAAAAACTATGCCATGCTTTCCCCGCTGCCTGGCAATGGTATAAGGGACTCTACAAGGGACGCAAGTGGTACATCAAGACGCTCTCCGCCATGTGTACGCTCGTCGTGCTCTTCTTCCTCTACCTGCTCATGGTTAACTTCGATTTCCTGTGGCTCTTCGGCAAGTCACCATCCATGAGCGACGTTCGCAATACCCATCCCGCCGAAGCATCAGAAATATACAGTGCCGACGGCAAACTCATCGGAAAATTCTTCAGCGAGAACCGAATGCCCGTCAGCTACGAAGACGTGAACGAGGCCTTCTGGAACGCATTGGTCGACACCGAGGACGAACGTTTCTACCGCCATCACGGCATCGACTATCAGGCCTTCGGTGCAGCACTGAAAGACTACGTGCTCCACCGTTCGCCCCGCGGAGCATCCACCATCACCCAACAGTTAGCCAAGAACCTCTTCCGCGTCCGCACCCAGTATTCTACCGGACTGCTTGGCAACATCCCGGGACTGAAGATGCTCATCATGAAGAGCAAGGAATGGATTACGGCCTACAAGCTCGAGTGGTACTTCTCCAAGGAGGAAATCATCACCATGTATGCCAATACCGTCGACTTCGGCTCCAATGCCTTCGGCATCAAGACGGCCGCCAAGACCTATTTCGGCACCACGCCTAAGCATATGACCACCGAGCAGGCCGCCATACTCGTAGGACTGCTCAAGGCCACCACCTACTATAACCCGCGCATCAATCCCAAGAATGCCCTCGGCCGCCGCAATGTCGTGCTCGACAACATGCGCACCCACGGCCACCTCACACCCGAAGCCTGCGACTCGCTGAAACAGACCGAGATCAAGCTCGACTACAGTGTGGAGAATGCCTACGACGGCGAGGCCAACTACTTCCGCGAGGCCGTGGCCGACTGGATGAAGCAGTGGTGCAAGGAATACTACGGCGACGACCGTGCCTACGCCTACTACACCGAAGGCCTGAAGATTCATACCTCCCTCGACCTACGCATGCAGCACTATGCCGAGGAGGCCGCCGTCAAGCAGATGAAAGAGGTGCAGAAGACCTTCAACCAGCATTGGGGCAACGTCAACCCCTGGCAGGACGAACGCCACATCGAGATACCTCATTTCATTGAGGACATCGCCAAGAGACTGCCCGTCTATCGCATGCTCTCCCAGAAGTACGACGGCAATCAGGACTCCATCGACTACTACCTGAATCTCCCCCACCCCGTCAAGCTCTTCGACTACGAGAATGGCTTCGTTGAGAAGGAGATCTCTACCCTCGACAGCATCCGCTACATGGAACATTTCATGCACTGCGGTTTCGTGGCCATCGAACCACAGACGGGACACGTCAAGGCATGGGTAGGCGACGTCGATTTCAAGACGTGGAAATACGACAAAGTGACGGCCATGCGCCAGCCGGGCTCTACCTTCAAGCTTTTCGTCTATTCCGAGGCCATGAACCAGGGCATCACCCCCTGCGACACCCGAAAGGACGAATATTTCGCCATGAAGGTCATGGATCACGGCAAGGAAGTCACGTGGGCTCCCACCAATGCCGACGGCCACTTCTCGAATATGAACATCACGCTGAAACAGGCCTTCGCCATGAGTATCAACAGCGTTGCCGTCCGTCTCGGTCAGGAGGTCGGCATCGACCGCATTGTACGCACCGCTCACGACATGGGTATCAAGTCGAAGCTCGACCCCACGCCGTCACTCACCCTCGGTGCCAGCGACGTCAACCTGCTCGAGCTCGTCTCGTCCTATTGCACGCCGGTCAACGACGGCAAGGCCATCGACCCCATACTCGTCACGAAGATTGAGGATCGCGAGGGTAACGTCATCTACGAGGCCAATGCCGAACCACGCCAGGCGCTCTCGCCCAAGAGTGCCTTCTACGTCCAGCAGTTGCTTATGGGCGGCATGAGCGGCACGTCGTCCCGCCTGCGCGGATTCGTTGGCAATGCCAACAACGATACCGACTTCGGCGGCAAGACCGGCACGTCCAACAACCACTCCGATGCCTGGTTCGTCGGCACCACGCCGCGCCTCGTCTGCGGTGCATGGGTCGGTGGCGAATACCGCTGCATCCATTTCCGCACCGGTCAGCTCGGACAAGGCAACCGCACGGCACTCCCTATCTGCGGCTATTTCCTCGGCTCAGTCCTCAACGACAAGCAGTTCAGCCAGTACCGCACCCGGTTCAAGAAACCCGACAATATCGCCGTATTACCTGCTGATTACGAGTGTGGCGGCTACTTCATGGCACCGGCCGACAGCGATTCGCTGGCCGTCGATAGCCTCGGCATTGATGAAGCCGAAATAGTGCTCGACGAGTTCGGCAACCCCGTCTCCGTTCCCAAGGAGCACCACGAGGATGCCAACCAAGAGCCGCAGCCCGACGAACCGCAGGCTGCGCTGGAACCCAAGGAAAACTAAACGAATTAACAATATGTCAAAAGAAAAGACCAGAATCAAAGACATTGCCGAACGTGCCGGCGTCTCTACCGGCACCGTCGACCGCGTACTCCACAATCGTCCCAACGTGTCGCCAAAAGCACTCGAGAAAGTGCAGAAGGCACTCGAGGAAATGGACTACAAACCCAACGTGTATGCA
Source organism: uncultured Prevotellaceae bacterium (assembly GCA_902774925.1). GTDB lineage: Bacteria > Bacteroidota > Bacteroidia > Bacteroidales > Bacteroidaceae > Prevotella. Next base: position 49,029 of record CACYKE010000006.1, on the reverse strand, counting down.
TCGGCATTGGCTTACAACCGTGACTACCATTTCGTCAGCATCATCCCCAAACACGAGTCAGAGGCTTACTGGGAGGAGGTAGAGGAAGGCGAGCAGATGTGCTGCGAACGCTACCGCGACTTCCGCATCTCCAACAAAGTGCTCTACTACAACCGCTTCTCGCCCGAGACCTTCGCCAAGGTCATGAACGAGGCACTCAAGCAGGAACCCGACGGCGTCATCGTCGTCCCCTCGACGATTGAGGTCACCCGCCGCTATACCGACATGATGCACGAGCGTAACATTCCATTCATCCTGCTCGACTCCTACATGCCCGACCTCAAGCCCCTGTCGTTCTTTGGTCAGGACTCCTTCGCCTCCGGCTTCTTCGCTGCCCGCATGCTCATGATGCTGGCCCCACGCGAGAAGGAGATCATGCTCATGAAACAGATGCGCAACGGCAACGTGGCATCCAAGCAGCAGGAAAACCGCGAGACCGGCTTCCGCCATTACATGCACGACCACTTCCCCTCCGTCACCATCCATGAAGTCAACCTCTCGCTCGACGACAAACGCGACAAGTACGACGTCATCCTCGAGGATTTCTTCACGGCCCACCCACTGGTCCACCATTGCATCACGTTCAATTCCAAGGCCCATCTCGTGGGCGAGTTCCTGCTCAGGTCCAACCGTCGCAATGTCCAGATCATGGGTTACGACATGGTTCCCAAGAATGCCGAGTGTGTCCGTCAGGGCTCCATCTCGTTCCTCATCGCACAGCACGCCTTCATGCAGGGCTATTCCTGCGTCGAGACGCTCTTCCAGGCCATCGTACTCAAAAAGGAAGTCGAGCCTGTCAACTACATGCCCATCGAACTCCTCACCAAGGAGAACATCGATTTCTATCGCCGCAAAAATATCGGATAGTTAAACATTGAACGTTGAACATTGAACATTATAAACAAATACTAAAACAAATTCAATTATGGAACAAGCTACATTTCTGAAAATTAATCCCGCCGACAGTGTTGTCGTATGTCTCTCACCGAAAAAGAAGGGCGACATCATCGCCGTCGACGGCAAGCAAATCACGTTGAATCAGGACACTCCTGCAGGTCACAAAGTACTCATCACCGACGTCAAAGAAGGCGAAAACATCATCAAGTACGGCTACCCCATCGGTCATGCCCGTCAGGACATGAAGGCCGGCGACTGGGTCAACGAGAACAATCTCAAGACCAACCTCAGCGGCACGCTCGAATACACGTATCAACCTGTCGGTGCCTGGGAAGGTTCAATGTTCAACGTTCATCGTTCAACGTTTAAGGGTTATGTCCGCAAGAATGGCGATGTTGGCGTGCGCAACGAGATATGGATTGTGCCCACTGTCGGCTGTGTCAACGGCATTGCCGAAAACCTTGCCCACCGCCTCATGCAGGAAACCGGTGGACGCGATGTCGACGCCATCTGGACCTGGCATCATAACTACGGCTGCTCACAGCTCTCCGAGGACCACGAAAACACCCGCAAGGTGCTGCGCGACATCTGTCTCCACCCCAATGCCGGTGGCGTGCTCGTGCTCAGCCTCGGTTGTGAGAACAACCAGCCCGAGGACTTCATGGCCATGCTCGGCGACTACGACAAGAGCCGTATCAAGCTGCTCGTCACCCAGCGCGTCGAAGGCGACGAGATTGAGGCTGGCATGCATATTCTCCGCGAACTCTATGCCCAGGCCGCACAGGACAAGCGCGAGGATGTTCCCGTCTCCAAGCTCCGCGTCGGTCTGAAGTGCGGTGGCTCTGACGGTTTCTCCGGCATCACTGCCAATCCCCTCGTCGGTGAATTCTCCGACTGGCTCGTGGCTCAGGGCGGCACCAGCGTGCTCACCGAGGTTCCCGAGATGTTCGGTGCCGAGACCATCCTCATGAACCGTTGCGAGACCCCCGAGCTGTTCCAGCAGACCGTCTCGATGATCAACAATTTCAAGAACTATTTCCTCTCCCACGGCGAACCCGTCGGCGAGAATCCATCGCCCGGCAACAAGGCCGGCGGCATCTCCACCCTTGAGGATAAAGCCCTCGGCTGCACCCAGAAGTGCGGCAAGGCACCCGTCAGCGGTGTCATGGAGTATGGCGACCGCCTCACGGCCAATGGTCTCAACCTGCTCTCCGCCCCCGGCAACGACCTCGTAGCCTCCACGGCCCTCGCCTCCTGCGGCTGCCATATCGTGCTTTTCACCACCGGTCGCGGCACGCCCTTCGGCACCTTCGTGCCCACCATGAAGGTCGCCACCAATCCCGTGCTCGCCAAGAACAAGCCCCACTGGGTCGATTTCTCTGCCGGACAGCTCGTCGAAGGCCGCACCATGCAGGAACTCGTTCCCGAATTCATCGACAAGGTCCTTGCCGTCGCCTCCGGCGAAAAAGCCCGTAACGAGGAGAACGGCTACCGCGAGATTTCCATCTTCAAAAACGGCGTCACACTCTAAATTAGTACATCCTGGGCATGCGTCCCAGGATGTACTAACCTTGTCTTTTTCTGGGCGTGTGCGCCCTGCGAAGCGGTGTGATCTTAGAGCTCGTCGCATTCTTTAAGCCATAGGGCGGAGCAGGCATCGCTGGGCATGCGCCAGTCGCCGCGGGGCGAGAGGCTGATGCTGCCGACCTTGGGACCGTCGGGCAGACAGGAGCGCTTGAACTGTTGCGAGAAGAAGCGGCGGCAGAAGGTCTTAAGCCATTTCTGAATGGTCTCGCGGTCGTATTTGTCGCCGAAGGCCTGCTGTGCGAGCAGGAAGATCTTGGCAGGACGGAAGCCGAAGCGCATGAAATAGTAGAGGAAGAAATCGTGGAGCTCGTAAGGTCCGACGAGGTCTTCGGTCTTTTGCTTGATATTGCCATTGGCGTCGGCAGGGGTCAGCTCGGGCGAGATGGGTGTGTCGATGACGTCGAGCAGTGTCTCGCGCTGGGCGGTGAATGCCGGCATGGAGGCGTAGTAGCGGATGAGATACTGGATGAGCGTCTTGGGGATGCTGGCATTGACGCCGTACATCGACATGTGGTCGCCATTATAGGTAGCCCAGCCGAGGGCGAGCTCGGAGAGGTCGCCGGTGCCGACAACAAGGCCATTGAGCTTGTTGGCGAGGTCCATCAGGATCTGTGTGCGTTCGCGCGCCTGGGAATTCTCGTAGGTGGCATCGTGGATGGCGGCATCGTGACCGATGTCCTCAAAATGCTGGTTGACGGCCTTGGCAATGGAGATCTCCATCTGCGAGATGCCCAGCGTCTGCATGAGTGACGAGGCGTTGTCGTGGGTGCGATCGGTAGTGCCGAAGCCCGGCATGGTGACGCCGATGATGCCCTTGCGGTCGTAGCCGAGTTTGTCGAAGGTACGCACGCAGACCAGCAGGGCCAGCGTAGAGTCGAGGCCGCCGCTGATGCCGATGACGACATGCTGGCAATTGGTATGGATGAGTCGTTTTGCCAGTCCGGCAGTCTGGATGTTCAGAATCTCCTCGCAGGTCTCGGCCATCTCGTCGTCGGCAGGGATGAAGGGATGGGCGTCGACGGGACGCTGGAGCAGGAACGGATGTTCGTCCTGGGGCGGCTTGCAGGCGACAATCTGTGCGTGAGCCTCGCGCTGGGCATTGATGAACGTGGAATTGGTCTGACGCTCGGTGCGCAGACGTTCGACATCAATCTGAGCCATCTTCAGCTGTGGCTGGAACGAGAAGCGGTCGCCCTCGACGAGGAAACGGCCATTCTCGAAAATCATGGCATTGCCGCCATAGACGACATCCTGCGTGGATTCACCGAAGCCGCACGAGCTATAGACGTAGCCACTCATGGTACGGGCGCTCTGCTGGGCCACCAGTGAACGCAGGTAGCGGTGCTTGCCGATGAGTTCGTCGCTGGCGGAGCAGTTGAAGACAATCTCGGCACCGGCCATCGTCAGGTTGTTGCTGGGAGGTATGGGTGCCCAGACGTCCTCACAGATCTCGACGCCGAACTTCACACCGTCGGTCGTTTGGAACAACTGCGGTTCGGAGGACAGATGGACAGGCGTGCCAGCAAGATAGATATCCGTTGGATTCAGGTCCTGAGCAGAGGCAAACCAGCGTTTCTCGTAGAATTCGTTGTAGTTAGGCAGGTAGGTCTTTGGGATGACGCCCAGAATGGCACCGCGCTGAATGACTGCGGCACAATTGAGCAGGAGTCCGCCCGCCTGTACGGGTAGTCCGACGATGCAGATGATGTCGAGCTTGCGGGTGAAATCGAGCAACATCAGCAGACCTTCTTCCGACTTCGTCAGCAACAGCTGTTCTTTGAACAAGTCCTGACACGTGTAGCCCGTAATGCACAGTTCTGGGAAACACACAATCTCCACGTGCTCGCCGTCGGCAAGCGATAAGAGTTTTTCAATCTCCTGGACGTTGTATTCCACGTCGGCCACGCGAACAGCGGGAACGGCAGCAGCCACTTTGATGAATCCGTACTTCATATTATTAACCATTAATCATTAACCATGAACCATCTACGGGATGAGTAGTGATGAGTCGCCGTAGCTCAGGAATCGGAAATCGTGAGTCAGGGCGTAGTCGTAAATCTTGTGCCAGTCGCCGTGGACAAAGGCACTGACCAACAGCAACAGCGTGGACTGTGGCTGATGGAAATTGGTGATGAGCATCTTGACAATCTTATAGTCGTAGCCCGGCGCAATGATAATCTGCGTGGAGCTGTGGAGAACCGTCTCGTCGTTTCGGTCGTACCACGCCAACAGGTTCTGCAAAGCCTTCAGAGGCGTAATACTGGCAGTCTGTTCGTAAGGTTCCCATTGGTGGACATGAAGGTCGTCGGCAGAGAGAGCGGGGTTGCTTTCAAGTTTCAATCCCATATAATAGAGGCTCTCGAGCGTGCGGACACTGGTGGTTCCGACGGCTATCGCCTCGCCATTGTGTGCCAACAGGCGCTCGATGGTGTGGCGATGGACGGCAATGTACTCCGTGTGCATAGGGTGGTCGCCGATGGTCTCGCTTTTGACCGGTCGGAAGGTGCCAGCGCCGACGTGCAGGGTGACTTCGTCGCGCTCGATGCCACGGGCGTCGATGTCGCTCAGGACACGATTGGTGAAGTGCAGACCAGCCGTCGGAGCAGCCACGCTGCCTTTAATCTTCGAATAGACGGTCTGATAGGTTGTCTTGTCGCTCTCCTGTGTCTCGCGATTCAGATAAGGCGGAATGGGCAGTTCTCCCATCACGTCGATGACTTCAGCGAAAGACGCATTCCCCGTCCATTCGAACTCGATGAGCTGACTGGTGCCGACCTCACCCTTGCGCGTAGCCGTAACGTTCAACGTTCCATGTTCAACGTTCAACGTCCGCGTCAGCGGCCCTTCTTTCCATTTCTTCTGGTTGCCCACCAGACACAGCCACTGGCAACGGCTAGTCTGATGGAACATCTGTTCGTAGTCGCGCGGCAAGGCGGGCTCTAACAGGAATATCTCAATCAAAGCTCCCGTTTCTTTACGGAAATGCAGTCGCGCCTGGATGACGCGCGTGTTATTCATCACCATCAGCGCACCTTCGGGCAGATATTGGGGCAGGTTGTAGAACACGTCCTCCCCTACCTCACCCTGGCGGTAAAGCAACAGCTTCGAGTGGTCGCGCTCGGCCATCGGGAACTTCGCTATGCGCTCGTCAGGCAGGTCGTAGGTGTAATCGCTAATATGTATTTCTTTTGTATTCATCGTTTACAATAGTTGGAACAACGCCTTGACAACGGCAAAGAGCAGCGTCAGGCAGAACACGGCGATGGGAATGTCGCACAACGGACGGGTATAGACGGCAGGGTGCGCAAAATGGCAGTAGCCTTTATAGACGCCAAAGCCCACGAGACCGCCCCAAATGAGTCCGACGGTGATATCGCCGGGATAGTGGACGCCCAGATACAGGCGCGTATAGCAGTTGAGGAGCGACCAACTGACGAGGAAAATGGTCAATAGTCGCTGTCGCATGAGCAACGACATGAATATCGCTATGGAGAACGTGTTTGCCGCATGGGCAGAGAAGAAACCGTAGTTACCGCCACGATAGCCGTCGACGGTATCAACCAACATGCCTATCTCGGGGTCGCGACCCGGGCGCCAACGAGCCACAAGGGGTTTGACGATGGTGTCGTCGATGGTACCTGCCAGCAGTACACACGCCGCCGCACCCGCCAATACGAGCAGGATATCGCGCACGGTGCTGTTGCTTTTCAGTACGACATAAAACAATGCCAGATACATCGGTATCCATGTCGTGGCGGTGGTAAGCGTCATGATGACCGAGTCCATCACCAGCGAGTCGCTGCCATTGAACCAAAGCAGCAGTTCCTTGTCAAAATGAATCAGTTCTTCCATATCGTGTTCAATGTTCAACGTTTATATCACTTCTATTTCCGAGACTTCCAGCCATCCTTCCTTACCGTCGGCCACACGAATCTTGCGCCATTCACGCATGGAGGAATCGGTCACCGTGACTTTCGTACCTTCGTGCAGGATATACAGGTCGGTACCGTTTTTCGAAGGCGTACTCTTGACGTTGACCGCAGACTTAATGATGATGGCCCCAGTGCGCTGGGTGAGATTGCTCTTCTGTTGCCAGGCAAAGAGATTGCCTACAAGGAACAGTAGCAATGCGATGATGCCTCCGAAGAATCCTATCTTGCGAAGCCAGATGCGGTCGGAGAACAGGTAGAACAATGCCAGCACGATGGCAACAATCAAGGCCACCAGCGCCGTGCGAGCCCAACCGTCGACACTCATCACGTTGACCAGCGAACTATACCACGTGACAAAGAACATCTCCGATTCGGGGGTGATCTTGTCGATGGTCTTCGAACGGGCCATCTGCAGGTTGAAGCGGATGTCCTTGTCGCCTGGCGAGAGCAATAGCGCACGCTCGTAGTTGAGCACGGCCTGCGTCATCTGGTCCATGCGATAGTAACAGTTGCCGAGGTTATAATAGAGGTCGGCACTGACGCCTTGTTTCAGCAATGCCTCGTAATCCTTGGCAGCCTGCTGGTAGCGTTCCTGAACGTAAGCGCTGTCGGCTTCGGCCTTTGTAACAGCATTAGAGGTGAGAGGTGAGAAGTAAGAGGTAAGAGATATGACTGCAAGCAGAATAAAGCGGGCAGAAGGAGTTCTCTCACCTCTTACCTCTTTCCACTTACCTCTTTTCATCGTCGCAGCAATCTGCGTAATGGCGGTCATTGCCGCATCATATACCTTATTCATATTACCTGTAGCGTCACCGGGTGCATAGCGTGCAAACTCACATTCGTCGAGTGCGCCAATGAACTGACTGATGGTCTCGCTGGAAACATTGCGCGACTCCAGTTGTTGGCTGATGTTCTCACGGGAGAGCTGTTCGACAGGCATATTGAGCTTATCGCCCACGTAACCCCAAAGCGCACGGAGCACCTCGTCGTAGAATTCGTTCTGTTTGCCGCCAGCCATGAGTTTTGCGGCTTTCTTCAGTCGTTTGGTGGCAACCTTGTTAGCCTTGCCGGCACGCTGTTTCACGATATCGGCATTCTCGATGGCTCGCTGACGGAAGATGATGAAGAGCGAGATGAATCCCAACAGCAATACCGCCAGACTTACCCAATATTCCGTAGAGGCAAAGAAGAACTCGTTGACTCCGCGCTGACGGGTATCGCCAGTCTTGATGTAGTGGATGTCGCTGTTCAGCAATTTGACGTCTTCCTGTCCGGTATAGGTGGCAGACGACGAGCCGCTACCCTTTTCGACATGGAGCTTGAACGGTTCGGTCTTCACGGTCTTGTAGGCGTTGGCCTGCGTATCGAAATAGATGTACTCAATGGCAGGAATCTCGTAATCGCCCTGATGACGGGGAACAGCCAGGAAGTCGTAGGTGATGGAACCCTCAAGACCACTCGTCGTCAACTGGGTCTTATCGGTCACCTTCGCATCGTAATGGTCAAAGTCCTTGGGGAATTTCACCTCGGGTTGCTTCAGCAGTTTCATATTACCGACACCCGTAACCACAACACGCAGTTTGACGGGGTCGTTGGCCTTCACTTCGTTCTTGTCCAACTGGGCGGAAATGGAATAACGGCCTACACCACCGGAGAATCCTGCCGGACGCTGAGGCAACGGGTCAACCTGAATGGTAATACCAGGAGCCTTGATTTGTTTCTTTACCTCGACGTAACCGGAACCTCCATTGAAGAAGGCCTCGAAGGGATCGACGTTGCGGTTCTGCTGTACGACGATACCTTCGTAGGTGATGCTGGGAATTTCCAGTTTGCCTGTTGACTGGGGGAATACGACGTATTGTTGCCAAGTGACAGCCCGATAGGGCTTTCCGTTGAGGTTCTCGATATGGAACTGCTTCTCCTGAGGCAGTGGTACTTCGCGGGAATAGAAACTCTTCAGGTCGGCCATCTTACCATTCAGCTGGGTCAGTCCGACGAGTGTATAGACTTTGTATGTCAACAAGATGGGCTCTTGTTCACGAACGTGTTGTTTGGATGCTGTCACCTTGATGAAGAGGTCGCTGCCAGAAATTGAACTGCCGGCATTACGAATCTCTCCCGTACTGCTCTGCTGATGACCGCCCTGTTGTCCGCCCTGCTGAGCCTGACCGCTCACCTTGATATGCAATTCGTTAGACGTTATCGTCTTACCGCCTGCCGTCACGTGAGCTGCAGGAATGGTAAACGAACCGTTCTTTTTTGCCGAGAGGATATAGGTATAGGTAATGCTCGACGAACTCGACGTATGGCCGTTGACCATCTGGAAACTCGACTGTTGTGACGTCGAGGGCCCCATCAACACGTCGAAGGCGTCAGGAATGTCGCCAGCCCGGAAGCCTTTTGCGTCGTCAGTATTAACGGTATAGCTCAAACGGAACTGCTCGCCCACAGCCACCTGAGCTGGAGCGCGTCCTGTCAGCGTCTGTGCCCACGACACTGCAAACGATATACAACCTATTATGAATAATATCAGTCGTCTCATATTTCTTTCTTTACCAATTCTTTTCCAAGCGACGATTCTGAGGCTGTTGCTGAGCCTTCTTCATGCGCTCCTGGGTTTGTTTCTCTTCCTGCATGGCAGCATTCAGCAGTTGCTCGGCATTTTCCTTGCTCATTTGCTGTTTCTGTTGTTGCTCCTGCTTTTTCTCATCCTGCTTCTGCTGTTGTTCCTGCTTCTGCTGGTCTTGCTTGTCTTTGTTGTCCTTATTGTCCTTGTTTTGCTCGTTCTGGTCCTGCTGCTGTTCTTGCTGTTGACGTTTGCAGAGTGCCAGATTGTAACGCGTCTCATTGTCAGTAGGATTATTGCGCAAAGCTTCTTTATAAGCTTCAATGGCTTCTCCGAACATCCTGTGTTGCTGACAGATAACACCCATATTATGATATGCCTGTGCACGGCGCAACGGATTGGTTTCCAACTTGGCAGCTTTCTCCAGTTGGGTAATAGCCAGCGAGTCCTTACGTTGCCCCATCAGCGCATTACCAAGGTTATAGTTGGCTTGTGCATTACGCTCGTTGCGTTCTACAGCCTTACGATAAGACACCTCTGCTTCAGCCACATTGCCCTTACGATATAGTTTGTTGCCTTGACGAATCATCTGGCGGTCGCTCTGAGCATTAGTGGTAAGCGGTGAGAGGTAAGAGGTAAGAGAAATGAACAAGAGCAGGATAAGACGGGAAGAGACTATTCTCTCACCTCTCACCTCTAACCTCTTACTTCTTTTAAACAACGATACATTCTTAAGCATCGGATTCTTGATTTCAAGGATGCAAACCTCCAAAATCAACAACAGAAGCACAATGATAGCCACAGCCTGGAACTGCTCGTCGTAGTCGCTATAGATGGTGGAAGAGGTTTCTTTCTTCGCCAATTTGTCAAGTGCGTTATCCAGCTGTTCCTGAGCATTGATGTTGTTCTCAACGTGGATATAGGCTCCGCTGCCGGCATCTGCCAATTGTCGGCACATGTCCTCATTTAAGGCCGACATCACCGTCTGACCGCTGTTGTCCTTCATGTAATCGCCAGTACCCGTAGGAATCGGAGCACCATTAGGCGAACCGACGCCTAACACGTAGGTATTCATGCCTCGTTCTTTAGCTTCCTTGGCGGCTTCCAACGCACCGCCTTCATGGTCTTCACCGTCGGTAATAACGATAATCGCCTTACCGATGTTTTCCTCTTGCGTGAAACTATGCGAAGCCATGGTGATAGCTGCTGCGATATCCGTTCCCTGTGTGGAAAGCATCGAGGGATTGATGCTCGACAGGAACATCTTGGCACTGACGTAGTCGCTGGTGATGGGCAACTGTACAAAGGCTTCTCCGGCAAATACAATCAGACCAATCTTGTCGTTTGTAAAGTGGTCGACAAGGTTTTCCACCATCATCTTTGCACGGTCCAAACGACTGGGAGTCACATCCTCAGCGAGCATCGAATTACTGATGTCCATACAAATGATGGTTTCGATACCCGTACGCTTCTCGTGACTGATTTTTGTGCCTAGCTGCGGACGGGCTAACACCACGATGAGCAATGCTAAAGCGCCCAGCAGCAAATAGAACTTCACCATCGGACGGAAGCGTGACACATTTGGCATCAACTGCCGAACCAATTCCGGATCGCCGAATTTGCGCAAGCGTTTCTTTTGCTGGTGAACCATGAAAAAACGTATCAGCGCCAACAAGGGAATCAGCGCTAATAAATATAGGTATATGGGGTCTTCGAATCTAAACATATCTCCTTATGGTAATTTTCTGAAAATAGTGATGCGGAGCAGGATTTCCAATAGCAGCAGGATGACAGCCGCCACAGCAAAAGGCTGATAGGCCTCGTAGCGACGACTGAACTGCTTGACATTCAGCTTGCTCTTCTCCAACTTATCGATTTCCTTATAGATATTCTGCAACTCGCGGTTGTTGGTGGCACGATAGAAGTCACCATCCGTCGCACCGGCAATGTCGGACAGCGTCTTGGTGTCAATCTCCACAGGCAGGTTTACATATCCTGGCAGTCCTGTTGCGGAAGGCGGGAATGGAGCCGTTCCTTTCGTACCAACACCAATGGTATAGACGCGAATGCCCAGACTCTTGGCAATCTCTGCGGCAGTCATCGGCGAGAGGTCACCACGGTTGTTAGAACCATCAGTCAGCAGAATGACCACACGGCTCTTCGCCTTCGAATCCTTCAGACGCGAAACGGCATTGGCCAAGCCCATTCCAATGGCCGTACCGTCCTCGATACCACCGCCCTGAGGTCCGCGGGCAGCAATGTCCGTACGAACATTCTGCAACAGGCTCAGCAGTGAACTGTGGTCGGTAGTCATCGGACACTGTGTGAACGACTCACCGGCAAAGATGGTCAGTCCGATATTATCGTTGGGGCGTCCTGCAATAAACTCCGCTGCCACCTTCTTGGCAGCCTCGATACGGTTGGGCTTCAGGTCTTCCGCCAACATCGACGTAGACACGTCCATTGCCAGCATAATATCGATACCTTCTACCGTTTGGTTCTTCCATGAGTTCTGTGTCTGCGGACGAGCCAGTATCAACACCACCAGTACGAAGACGGCCATGCGCAACAGGGGCTGTAACGGCATCAACGTCACTTTCCACGAACGCGGTGCATAGCGATAAGCATTCGTATCGCCAAGGCGGATTGTCGGTTCAGCCTTCTTCCTGTACATCAGATACCACACGAGGTAAGGTATCAACAGCAACAGCAGCAACAGATATTCTTTATTGGCAAACTCCATTTTTATTTTCTTACCTTCTTACCTTTTTACTTTTTTACCTTTAACTCAACAGCTGATAAACTTGATATACGACGTAGCAGAAGAGTGTCGCAGCAACGACGGTAATCACAGCTATGACGGTCTTCAATACACGACGTTCTTTCTGCGAACGCTGGTCCTCAGCCGAAAGAACCGGCTTTTGTACCTCTTCTGTGGGCTGATTTTCCAGCTTTGTCTGGTTGATGAAGTCGATGGCACTCACGAGGTTAGCGTCGTTTTCATTGATCATCGTTGAGTATTTGGCAAACTTCACCAAGTCGGCAGTCGTAAACAACTGGCGCAGTTCGTCCAGACTTTGTTGGTCACCCTGCGACATTAGGCGTTCAATAATCTCCGAACTGGTCATCTCCATTGCCGAGAAACCGTAGCGCTCTTCTATATATTTGCGCAATGTATCGGTCAATTTCGTATAATACTCCTTCTGGTCTTCCGATGCCACCATCTTGTCAGCCTTGATTTGCTCAATCTCCTTCATGGCCTTCTGGTGAGGCAACAAGCGACGTACAATCTTGATGTGCGAAATGACCGGTTTGTTGTCGCGTAACCGCAGATAGAGCCAATAGCTCAGAGCCAGCAGCAACAGTATTAGGAGACTCAACCAAAACGACGTGCTCCAGTCGCTCCATTGGAAAGGATTGTCCTGAACATCCTTAGGACCGAAAAAACGGTTCATCTGTGTAGTATCGACCTCTACTTCCACCACCTTCAGCGCCAGTTCGTTGGTCTTCAGCTCTTTGCCATTGACCTTGACTACGAAAGGAGGAAGGGGATATAATTTTCCGTCAAACGAGGTCAGCGTGATGAGCATCGTGTTGCTCTCGGGATACTGGGTGTTGATAATCTCCACGCCCGGGATCAACATCTGGCGGGGCTTCAGCTGGGGCCATTCCACTTTGGCATTTTCACCTCCGTCAATGGTCAGCACCACCTGTGCCTGTTCACCAATCATCATCTCAATAGGATTGATTACAGCTTTAACACTTGCTTGCGCCATTGCCAGCAACGTGCTGAGAATGAATCCCATAAGTATCGTCGTCCTCTTCATCAACTTCTTTGTTTAAATAACAGCAGCAATGCCTTCACGTAATCCTCATTAGTGGCTATACTTACCAAGTCGACATTACTCTTATTCATCGTTTCACGCAACATTTCCTGACGCTGACGCCAATACTTCTCATGAGCCTGACGCAGACGTTTGCTGGAGGTATCAATATACTGCTCATATCCCGTCTCGGCATCCACCACGCGCATCAATCCAACATCCGGCAATTCGCGGGCACGCTGGTCATACACCTGCAAAGCTACCACATCGTGTTTGCGATTAGCTATTTGTAGGGGCTGCAGGAAGTCCTGACGGTCGTAGAAATCACTCAACACAAAGGCCGTGCAACGTCGTTTCGATACGCTGGTCAGAAATTCCAGTGCCTGCTTCACGTCCGTACGTTTTGAGACAGGATGGAAATCGAGCATCTCACGGATGATGTAGAGGATGTGCTTGCGACCTTTCTTGGGCGGGATATATTTCTCAATACGATCGGAGAAGAATGCCACGCCTATCTTGTCGTTGTTCTGAATGGCCGAGAAGGCTATCGTGGCGGCTATCTCCGTCACCATATCGCGCTTCATTTGGTGTTGCGTACCGAAATCCAGCGAACCACTGACATCAATCATCAGCATGACCGTCAATTCACGTTCTTCCTCAAAAACCTTTACGTAGGGACGGTGGAAACGGGCAGTCACATTCCAGTCAATGTCACGCACATCGTCGCCATACTGATACTCGCGCACCTCGCTAAAGGCCATACCCCTACCCTTAAAGGCACTGTGGTATTGCCCTGCGAAGACGTTCGAACTCAGACCGCGGGCCTTGATTTCTATCTTCCGTACTTTCTTTAGAATCTCACTAGTTTCCATATCGTTATCTAGATGTTCTAGAGATCTAGAGTTTCTAGAATCAGGGCACCTCAACCTTATTGATGATCTTGCTGACAATCTCCTCGCTGGTTACGTTCGATGCCTCAGCTTCGTAGGTCAATCCAATGCGATGACGCAGTACGTCGTGAGCAATGGCGCGGACATCCTCAGGAACAACATAGCCGCGACGCTTGATGAAGGCATAGGCGCGTGCAGCCTTGGCCAGATTGATGCTGGCACGTGGTGAACCACCAAACGAAATCATATCCTTCATGTCCTTCAGGCCGTAGCGGTCGGGATAACGCGTAGCAAACACGATGTCGGCAATATACTGCTCAATCTTCTCGTCGATATATACTTCACGAACCACCTGACGCGCTTTCAGAATCTCGTCGGAAGTGGTTACAGGACGAACCTTCGGTAAAGATTTCTGGATATTCTCGCGGATAATCTTCTTCTCCTCGTCAATTGTCGGATAGCCAATCACCACTTTCAACATGAAACGGTCCATCTGTGCTTCAGGCAAAGGATAGGTTCCCTCCTGTTCTATCGGGTTCTGAGTAGCCATCACCAAGAAGGGATTTGGCAATTCGAACGTGTCGCTGCCAATCGTCACCTGCTTTTCCTGCATGGCTTCCAACAACGCACTCTGCACTTTTGCTGGAGCACGGTTGATTTCGTCCGCCAGCACGAAGTTGGCAAATACTGGGCCACGTTTCACTTGGAATTTCTCTTCCTTTTGCGAGTAGATCATCGTACCTGTCACGTCAGCGGGCAGCAAGTCTGGCGTAAACTGGATTCGACTGTATGTCGCATCAATCAGCTGTGCAAGCGTCTTGATTGCCAACGTCTTGGCCAGTCCCGGCACACCTTCCAATAGGATATTGCCGTCGCTCAACAGTCCGATGAGCAGTGAGTCAACCAAATGTTTCTGTCCCACAATAACCTGATCCATGCCCGACACGAGGTTCTGCACGAATCCACTTTGTTGTTCTATCCGGATGTTCAATTCGCGGATGTCAATAGCTTCTGCCATAGTCTTATTTTCTTTTTTATATACTTATTTTTCGCATTCTAAGTTGCAAAAGTACTCATTTTCCCGCTTATAATCCACATTTCTACATCTAAATAATATTAAATTAAGAAATATTTTAGTACCTTTGCAGACATAAATAAAAAATACGACACAACTATGGATATTAAACGTTTCATGTGTAATCCTTTGCAGGAGAATTGCTACGTCGTCAGTGACGACAGCCGCGAGTGTGTCATCATCGACTGTGGTGCCTACTACGACGAAGAGTGCAAAGCCATTCGCCGTTACATCACCGACCAACATTTGACACCCGTTCACCTCCTTGCCACACATGGTCATCTAGACCATAATTTCGGTAACGCTTTTCTTTACAAGACCTATGGTTTACAAGCAGAAATATGCGAAGGAGACCGTCAGTTGCTCGAACGACTCCCACAACATGCTAAAGAGCTCTTTGGTATAGATATTCCTGACGACCAGCCACCCATAGGAAAACTACTGAAAAATGGCGACATAATTTCTTTCGGTAGCCATCAGTTCACCGTACTGCGGACGCCAGGCCACTCTCACGGCTCTGCCCTATTCTATTGTCAGGCCGAAAATGTGGCGTTTTCGGGTGACACGTTGTTCCGAATGAGCATTGGACGAACAGATTTCCCCGAAGGCAGTTGGCAGGACATGACCCAAAGCCTCCGTACTATCATCAGTCGTCTGCCTGCCGAAACCATTATTCTTTCAGGTCATGGTCCACAAACCACCATCGCCGACGAACTCAGATATAATCCCTATCTTAGGTGAGACAAACTAGTACAAAAAAAGAGTGGGCTGACAATTGGTCAACCCACTTTTTTTATTGAATAATCTTGAATCTTACGCGGAAGGATCGCTCGTGGTCGTCCCAGTTGGTGCCGAGGAGCTCGAAGCGGCCTATTTGGGCCGTGGATCGAACGTGGCGACCAATGCAGGGGCAGACGTCGTAATCGCCTATGCGCACCAGTCGGATGGTTTCGGAAGCATCGTCGGGCAGCCGATCAAGGCCGATGTCCTCAGGCAGTTCATCGCGGGTGGCGAACTCGAAGGTAACGGGAAGATCCTCTTCTATCAGGCGATTCATCTCCTGCTCAATCTGCTTCTCTTCCTGCCGACTGGGTTTGTGGTCGAGATAGAAACTCATCTTGCTTTTCTTGCGCTCGATGTGGGCATTGTATGAACGCTCACAACCAAAGAGCCGAATCATCGTCTGGTTCAGCAGATGCTCCGCCGTATGCGCAGGGGGAAACTCCTCTTTGTTGTGCTCGTTGAGTATATAATCTTCGACCATACCCTATCTTATAAGTTAGGCAACGCTAACCACTTTACATAGCAGAAGTCCTGGCGGTGAGGCAAGTGCTTGTTCTTCGGATACATGCGGATAGCCGACTTGTACTGACCAGACTGCTTAGGTGAATGGACAGCCTCGAAGATGTAATTGTTACCATCATGACCCACCATCTTTAACGGCTCGATAGAGAATACATGCTCATTGCCATCCTTGTCTATAGCAACATTGACCTTCTCCAGAGCTACAGCGTCTTCAAGGCCCTGCTCGTTAATGACATAGCGCAACGTGTACTCAACGCCAGTTTCATGGAGACCAGACTGAGGAGCGGTTGACTCACAGCTGACGACGTTGATGGCATCCCAACGCTCGGCAACGGCCTCTTTCCACTGAGCAATCTCCTTGGCCAGACGATAGTCGTTCTTCGCAAGTTCCTTGAAACGCTTAGCCTGCTTCTCATAGAACTTTGAATAGTAGTCGTCCAGCTGACGCTTCATCGTGTAGTGAGGAGCAATCGTGGCAATCGAGTTCTTGATGACCTTGATCCAACCCTTCGAGATGCCAGTCTTCTTATCCTTATTATAATAGAGAGGAATAATCTCGTTCTCCAGCAAGCTGTAAATGGTAGCAGCATCGAGCTGATCCTGATAGCCCTGGTTCTGATAGGTACGCTTCTCGGTGAGTGCCCAGCCAGCACCTTCACGATAGCCTTCCAGCCACCAACCGTCCTTGACGGAGAGGTTGACGACACCATTCATCTCGGCCTTCTCGCCAGATGTACCGGAAGCTTCCAAAGGACGCGTCGGAGTGTTCATCCAGATGTCGACACCCGATACGAGGCGACGAGCCAGCAGGAAGTCGTAGTCCTCGAGGAAGATAACCTTGCCCTGGAACTCCTCACGCTGAGAGATTTCGAAAATCTTCTTAATCAAGCCCTGGCCAGCGCCATCAGCGGGGTGAGCCTTACCTGCGAACAGGAAGACAACAGGACGCTCGGGATTATTGACAATACGTGACAGACGATCCAAATCAGTAAAGAGCAGGTGAGCACGCTTGTATGTAGCAAAACGACGGCAGAAACCGATAACCAAAGCGTTGGGGTTGAAGCGTTCAACCAATTTTACGACACGAGCAGGATCACCCTGATTCTTTAGCCACGTCTCCTGGAATTGCACCTTGATATATTCGAACAGCTTAGCCTTCAAGGCCTGGCGAGTAGCCCAGATCTCCTCATCGGGACAATCGTAGATGCCGTGCCAGATCTGCTCGTTCGACTGGTCGTGCAGGAAGTTCTTGTCGAAGTACTTGGCATATACACGGAGCCACTCTGCTGCAGCCCATGTGGGGAAGTGAACACCGTTGGTAACGTAACCAACATGGTTTTCCTCAGGATAGTAACCTGCCCAGATGTTGGCAAACATCTTCTTAGAAACTTCTCCGTGGAGCCAACTAACGCCATTGACTTCCTGACAAGTATTGCAGGCAAAGGTTGACATACAGAACTTCTCACCCTTGTCGTCGGGATTGGTACGACCCATGCCAATGAACTCGTCCCAAGTGATGCCAAGCTTGGCGGGATAGCCGCCCATGTACTTGCCAAACAAGCCCTCCTCAAAGTAGTCGTGACCAGCAGGAACTGGCGTATGAACGGTATAGAGGCCACTTGCACGAACCAGCTCCAGAGCCTGGTTGAAGGTCAGCCCTTCCTCGATGTAGTCGCATAGACGCTGCAGGTTGCAGAGTGCTGCATGACCCTCGTTGCAATGGTAGACATCCTTTTTGATACCCAACTTCTTCAGCAGCAACATACCACCGATACCGAGCAGAATTTCCTGCTTCAAACGGTTCTCCCAGTCACCACCATAGAGGCTATGAGTGATAGGTTTGTCGAACTCGGAGTTCATCTCGTTGTCAGTATCCAGCAGATAGAGCTTTACACGACCAACGTTAACACGCCATACATAAGCGTGAACCATATAGTTTGTATAGGGCACGTCAATAACCAGTGGATTGCCGTCTTTATCAAGCTGGCGCTCAATAGGCAGAGATCCGAAGTTCTGAGTCTCGTAGTTGGCAATCTGCTGTCCGTCCATCGACAGGCTTTGAGTAAAGTAGCCGAAACGATACAGGAAACCAACGGCACACATATCGACGTTAGAGTCGGACGCTTCCTTCACATAGTCGCCAGCGAGCATTCCCAGACCACCAGAATAGATCTTCAGGGCAGAATGGATACCATACTCCATGCAGAAGTATGCCACAGAAGGGCGCTTGGTATCGGGCTTCACGTCCATATACTTACGGAACTGGGTATAAACGTCCTTGACACGCTTCATCAGAGCCTTGTCTTTCAGGATTTCCTCCTTGCGCTCAAAGGTCAGACGCTCAAGCAGCATCACAGGATTGTGCTTTACGTCGTGGTAAATCTCAGGGTCAAGGTCACGGAACAGGTCACGTGCCTCAAAGTTCCAAACCCACCACATGTTGTGGGCAATCTCATCCAAACACTTCAGTTGCTCGGGAAGGCTCGACTTCACAGTCAGAACCTTCCACTGTGGAGCATTTGCATAATCAGCTTTAATTTTCATAATGGTTACTATAAAGTTTTGTTCTTATCTTATTTGTTTATTCTCTCATTTGCTCTGCGCAAGGCAATGTCGTAGGCCTCATGATAGTAAGCGATGAACTCACTCCATAGGGCTTTCTTCGACAGTGCCTCGGCATGTTTGCGGCATTCGTCAACCTCTTTCTGCGACATGGCCGAGAAGGCTGCAACGGTATCCTTGATGGCATCGGCTACCTCAGAATAGTTGTAGTCTGTGCGATGGATGACCTTCACACCGTCCTTCAGCTCACCATAGTGTCCGAACTCCTTGTTGGCCCAAAGTCCGAAACCGGCAAGGTCGGTTGTGACGCAGGGTACCTTGAAAGCAACAGCCTCCAATGGTGTGTAGCCCCAAGGCTCGTAGTATGACGGATAGATGCAGAGATCGTTACCCAGCACAACATCATAGTAGGTCATATTGAGAATGCCATCGGTACCGTCGAGATAGCACGGCAGGAAGATGACCTTGACGTTGTCCTCTTTGCGGTTGTGCATGTCAAGGTACTTCATCATACCCAGTACGTTGTCGTGGTCCATATTGTGGAGCCAATGAGTCAGCATAGGCACCTCCAGCGGCTCTGTGTGAGCCTTCTTCTCAAGAAGACGCTCTTGTAAGTCCTTACGAGGCTCCCCTACCCAACCAGGAACTTCGATGAATGCGACGACCTTCTTCTTTAAGTCACAATCGCGCTGCAGACGGTTCA
Organism: uncultured Prevotellaceae bacterium; assembly: GCA_902774925.1. Classification (GTDB taxonomy): domain Bacteria; phylum Bacteroidota; class Bacteroidia; order Bacteroidales; family Bacteroidaceae; genus Prevotella. Next base: position 29,649 of record CACYKE010000006.1, on the reverse strand, counting down.
TGGCCTCTATGAAAACGTCGATACCCTTGTTACGGAACTCGTAGCGCCCTGAGGTAGAAACAATCAGGGTGTCGTCGCCGAGCTGTTCGCCCAACAGGGCGTTGGCAACCTCCAACAGGCGCTTGCGGGCAGCCTTCCGCTTACTGTTAAATACAGCTCCCTTGGGTACAAAACTATTGTCGAAGCCATTGGGTAACACCACATCAACGGGCTTATCCAGGAGCTCCTTACACTCGTTGGCGGTAATATCACTGACGGTAGTAAAACAATCTACATGCCAGGCAGTCTGCTTTTCAATAGAGTGTTTCGACTCCATATTCAACTCACCGGCCATCTGATCACCATTATAAGCGAAAAGATAATCGTAGAGCGGTTTCATATTGCCTGCTATCGAACGTCCGATGCTGGTAGCATGGGTCGTAAAGATGGTACCAATCTGAGGCAATTTGTTGTTGATATAAAGTGCACCCAGACCGCACATCCACTCGTTGGCATGATAGATGACCTTCGTACTGTGGTTGAACGTACCACGCTCAACATTAAACTTATACAGGCTCCCCACTACCAGTCCGGCAGCATAGGAGAACATCGAGGCCTCGTCGTAATCGCCATACGCGTGCAGCGAATCAACACTGTAGTGTTCCCACAACCAAGTGTAAATTTCATTCTTTTGTTCGAAAAAAGGAACGAAGTCAACCAAAATGGCTATCGGCTCGCCAGGAACGGTCCAACGCCCTACCCTGACCTTCAATGCAGGCAATCCATACTCATTATTACCTTCTTTTGCAGCCCATTGCCATTCTGCAAAGATAGAGTTGTCCTCCTTGAAATAGGGACATTCCTTTTCCTTCCAACAGTCAGGACCAATAAAGATTATATGGTCCTTCATTTCGTTCTGAAGCGTCTTCGCACGAGAAGAAAGTACAGTGTAGATACCACCTACTTTGTTACAAACTTCCCAACTCGATTCGAAGATGTAATCAGGCTTAAAATACTCTTTTGCCATATAAATATCTATATTTGTGCGGCAAAGATAATTAAAAAAAACTAAAATATATAGGCTTTTTACATTTATTTTTCTATAAATCAGCATTTTATTGATTTATATTTAGTAACTTTGGCGCACAAAAAGGATAAAATGTAAAAATTGTTATGAAGAAAATATTTCTACTTACGTTACTTCAAATGTGCTGTACTGTGCTTTTTGCTCAGAAAGAAGACAAGTCTTTTCGCGCGTACCTACATAATAATGAATTTAGCGTCTACCTCCGCATTAACTTCTACGATCAGGATATTGAGGTACCCGGTCAGCCTCTCTATGGTAAGTTGCCAGGCTATCTGGGCAAGGAACACAACTCATTCTGCTGGGTCATCACTTCTTGTAATGTAAAGGACGAGGAGAAAGCCGAACTGCAACTCATTAACGACTTCGGTAGTGAGGACCTGACGGCGACACTGACGCGCGTGAACGACTCCCTCTATGTCTTCCGTCAGGAGGACGGTAGCACTCTCAAAGTTCCCAAGAACGGCAAATGGCAGAAACTGCCCAAAAGATTTGTGCTAAAGAGAAAAAAATAAGTGAGCAAAGAACCAAAGGAAAACGCGTTTTTCTTTGTTCTTTCGAACGAAAGTAACTTCTCCAAGGGAGAAAATTACAAAGAAAAATCGATCCCACCAAACGATGAGCCCGAATTTTCTGTTAGTTTCCGTTATTTCTTAACTATCGTTTTCAGTTTGTCAACGTAATAGTCGAGTCCAAATATGGAACCTGCAAGTAGGAACGCTAGTTGACTTTCAGTCGACTGATGTCGCTCCATCAGTTCACGTCGCCTGGGTCGCCGCCTGGAGTGTCATCGCCACCACCAGTGTTGTCGCCGTTGCTGGGCGTCACGGTGCCAGTGTTGCCACCGCTGTTGCCACCCTGGTTGCTACCACCACCCGTGGTTCCGTTGGTTCCGGAGTTCGTAGACCCGGCGTCCTCGCCCGTACCATCGTCAATTTCGGCGTCGTCGGTGCTGGTCACGCGCTTCACCTCCTTGCCGTCACGGTCGTAGCAGGTGATGACCACAGCCGTGGTCTTCAACTCGTCCTTCAGCTCGACGGCGGGCGTGAAGATGATGCGGCGCGTCTTAATTAGGCTCGTCTTCACCTTGTTCACGTCGCCAACGCTGGATGCCGACAGACCGAAGCGGCAGGTGCCCAGACCGGGCAGAGGAATGGAGTGACCTTCCGGCAACCACGCCTTGATCACCTCGCCGGCAGCGTCCCAGCACGCCTGCATGACGCCCTCCGACACACCGCTGCGCAGGGCAGCCTCCTTGATGACCTTACTCTGGGTCAGTGCCGAATACAGCTCGGGCTGCATGACCCACTTCCAAACTCCTTCAGAGTCCTTGCTGAACTTCAGCAACTTCTCTCTTGCTTTTACTTTCAATGCCATGATGTAAAAACTTTTAAAAATTAAACTTATGGTTGATTAATTCAGTCGGTTTCGGTCGGAAATGCCTGTCGCTACAGATATCTTAAACCCTTCCTAATTCCACCTACAAAGTTACGAAAAATTTTCGAATTATGCAAATATTTTCGCAATTATTTTTATTAAATTATGCAAAAGACAAGACACAAAATGGTCTGCCCACTTTGTGTCCTTTTCCTGCGTCGCGACGGAGAAAAAACTCCGTCGCGATGGAGTTTTTTCCACGACGCGACGCAGGAAAAATTCCGTCATGGAGGCTTAGCCTCACCGAGGATGAGGTCGGCCAGGTCGGTGTTGGGAGCGTAGCATTCGAGACGTGGTGAAATGGTGTAGTGTATAGCGGTGGTTGCCTGCATGTGGCGGCTCCACTTGTCGTAACAGCCGCTATCGGGGAAGAGAATGACGCGACGGCCTTGCAGACAATGCAGACGCTCAGCGGAGAGTCCGCCGCTACCGGCCGTGGCCAGCCAGAGGTATTCCGGACGGCAGGCGGTCATGATGAGGGCGGTCTTCTCGCTCTCCACGATGCACACGTGGTCGTCGGGGCGACGGGTCAGCAGGTGTTGTCCGAAGAGGCACTGATTGAGCTGCCAGTCTTGTGGCAACACTCCGTCGCGAATCAGCTTGACGTGCGTCCAGCTCTGATAGCCGCCGCGGTGGCCGTCGGCATGGTACTGCATGATGTGTCCGCCGTGTACCTGTCCGAGGTGGTCTATCTGCCAGAAGATGACGTCGGACTGGTGGGTAGCTCCCAGTTGGTAGTCGTCGAAGACTTGACGGAGTCGCTCAGGAGGGATGGAAAGTCGCCGTGCCACGTCATTGGACAACCACTGCCAGAAGGTGCTCTGAGGTGAGTGGCTGCGTGTGACGTAGTCCATGGACAGCGGACGAAAGGGCGGAAGGGGGATTGGAGTACAATGGTCGTTGGATGCAGGCTTTGTGACCCACTGGTTGTCTCGATAGTAATCGCTGGGCTTGTAATGATATCCGCAGGAATGCTGGTGATCACACTTACCTACCTCATCAGCCACATATTGGTTGCCGTTGTGAGTATCCACATAGCGTACGAAACATTTCTTCTTACCGCAGTGTGGGCAGGTGGTCTTCTGCTGACGACGGCCTGTCACGCGCGGGGTCTCTAATTGATATCGATAATCGTTATTCATTGTGTCACTGATTTAAATGATTTAAATGTTTTTTTGGCGGATTCTCGTTCGTTGTTGGAGCCACTATATATATAGGTGGCTCCGACAACAAACAAAAATCTTTCCGCGGGTCAGAAGGGCAGTGCAAATTCCTTGGAGACCTGAATCAAACCATTACTGTCCTCAAAGATTGCTTCTTCTTTCAACCATTCTGAGATGTACGAAGCCACAGTAGGACGCTTACGCACGAAAACCTTTACAAGGATTTCCGTCAGTTGCTTACGGCTGACTGCCCCGCCCTTGTCACGCAGGATCGTCAAGCACTTTTGGAGGCGTTCCTGTTTTTCCTTTTCAAGGGCTTCCTGACGTTTCTGCTGTTGTTCCGCCTTACGCTGCTCGAGTTGAAGTTTACGCTGTTCGGTAGCATCGACGATACGCCCGTCCTCGGCAAACATAATGCTCCACTCGGTTGGCTCTTCATGGCGTGACTCCGAACACGAAACAGTGATGACACTGCTGCCGCGCTCCTTCTTGCACTCCAGAACCGTGGCTGCCTTTTGGGCCAGCATCGTACCGAGGTGACCACGCATGTTATGGTCTTCGTCGGCCTTGTTCGTGTGAAGCACGCAGATGATGGCACAGTTATACTCCTCACTGAGCCCCAACAGGTCCTTGATAATCTGCTTGGACTCAGATTCGTCGTTAAAACTGCTAACGAATTCTACAATGCCGTCGACGAACACCACGTCGGGCTTCTCGTCCATTAAGGCTTGGCACAGCAACGGCAGCAAGTCTTCTCGATCGACACGGCGCAGCGAATGAAGCACCACTTGGGAGTCGATGGCCTCTGGACTAAGTCCCGTCATGGCGGCTACATCGTCAAGGATAGACTTCGTATCCTTTCTGTTCTGCTCAGTGTCGAAGAAGACGATGCGTGGTTTCTCCAATAGTGACTTCACGCGGAACATCTCGCCCTGTAGCAGTGCTGCGATGAACACCTTCAGCGTGGTGGTCTTGCCAGCTTTTGCCTTTGCCTTGACAGCATGGATGTCGCGGCGAGCAAAAAAGCCCGTGCCATCCACCTCCAACGCATACTCTAAATCCGGCACCACCGTATCGGTACGGATGCGCGTGTCGCCAAGAATCTTTCTTAAGCGCTCACGTTTCTTCTCTTCGGCAGTCGGTTGGTTGACAGCCTCACCCACGATGTCATTCACCATCTGGGCTTGGTTGTTTACTAGTCCAGTCTGACCATTGGTCTGCTGAACGTTCTCAGTCTCTTTCTTAATATCTTCAGTCATAACTGTAAGTATTAAGTTGAGCGTTCATAGCACTTACCAGCCATCAGGCGAACGCTCGTTTACCGCGACTGGCGGGAACCCGTGCCAAGGTTTTAGTCCCTACATATGTACATATAAATTTATGAAAGTGCCCCCTCAATGTCAATTCCTCGTACTACGACAACGAGTATAATAAACTCCGAGAAGGACTGCTCTCGGAGTGCAAAATTACGAAGAATTAGTGGGACAGCAAGCAGTTAGTGATGCATATTTTAAGAATATTGGTTTATAGTTAAATTCTTGAAAAACAGATGTTTACACTGCGTTATAAAACAGGTTTTACAATATTGGCTGACACTTCTGCTGATTCTTAATTCTCTTTTTACAGAAGTAGTCCGTTCTGTAAAAAGTTCGTTAAAAAAATGATAAAAATGCCGTGATTGCTGTAAAAAAAAGACAGATTTCCGAGGAAACCTGTCAAAAGATATTTGGGATAAAAACTGATTATGCTGCTTCTGCTTTCGATAAATATGCGGCAAAATTGTTTGCCATCTCCTGCATCGGAATCTTTCTACCGTAGCAAAACCTTCGCTCGCGACAAACCGCTTGCCATGAGGGCAACAGATAATCACCCTTGTAATGTACCTTCAAGTAATTCTCATAAAACTGTCTCTCATTTGTCTCGTTAATGACAGTTTTACCATCGATGCTCATATAGCTGACAGCACTCCACTTAACGAAATATACCATTTCACGTGCATCATACGTTCCTATTTTGCCAGCAGCATCCGATTTCTTGCTGTGCTTATAGGGAATATGTAACGTATCAAGTTGGGGAATCAAATCACAGACTTTCCTGCCCCATTCAGGGTTGTGAGCCCAAAGTACTGAAGCCTTTTCGTCGAGCCCATATTGGCGACCAGACGCCAGCCTGTAAATGTAGGCTTCACGCTTCAACCAATTCTTGTCATGAGCATGATAGTCCTTCTGCAGCCATTCCTTCATGGGACGGGCATTCTTACGACGTTCAGCTAATTCTTCCTCAGAAATCAACTTGACCTCTCCAAAGGTATCGAAAACATCATTCACGCAACGGAGCACTTCATCACAACTCTTTTCGAAAATCTTCTTGAGGCGCTCATAGTCGCCCAAAACTTCCTCTTCTTGACGAATCATGTCCTTACAGACTTTCAGTACCAAAACCAGTTGATAGAAGAATGCTGCCAGCTCATGAAGCAGCGTCTGAACTAAATCAATGTAAACCTCAATTCCGAACAATTGACCTTGAAACTGGCGGAATGTAAGCCTGGAATAGTCAAGCGTCGGAACAATATTGCCAGCACCGTCCAACTTGCGGCGCACTACGGGACAGAACTTACGGAATATTTTCATGCTGCCGGTAATGGTTGTTCCAATACGTCGGACGAGTTTTTCCGTCAATCGGAAACACTCATTATGATCTGTGGCATATTCCTCGATAAAATTCTCCGAAAAGGCAACTAGTTCCATTGACTCGTTGTTTAGTCGTAACTGATACATGCGGACAAGGTTTAGTGTTTGCTCAACTTTTTTCTTGTCAAACTTACAAGCAATAATAGCCTCCAGAGCATTCAGCTCTTCAAATTCACGGGCTGCATCATATATCTGATTAAAACCCGTTTGGTCTCTTTGTACAATTGTTGAATATAGCATTTTCCTGAATTTTTAATTAAACAACAATTTTCATCTACAAAATTACTCAATTCGTACTTGTTGTGCAAGATTTTGGACATATATTTATTCTAACGTCGGAGCGAACTTGATTTAAATCAAGTGTAATACACCGCGTTTCCCTTTTCTTTGCATGACTTCTCCCGTTTTGGACAACTTTTCATGATTACAAAAAGGAAAAGTTTTCCAAAAAGGCTCACTTCATCCCCTTGTGAGATTTAAAGAATAAAACAGGAAACGGAAGTCATCTCACGGCTTCCGTTTTTTCGTCCGAGACCCTCTCTTATCCCCCTGCGTAGGGGGAAGAAGGATAAAAAAGTGGGGGAAAATTTGTTTTTTCACTCAATTTAATCAACTTTCTCACGCTCAGGAATGAAAATTTATTCTCATTCCCTTCGCTAAATCGAAATTTTGCACTATCTTTCTCCTTAGGAGAAAATAGGCTGCACCTCAGAAAAACAAAATGCACTATCTTTTCGCTTAGCGAGAAGATACTTCCGTTCGAAAATACTCAAATTAATTTGGTATTTTGCTCACTTATTCGTATCTTTGCAGCGTGAAATCAAACAATAATTGTCATGACAACCGTTGAACTCAGATCATCCATCGTGGCAGACCTCGACCAGATGAGCGTCGAGATGCTGGAGAACGTGCAGCACTATGTGCGCCGTCTGCGCCGTCATGCCCGTCCTACTAGAAGACCTTCTGCAACAAAGGCCGAAACCACGGCAGAGACGGAAGAATTCACCCCGAGGGTGATGCGCTTCAAGCGAGGCAACCCCTGGTATGCCACCGACGAGGAGGTGGACCGCTTGCGTTACGAATACCTAACTGAGAAATTCAAATGAAGCGCGTATTCGTTGACGCAAACATCGTCATAGACCTGCTCTGCGAGCGCTATCCTTGGTTCCCCCAAGTGATGCGCATCTTCAACATGGGCGATCGCGGACAAATAGAACTCTACTGCTCGTCGCTATCGCTCGGTACCGCCAGCTATCTGATGGAGGCACGCAAAATGAGCCCACAAGACATCTTCGAGGGCATCGACCTGCTCTGCCAGATGTGTACACCGACCGTAGTGGATGCTTCGGTTGTGAGACAGGCACTTGACTCCGATTTCACCGACTTCGAGGACGCCCTGCAGCACTTCTCTGCCAAGACCGTTGATGCTGACTGCATCGTGACGCGCAACAAGAAGGACTTCGGAACCTCCGAAATCCCCGTTTATGAGCTAGAGGAATTCATGGCATTGTTGGATAGCAACAAATAACCCTAAGGCCCTTTGGCGTTCGAAGAAAAAGTTGCTAAAAGCATTGAAAATAATCGGGGAAACATTTGGTTTTCTCGATATTTTTTTGTAATTTTGTAGGGTAGTTAAAGCTACAGAATAACCCTAGTAATTCACCATTTAAAACATTACAATTATGAACAAAACAGTAAAAACAGTACTTAAGGTCCTCGGTTACATTATCGCTGCCCTCCTCGGCGCAGCAGGCGAAGCCGTGATGATGTAAAAGACGAACACGAATCTCACAAATCTTACGAATAATCCAAGTACAGTAAAAATTCGTGTAATTCGAGAGATTCGTGTTCAAAAAAATTTTGCGTTCAACGACACTATGGACTACAAGTGAAAAGGAAGCGGCAAGTAAAAAAACGGGCTCATCGTTTGGTGGGCTCGGATTTTTTTCGTACCTTTGCGCACTAAGTGCGAGAGACTGCTCACGTTCTCACACCTGAAGGTATGAGTGTGGCGTTGCAATCTCACACCTGAAGGTATGAGTGTGGCGTTGCAATCGGCCATTGATGCGAGCATCATGGCTCTCGCTTAACCGCAGCCTTCGCAGGCAAATATATAATACAAGAACAACATGAACAAGATTGCTTTAACCTTGATGATAGCGTTTCTGTCGGCCATTAACGCTTCTGCGCAGATTCACAAGATGGAGCGGCGCGACTCGATTGACCGGACGTATAATCTGAACCCCGTGGTAGTGACGGGTTCAGGGCATCACCAGCGACTGAAGAGTACGTCGACACCGGTCAGCGTCATCAGCAGTCAGGAGATTCGGGAACAGGGCATTAAGACGTTTGACGGTGCACTGACCCGCCTGATGCCACAGGTGTCGATGGCTCCGAACAGCATGGGCTCGCAACTGCGGTTGAACGGACTGGGCAACAAGTATATCCTCATCTTGATTAACGGTCAGAAGCTGTCAGGCGACATCTCGAATAACGTGGACCTGAACCGCATCAACATGTCGCGCGTAAAACGTATCGAGGTGCTCGACGGCGCGGCATCGTCGCTATACGGCAGCGACGCCATTGCGGGTGTCATCAACATCATCACCGACCAGCCTGCGGAGTCGCTTGTCAGTGTTGCCAACGACATCCGCATCAGTGGACATGGGGTGCTGACGGAGAGTGCTACGCTCGACATCTATAAGGACGGTTTCGGCTCGTACACGTCGTTTACCCACGACCGCGCCGACAGCTATCGCAACAACGACCTGGAATATGTGAAGGGCTCGGACACCGAGACGCAACGGTCGATAGCACCATTGTTTACGGGCTATCGCGCAAGCATTCTGGGGCAGAAATTCACCTATGCACCCAGTCAGCATCTGGCGCTGAATGCGGGGCTGGACTATTCGTATAAAATCACCGACCGCCCCAACACCAACCCCGACGTCACGGGCGGTACCGACTACGAGATGCGCTACAAAGGACTGCGATGGAACGTGGGCGGCATCTATAAGTTTACGCAGAAGAACTCGCTGCAGGCCGACTTCACGGTGGATCGTTTCCGCTACGGAAAGGAATATGACGTGGAGACCAAGACGAATGCCGTTGGCGACTACGTGGAGTCGAAGAAGCAGCGCATGATGGAGGGACAGGCGAAGGCCATCCTCGGTCTGACCAGCAACTCTACGACCATCTTCGGAGCCGACTGGCGCAAGGATTACCTGACCGCCACCAGTGGCAACATCGACCAGCATGTGTATTCGTTGGCGGCCTATGCCCAGCACGAGGCGAAGGTTCGCGTGGGAAGAGGGTTTGCTACGGCTACCGTCGGTCTGCGACTTAACAACCACGAGACCTTCGGCACCCACCTGACACCGAAAGCGACGCTGATGTATGCCCCGGGCAATTTCCGTTTCCGCGCCACCTACTCGGCGGGCTTCCGTGCTCCCGGCCTCGACGAGCTCTACTATCACTACTTCTCGGTGAATCGTGGCAAGGCGCAAATCAGTTTCGGCAACAAGGACCTGAATCCCGAGAAGAGCAACTATTTCGCGCTGAATGCCGAATATCGCGACGACGTGATCGCCGTCAGCGTGACGGGGTACATCAACCGCATCAACGATATGATTGTCAAGGAGAATGTTCCCGTGGACGACGCCAGTCGCCAGATGCTGATGAAGGAGTTTCCGGAAATGACGCAGGACCAGGCTGACAAGATGGTGAGCTACGCCCTCTATCAGAACAGTGACGAGGGCGACGTGAAGGGCGTGCAGGCAAACGTATCGGCCAACATCTTCAAGGGCTTCAACCTGTCGGCCAACTACGCTTACACCTATGCCCGCACGAAGACGGGCGACGAATGGTCGGTGTTGGAACGTAGCATCCGCCATGCGGCAACGATTGCTGCGAACTATCGTCACACATGGGGACGTTACACGCTGAACGCCAACCTGAACGGGCGGTTGCAGTCGAAGACCTATTATACGGGGGCTTACGAGGATGCGCCGGGCTTCGGACTATGGAACCTGAATACGACTCACGCTTTCGACGTGACGAAGTGGGCTTATCTGGAGCCGAGCATCGGTGTAGATAATATCTTTAACAAGGTTGACCGTCGTATCGATTCGTCGACGCGCAAGTATGCACTCTATTCCCCTGGGAGAATGTTGGTGGTAGGACTGAAGGTAAGATTCAAATGATGATGAAGGCAGCAATTCTGATAGCAGCACCGATGAGCGGCTCTGGCAAAACGACAATTGCCAGGGGGCTGATGGCGTTGTTTGTAAAGCAGGGCTACAAGGTGCAACCGTTCAAGTGCGGGCCGGACTATATCGACACGAAGTTCCACGAGGCGGTGTGCGGAAGGCCCAGCATCAATCTCGACACGTTTATGGCGACGCCAGAACATGTGCGCGAGTTGTTTGAGCACTATGGCTCCAACGCGGATGTGTGTATCGTGGAGGGCATGATGGGTTTGTTCGACGGCTATGACCGCGAACGGGGTTCATCGTACGAGATAGCCCGCGTGCTGGATATTCCTGTGGTGTTGGTGGTAGATGCGAAGTCGGCAGCCTACTCGATGTCGGCATTGCTATCGGGGTTTATCAATTTCAGAAAGGACGTCCGCATCGCAGGCGTGATATTCAATAAGGTGGGCTCGGAACGGCATTTCGCCATGCTTCAGCAAGTGTGTGAGGATTTAGACATAGAGTGTTTTGGGTATCTGCCTAAGAACGCCTCGCTCGAACAAGGCTCGCGGTATTTGGGACTGGATTTTTCAGAACCAAGTACACAAAAAGAACCGTCCCTTTTGTGTAATTTATTGGAGGAACACGTAAGATGGCAGGAACTGTTAGCGCTTTGATAGCTCGCAATAAGGAGTCGTTCTCGTTTCTGTATCAAGAGACGATTGACAGCTTCGCAAAGGTTCGGTTCTTCGACCCTGAGACGGAGGTGCCTTCGTTTGAAGGTATCGACCTGTTGTATCTGCCGGGGGGCTATCCGGAGAAACATTTGGAGGCGTTGGTGAAGAACGAACGTTGTCGCAGGGCCATCAAGGACTATGCCGAACGGGGAGGCAGGATTGTGGCAGAATGTGGCGGTATGATGTACCTCTGCCAAAGCATCGTGACGGATGATGGCGAGTATGCGATGTGTGGGGTACTGCCCTACTCTATCACCGCTCGCAAGGCAGACCGCAAACTCTCGCTGGGCTACCGACGTTTCGAGCTCGACGGCAAAGAATATCGTGGACATGAGTTCCACTATACGCAATTTTATAGAGGTGAGGGGTCAGAGGTGAGAGGTGAGAGAATACCTTCTGCCGCTCAGGTCTACGATGCCAAAGGTGAACCTGTCGATACGCCAGTATTTAAGTATAAGAATGTTTTAGCAAGCTATACGCATCTCTATAACATTGAACGTTGAACTTTGAACGTTGAAATATGAACGATAAACTCCTCCATCCAATTATGTTTGCCGGAACAGGCAGCGATGTCGGCAAGAGCATCGTAGCTGCCGCGTTTTGTCGCATATTCAAGCAGGACGGCTATCAGCCCGCACCTTTCAAGGCACAGAATATGGCGCTGAACTCATATGCTACACCCGAGGGGTTCGAGATTGGTCGTGCGCAGGCAGTACAGGCCGAAGCCGCCGGTATTCCCTGTCATACGGATATGAATCCGCTGTTGCTGAAGCCTCAGAGTGATCATACTTCTCAGGTGGTTCTGAACGGCAAACCTATCGGCAATAAGGATGCTTACGATTATTGGCGGAAAAGAGGTGAGAGTTCAGAGGTGAGAGGTGAGAGAATAGATTATAGGCAGGAGGTCTGCAACGCCTTCGACCGCTTGGCAGCACGCTATAACCCCATTGTGATAGAGGGTGCAGGCAGTATTGCCGAGATTAACCTGAAGGACCGCGATTTGGTGAATATGTCGATGGCCCGTCACGCGAATGCTGACGTCATCCTTGTGGGTGACATTGACCGCGGTGGCGTCTTCGCTTCCGTTTATGGCAGCATCATGTTGCAGACGCCCGAAGACAGGAAACTCATCAAAGGTATCATCATCAATAAGTTTCGTGGCGACATGCGCCTCTTCGATGAAGGTCGGAAAATGCTCGAAGACATTTGTGGTGTACCTGTTCTTGGCGTGATACCCTATTACAAAGACATCTATATTGATGAAGAGGATAGCGTGGCATTGGAACAGAAGCGCCGAGAGTTGGCTGAGGGTAAGGTGAATGTGGCTGTGGTGTTGCTTCGTCATATCAGCAATTACACCGATTTCGACACATTAGAACGCGACCCGCGCGTCAACCTTTTCTATACCAACAACGTCGCTGATATCCAGCAGGCAGATATCATCATCCTGCCCGGTACAAAGGCTACGCTCGACGATCTGATGGAGTTGCGTCGTAACGGTTGCGCGCAGGCTATCCAGCGTGCTCATCGTGATGGAAAGATGGTGGTAGGCATCTGTGGCGGTTATCAGATGTTAGGTCAGACGGTCGACGACCCTGATGGCATCGAGGGCAGCTTTCTGAGTCTGCCAGGTCTTGGACTATTGCCCATCCACACTACGATGACGCGAGAAAAAACCACCCGTCAGGTGACGTTTATGTTTGAAGGTCAGGAATGTCAAGGATATGAAATTCATCAGGGTGTCAGCGATACCGACCAAGCCATCCTGCAGACAGATCATTGCATCGGTACATATATTCATGGTTTTCTCGATAATGCACCCGTCATTGAACACCTGCTGAAGAAGTTTCAAGTTTCAGGTTTCAAGTTAGAAGTACAAAGTCTTGCAGCCTTTAAAGACGAGCAATACGACAAACTGGCGGCTCACGTCCGCCAGCATGTCGATATCAAGCATATCTACGATATTTTAAGCGTATGAATGCATGCCACCCAACAGGTAGTTCACGCCGAAATAGGTCATGAGAATGGTGAGGAACGCCAACGCCATGTACAGGCGGAAAGACCTGTCTGACAAATGGAAGGATTTGTGGGCAGGAACGGCATAAACCATGAAGGTGATGAGAGCCCACGTCTCTTTCGGATCCCACGACCAGTAGTTGCCCCACGACACGTTGGCCCAAATGGCGCCGATGAAGATGCCATAACCAAGGAACGCGAGTGCCGGATAAAGCATGGCGCGCACGAAGATGGCAACGAACAGCAAGAGATAAGCCATAATGATAGTAGATACGTGGACGGGCAAAAGCCAGGAGTTGAGCACTGGCAACGGATGGTTGGCCGAGGAATACTTACCCAGGAAGTGGTAAAGCAGGAAGGCATAAACGAACAGGAGGAGAACGGACAACAACCAGTAGCGACGGCCTCGCAATTCGGATAACTGACTGCGGAACTGTCCCTTGGGGTCGATGAGTATCCACAGCAACGCCACGAAGAGCAGCGCGTAGCCGCAATAGGTAACGGGAATACCCCACGGGTCGCTGTTCATGGCGAGGATGCTACCCTGCAAGTCGGGGTCAAAATCCATCTGATAGAGACGGATGCCGCTACGACTGGCAATATGGTTCATCGAGATGGAAACAGGCTCGCCGTCAATCGTGACGCGGGAGATATAGTCGGACGGATCGTCGCTGTCTTCGTAATATTTGATTTCGAAGTCCTCCAGACTGATGGTGAACGGCAGATGGTGAAGGCGCATGTCGCGAGTGAGATACTCATTTGTAGGTATTCCCTTACGCAAGGGGACGACACCCTGCACGGCCGTCAGATGCGTCAACAGGGCGCCGGCAAGAATGACCAAGAACGACAGATGAAGCACCACGATCGACGGACGGCGAACCTTGCTCTTGACAAACCAGAAGATGCCTGCCGCCGCCAGCAAAGCCCACAGTGCCGAAAACCACCATGCACCATAGATGTTATCAGAGACATACTCCGTGCCTTGAGCGTTCTCAATGATTGTGGCGGCTGCCATGACGGCAACCACCACAATATATAGGATGACGACGGTCTTCTTCATACTATTCTAACGGAAAAACCGCCCGATTATTATATCGCCTCGATGAATTTGATGACGGCATCACGATCGTCCTTTGACAGATGGAAGAACTGTTCGGTAGCGCGGTAGCCATCCGACTGTTTTGAGTAGCCGTGCCACATAATCGCCTCAAGGACGGTGCGTGCGCGACAGTCGTGCAATCGGTCGTCAGCACCCGTCAGCAAACGGCTCAGTCCGCGGCCCCACAACGGCGTAGTGCGACACCAGCCCGTGCGGATATCGTTCTTCATAAACAGACGATGCTGCACCATATCGGTATAGGGCCAAATGGTCTGGTTGGGATATTTCGGGAGCATCTTGCTTGCATCCTTACCGACACTCTTGGCGTAGGCCTTCGTGGAAGCATCCACCCACATATCGTCCTTACCAGTCTTCCATGACGGACGGTGACACTGAGCACAGCCCATCTTCGAGAACAGCTCCTTGCCGCGCTGTACCTTAGTGTCGTTCAGATTACGTGCTGCAGGAACTGCGAGGCCACGGTGCCAAACCATAAACTGATAATACTGCTTGTCGGTCATCTCATCCTTGCCATTGTAAGGCGCACCATTGAACAGATACTTGTCGAAAGTCTCTTTCTTCGCAATCGACGAACAGCTCAGAATCTTGTTCACACGATTGGCAATACCTTCGCTGGTGCCGTCGGCATAGTAAGGATGCAGGATGCTCGACTCCGAAGCGCCGTGTTCCTTGATATATTTGAGCACATCCTCATCTTCACTTTGTGCCTTTGCCCAAGCGGGAGTGGTGTAAAGCCAGTGGCGGTCGCTGCGGGTGACGTTGGTGATGTTCCAAATGGCGTTAGCACCAGCTCCGTCCTGTAATGTGCCACGCGTCATGGCGTAAGTGAAACGCTTCAGGGGACCGTGGTCACCATGGAAAGTACCTGTATCGTTATAACCGGCAGAATAGTAGGCAGAGGCCTTGAACTTGCCAGCCTCCTTGTCCCACATGGCGGGATTCAGTTCGACATATGGAGCCTCAGCCTTCCATTGCGCCTCGATTTCCTCGTCATCAATGGCATCGAGCAGACCTGTGCCATAAACGCCGATGGTCGATTCCAGACGAACGTCGTAGTTCGATGGCTTCGGATTGGTGTTGAACGCCGACTGCGGAATGCGCACCTCCGGATAAATGAGGGCATACGTCTCGCCGTCCGCAAACTGCATGGGCAACCCACTCTCCATCTCCGTGACATTCTTCCACTCAATGGAAATTTGGTTCTCGTCGATGGGAGCTTTAAAGGGTGACATGGCCTGCGTCTGAGGCATTCCCGTTACTTCCGTGATATAGCCATTTGTATCGGGATGATAAATCACCAGCAGATAACCGTTACCGATGGTGTTGGCACGATACTCCGTCTGGCGCTTGCCGTGACCATAGCTGGGGTGACAGGCAATACAAGAGTTACGAACCCAAGCAGGGCCAAGACCCTTACGGGGCTCCTGTTCGAAAGTGTAGAGTTTCTCGAAGAATCCCTCACCAACAATGAAGTCTTCCTCCATACCAGCCTGATTGGTCACTGCCGGAGCAGGAGCCGAATAGCTGGCTTTCTCTGTAGTTCCCAACTGTCCACCAGGATACCATTCCTCGGCAGTAAAGTTTCCAACAGCCTTGCCAAACGTCTGTTCCTCAGGCGTCAAAGGGCCTAGATTCGACAGGTTGTCATTATCGTCGGAACATGCTGACAGCATAGGGGCTGCCAGCATGCTCACGAAAAATAGTCGTGATAGTTTGTTCATATCTGATGTCTGTTAATGATTATTCTTCTGTCTCCCAATCCTCATCGTCCTCGAAGTTGATGTTCCAGATAGTGCAGCAGTATTTTACGAAAGGAGCCGGCATCGCACCAATCTTATTGATTGCATCATTGAAAGCACCAGTAACCTTGGTGTTAACATCATTCTTGTCGACACTGGCAAAGAAACCATTGAAACAAATGCTAGCCGCATTGCCGCTGGTGCTGCCATACCACACGTTACGGATAGAGCGGATATTGTCCTGGAAGTCCTTGATGGAGTTGTAGCTATAGGGTGACTCTACGTAAGATACGTCGCCAGCAGAGAAAGGATTGGCAATCTTGGCGGTACCCACCTCGTTGGCAATAGCCACACACGAACCCTCATCATTACTCAACACCTGAGCAACGGCGGCTTTCAGTGAGCTGAACGTACTCTTACTACCATCAAGACCAGCCGTAAGAAGATTGGTGCCATAGCTCAGACCGGCCTCTGTGGTGTAGTCGAGACCAGCAGCCTTGACAACATTGACGCGATTGGTATTTTGAGCGGTTTCTCCCTCCCAGGCAACCTGCAACTGGAAGCAACGCTCTTTCAGAAGTTTGCAGATAGTCTGGGCGTATGCCAATTCCTGAGCACCACTGACTTTCTCGAAGTTCTTGTAAGTGTCGTTACCCTGCAACTCGGCAACCTTACGAGGCTGTCCATCGCGGAACAGGATGAACTCCAAAGCGTGGAAACCGAGAATAGTAGCATCTTCAAGCATCTCTTCGTCCATGCCGTTGTTGAAATAGCTCAGCAACAGCGTGCGGTTCAAAGGCCACGAGTCGATGGTGGGGTCGATGTCGAAATCGCTGGCTGCACCCATGAGGAAAGCCTCTGATTGTTCCCAGTTCAGTCGTGCAGCCTTGAAGTCTGTGCACGCCTTATCAATCTGTGTCTGGGTAATGGTATTGACGGTCAGACCATTGAGGGTCTTCTCCAAATCCTCTACGTCATTAGCCAGATTGGTGTATGTAGGTATGATTACATTGCTAACCAATCCTGTCAGTACCTGACGCAGATATTCCTCCTGCTCTGCGGTCAGACTAGCTTGAGCAATTACCTTGTTAGCGTTCTCAAACTGGTTTACGACATCAGCACAGGCATCAATGGCCGCCGTACCATATGAGCGGTCTTTGTACTTGTCGACATTGTCATTGTTGTCGTTGCTGTCACTGCTACAGGCAGTGAATGTCATTACGCCCATCATCAGGGCCAAAGAGTAAATAATCTTTTTCATTTCTTTTTCTATTATTATTTCGTTATACCGTTATTCCGTTATTTCGTGATTCCGATTAAAGGAAAAATCCCTCATACGCCACCCCGATATTGAAGCTGGGTTCGTCGTTGTAGATGGACTTGAGGAACCGCTTCGAATATTCAGCCTTGATGACTATCTGGGGCACGGGATGATAGTTCACGCCAAATGCCATACGCTTTACGGCAGTATAGTCGTAGGCCGTGCCCTTGGTATTGCTGGCGTAGGGGTTATATGCTTCATAGCGACCGAAGACATACAATTTCTGATTGTCCGCACGCATCGATGCAATCTGCGAGAATACGTCGTAACCGGCTTCGATACCCACAGCATAGGCATTCTTTGACACAAAGGCCGAATGCTTATAAGGCGACTTTGAGTTCAGGCGGTTATACACATATTTCAGTTGTTCTGCATCGCCCAGATAACCATAGTCGGCCTGTCCGCGAACAATCCAGTTGTGGGCTTTATACGTGAAGTCGAAGGCACCAATAGCTACAACGCCCTTGTATTCCGCATCCACACCATTGGCATTGCGCGGATAGCTGTTTCCGATGCTATGACCGTAGTATCCGCTGAGTCCGATGCGCAAGCCGGGAACAGTGTAGTTGTCCAGACGAAGAGATACGCCATACTTATTAGCAACGTCGAACTCCATTGGAGATTTATGACCTTTCTTAATCCACCCGACGTTGGTGAAGTTGTCGGCATTCAGACCTGCCACAAACTGCGCCTCGTAGCGGAAGTCCTTATATCGGCCCCACAGCGATACGCCCGTCTGGTGCCACGTACAGGGCATGATAGTGCTCTCGCCCTCAGGACGATAGACGGTGAAGAAACTCAGAGGTTCGTGATGGGCGTTGGTCAAACCGACTGGCACCACGATATGTCCAGCGCGGACGTTGACGGCACGCGAGAACGACTTCTGAATCCAAAATTGTTCCAGCTCTACCTCACCGCCTTTCTCAGTCTCCTGTTCCCATTCTCCACCTTCCTCGTCCTCCTTCTCGTAAGCAATGCCGTTGCCTCCGTGTTCGAACTCTATCTCGGTACCGAACGTCCAGCCCTTGCCGAAGTCGTAACCTAAATAGATGACTGCGTGGGGAATATCGAAACGTCCGTGACTGGGGTCATTCTTATGTTCCTCGGGTTGACTGTAGCGGCTTACATGGTCACTATAGAAATTGCGCGAGAACACCGCCTCGCCATAGCCTCCAACGCTAAGGCGTGAGCGACGGATGCTGTCTCCGTCGTTTCCCGCCCAGCAGTTTAAACTAACAAATACAAATAATGCGAATCCAATTCTTTTCATTTTCACATACACTTTCAATTTCGGCTGCAAAGGTAAGGAGTTTCAACAAATACCGCAATACCTAAAAATAATGAAATGCCTTCAGGACTATTGCATGTTTCATGGAAAATGATTAATTTTGCACCGTCAAATTATTAATAAGGTACGCAAGATGAAGAACGTGAAGATGTATGAGGCGGGCGACAAGATGATAACGCTCATCAAGGACAACTACAGTGTGCTGCAGGCATTGGGCTCGTTTGGCATTAACCTGGGTTTTGGCGATAAGACGGTCAGCGAAACATGCCTGATGAACGGAGTGGATACCTACACCTTCCTGGCAGTAGTCAACGCACAACTGAACGACATCACCACTTATGAGGATGACGAACAAATCAACGTGCCTACGCTGTTGCATTATCTGAAAGCCAGCCACACATATTATCTTGACTTCCAACTGCCCTTCATCCGTCGCGAGTTACAGGAAAGCATCAGCGAGAACGATGCGCTGGGCATGCTCATCATGAAGCTTTATGAGGAATACGCGCAGGAGATTCGTCGCCACATGAAATACGAGGAGAAAACACTCTTCCCCTATGTCGAATCGCTACTTGAAGGCCGTCCTATGAAAGACTATAACGTTGAGACTTTCTCGAAGCACCACGAACAGACGGACAAGAAGCTTCGCGAACTGAAACTCATGATTATCAAGTACCTGCCAGCCGATGCACATCGTAACAACCAACTGACGGCAACGCTTTACGACATCTACAACAACGAGGAATGGTTACGCCAGCACGCAGAGGTCGAGGACCATATCTTCACGCCAGCCATCAAGCGCCTCGAACGCACCACCAATCGGGAGGACGTCTCGAAGAACATTTCGCAAATGGTGTTCAAGAGCGGACAGGACGCCAACGAAGCACTCAGCGACCGCGAACGCGATGTCATCATCGGTGTTGTGCAAGGACTGCAGAACAAGGAAATTGCCGATCGATTGTGCATCTCCGTCAATACCGTCATCACCCATCGCCGCAACATTGCGCGCAAACTACAGATTCACTCTCCTGCGGGTCTCACCATCTATGCCATTGTGAATGGACTCGTGGATATCTCGAGCGTAAAGCTATAAGGATCAGAAGTATTTCGTAATCTTTGCGTTCTGGAAGTTGTTCATCTCGTTCATCATCCGGACAGCGGAATCAATGATGGGGAACGCGCATAAAGCACCTGTTCCCTCGCCTAATCGCAAACCCAAATACAACAAAGGATTGGCATCCACCATGTCAAGCATCATTTTGTGGCCGCTCTCATCACCACAATGGGTGAATATCATGTAGTCTTGCGAGTCAGGATAGAGACGGATAGCGGCCAGAGCGCAGGCCGTCATGATAAAGCCGTCGACTAATATTACAAGGTGTTGCTCGGCAGCGCGAAGCATGGCGCCAATAGCAGCAATCATCTCGAAACCACCAAAATAGTAAAGAGGGCTGATGGCAGATGGCTGAGGTATGGCAGTGCGATAGTTTTTGAGGGCTTTCGAAAGCACCTCATATTTATGACGAATGCCATCGTTGTTAAGACCTGCGCCTGCACCGATGCACTCCTTCAGCGGAATATCACCAAACAGACTCATCCAGATGCTCGAAGGCGACGTATTGCCAATGCCCATTTCTCCAATGCATAGCACACGGCAGCCCTCAGCAAAGCAATCGTCAACTAAATCGACGCCCACAGCAATCGCCTGATTAAATTCCTCCTCACTCATGGCGGGTTCATACAAGAAGTTCTTGGTGCCACGGGCTATCTTGCGGTCAATAATTCCTGGAACATTCGACAGGTCGTAGTCAACACCCACATCCACAACGCGTAACTTATAACCATGCTGACGGCAGAACATATTGACGCCGCCACCGCCACGGGTGAAGTTAATCATCTGTTGCCAGGTGACCTCACGGGGTGATACACTCACACCCTCGCGTTCAATACCATGGTCGCCACCCAAAAGCAGATGACAAGGATGCGCCAACGAAGGTTCTAACGTCTGCTGAATCAGACACACCTGCATGGCCAACTCTTCCAATCGTCCTAACGAACCTTTGGGTTTGTTCAGGTTATCTATCTTTGCTTGTATCGCCGCCTGCATCGAGCGGTCTATAGGATGAATATCGAATGTTTTATTCATGTCGTTTATCGTTATAACGTAATCACGTTATTTCGTCCTTATTTTACCTTGACGGCAATTCCACTCACCATCAATATGACTTCATCAGCCTTCTGCGCTATATACTGGTTCATCCAACCTTGTAGGTCAGTAAACCTGCGCTGAAGGGCATTCTCGCTGACACCTCCCAAACCTATCTCGTTGGTTACAAATATATAGGTAGCATCGTGATTGGTAAAGGCGTCAAACTCAGCCTTTGCCAACTCTAACGATTTATCGACATCGGAGTCATTGGCAAAGAAGAAGTTCGTAAGCCACAACGTCACACAATCGATGACCACCACCCTACCCGTTAGGTCGTGACGACTCAGATGGATTTCCTCCTCGATATTCGTCCACTGTGGGCCACGTCGCTCTTGGTGACGGCGGACGCGTTCACGGAACTCATCGTCCCACACCTTGGCAGTTGCTACATAAACGGGATTATCCGATAGGCTTAATGCCAGTTCCTCGGCTTTTGTACTTTTGCCCGAACGCTGGCCGCCAGTAATGAGAATGATCTTTTTCATAGGGCACAAACTACTAAATAAACTGCCAGTTCTACCAACAGGCACACCGCTCCACAACAGTCACCCGTATAGCCACGGAGCTTGTTCCAAATGAGCAGATAGAGAAAATACATCACGATGCAAGGCAGGAAGATGACCAATTCCCACGGCAGCTCTGTATACCACAGATATAACCCCATCGGCAACAGTCCTTGTATGGCAAGGCTGACGCTTGCACGCCAGTCCATCTTGCGATAAACGGTCTTTGCCTTCGCATCTTCTTCACGTCGGGCATAAGGCATCATCATGATGAGCTGTGCCGTCACCATGCGTGCATATGATGATGCCGCCAGAATGGTCAGTGCCGCCATCGTGGGAGTCATCGACAGGAGCGTTGCTGCTAATAAAAGATGGTAAAGGATGAGTCCGATGACACCATACGTGCCGATATGCGAGTCTTTCATGATGGTGAGGATGCGCTCTCTGTCAGAGCCTCCGCCTCCAAAGCCATCAAGGAAATCCGCCAGTCCGTCTTCATGTAAGGCGCCTGTCACAAGCAACCGGACCACGATAGCCAGCAGCACTGCCACCATGTAAGGCAGATACATGATACCCACCCATAGCGTTGCTGCCATCAGCCCACCCGTGAGCCAACCCGTCAGCGGCCAGTGCTCCACCACCGTCTTATAACACTCCTGTGCTGGTTGATGCAGTCGCCAGAAAGGCAGTCGCGTAAAAAAAATAAACGATGCCCAAATGCGGTCATACCATCGTGTCTGGTCAATATCTATTTGCATATTGTTGCTATTTGTTTGCAAAGTTACAAAATAAATTCGTAACTTTGCAGACAGAAACGAAATAATAACAAAAGAAATGAAGAAATCAGTCTTTTTCTTGGCTATTGCCACCCTACTTTGCGCCTGTTCGGGCAAGAAAGCGACATCGGAAAATGCCGACGAGACATCGGGTGATTCCATTGTCACCATCGACGTAAAGTACGCCACGGGGTTCACCGTTCGCGACTCTGCCGACATTCGTTTGGTGGACGTAGGCAAGCACGAACACTTCGCATTGGTTCATACCGACGACGCAGAAGTGCCCAACGGCTATACAAAGGTGCGTGTACCTATCAAGAACACCATCTGCATGACGGCCTTGCAATTGTCGAACTTCACCGTGCTTGACGCCCACGACGTAGTGAAGGGCATTACGGGCACGAAGAACCTGTTCGACAAAGACATCCTGCAGCGCGTAAAAGACGGCAAAACAGTAAAAATTGGTATGGAGGGAGAGTTTGATACCGAACTGGTGCTGGCAGCCAATCCCGACGTCATCTTCATTTCGCCCTCAAAGCGTGGCGGCTACGATGCCATCAAGGAGACGAAAATCACGCTAGTGCCCCACTTGGGCTATAAGGAGCTCGACCCACTGGGACAGGCTGAATGGGTGAAGTTCGTTGGTATGTTTATCGGTAAGGAGCGCGAAGCCAACGAGCTGTTTGCCGGTATCGAGCAACGTTATAACGGCCTAAAGGCAAAATGCCAACAGCTAACAGCTAATGGCCAAAAGCCCACCGTTACCAGCGGTGAGATGCACTATGGCACGTGGCATGCCGTGGGTGGCAAAAACTATCTGGCACAGATATTCCGCGATGCCGGTGCCGTCTACGTCATCAACGACGAAGAGACCAGTGGCGAGAATCTGGAGTTTGAAAAAATGTATGCCCTCTCGGCTAATGCCGACTACTGGCGCATTCTGAACAGCTATCCTGGCGAGTTCTCGTACGAAGCGCTGAAAGCAAGCGAGCCTCGTAACGAACTCTTCAAGGCCTTTAAGGAGAAGAAGGTCATCTACTGCAACATGAAGCAGCAGCCCTACTACGAGATTGCTCCCGTAGAACCCGACGTGCTGCTGAAAGACTTTGTGGCCATTTTCCACCCGGAACTCGTCGAATCCGACTATACCCCAAAGTACTACCGTCTGTTGAAATGAAAGCATCGATATTCATCATCCTGTTAATATCCATCGTCGTGCTGGTAGTCATCAACCTGCTGCTCGGCACGGTGCGCATCCCTGTCGGTGAAGTCTGCAGCATCCTGATGGGTGCGGGCTCCGACTCCGAGATATGGACCAATATCGTCATCAGTTCACGACTGCCACAGGTATTGACGGCTATCGTCGCCGGTGCGGGACTTGCCGTCAGCGGACTACAGATGCAAACCGTCTTCCGCAACCCGTTGGCAGGTCCGTCAGTTCTTGGTATCAGCAACGGCTCGGCACTTGGTGTCGCCTTCGTGGTCCTGCTGTCAGGAAAGATTGGCGGTGTGGCACTAAGCCGACTCGGTTACCTTGGCGATGCTGCCATGTCGGTAGCAGCCATCGTAGGTGCACTGGCCGTGATGCTGCTCATCGTTTGGATATCACAAAAGGTGAAGGGCAACGTCACCTTATTAATAATAGGTGTGATGATTGGCTATCTGGCCAACGCCATCATCGGTGTGCTGAAGTTCCTGTCGCCCGAGGAAGACGTAAAATCGTTCGTGGTCTGGGGACTGGGCTCTTTCTCGCGCGTGTCTGGCGACGAAATGGTGCTTTTCGTGGTATTGATGTGCATCCTGCTGCCTATCAGTTTCCTGCTGGTAAAACCCATGAATATGCTGCTATTGGGCGAACGCTATGCAGCAAATCTCGGCCTCGACGTACAACGGGCACGCATGCTGATTATCATCTGTTCGGGTGTCTTGGTGGCCATCGTCACCGCCTACTGCGGACCTATCATGTTCATCGGACTGGCCGTGCCTCATTTGGCGCGGGCCTTGTTCCGCACCAGCGATCACCGCGTACTGTTGCCCGCCACTGCCCTGTGTGGGGCGGCCTTGGCTCTAGTATGCAACTTCATTGCCCGCATGCCGGGCTTCGAGGGTGCCCTACCCGTCAATAGCGTCACGGCCCTCGTCGGAGCCCCCGTCATTGCCGCCGTGCTCTTTGGTCGCAGGAAGAATGACGTAGGGGAATAAGACAACGGATTAAAGGATTTTCATGATTTCCCGTAGGCTGTTGACAACGAACGTCACGGTTTGCGGGATGTCTGTCTTTTCGATGTTCCAGCGATTGACGAGCATGGCGTCGATGCCGGCATTCAAGGCTCCGAGGACGTCGGTATTCAGGTTATCGCCAATCATCAGCGTAGCCTCTCGTTCCGCACCAGTCATCTCCAATGCAAAATCGAAGAAAAGCGGCGAGGGTTTGTTGACACCCGCATCTTCGCTGAGGATAATGGTATCGAAATAGTCCCGCAGTCCACAGGCCGCCAGTTTCTTATACTGCACCTCGTGGAAACCATTGCTCGTCATGTGCATGCGATAGCCTTTTTTGCGAAGGTAATCCATCAATTCGTGGGCACCATCAATGACGCCCGGCTTCGACGAACAGAAGTCGAGAAACTTATCGCTCATCTCCAGACAAAGGTCTTCGGTGACTTCAAGCCCTTTACCCTCAGACAAAGGGCGACGGAAACGTTCGACGATGAGATACGGGCGGTCTATCTCTCCTTTCGAGTAGCGTGTCCATAGGTCGATATTCGCAGCCCAATAGGCGTCGTAGAACACTTTCGGGTCGGCAAAATAACGCTCCAAATGAAATGCCTCAAACGTCTCCCGCAAGGCAATGACGGCATTGCCGTAAGTATCATACAACGTGTCGTCGAAATCAATAAACAGATCTTTATACATTGAACATTATTTAAGAATAGATTTTTCCGTTGTCGTCAATCAATAATATCGTGAGTTCGCCGTTGGGCAACAGCGGGGCGCAATGCTCGTAGCAATGGCGAATCACTGTGCAAGCGAATTCCGTTCGCTTGCTTTCTGGTATACGCTCCCATAGTTCCCGTGCCAGCGTCATGTCGCTGATGTCGATGCTGATGCCTGCCTCCTCCAACATCTGCTGAATAAACGCCTTGTCCATCGTCGTCTTGCGGCTATGCGTATCCAAATTTCCGGCAGCTAATTTGACGGCTTTACCCAACATCACACCAAGTGTTATATTCTTGATACCCAATTCGTTGGCAATTTTCAATGTATCACCAATATAATTGCCGTACTCCACAAATGCCTGCTGGGGCAAGTCCGGATACATCGTCTTCACAAACCGCTCGCTCTTGCCACCGCTATTGATCACCACGCGCTCCGATCCGCTGGCTTTCGCCACTTCCATACACTTGCGGATGCTGTCGATAAACGCCTCCTCCGAGAACGGCTTCACAATACCACTCACGCCAACAATCGAGATACCGCCCTCAATGCCCAAACGCGGATTAAACGTCCGCTTGGCAATTTCCTCACCATTCGGCACGCTGATGGTAACTTTTAGAGGTGAGAGGTCAGAGGTGAGAGGTGAGAGAATAGACTGAAGGTTCTGTTCTATCATCTCGCGCGGTCCTTTGTTGATGGCCGCTTCGCCTACCGGATAATCAAACCCAGGCAGCGTAAACCGCCCGACACCCTCGCCTCCGCATATCTCAAACTGAGTCGCTTTCTCAACCTTCGCCCTCACCTCGATGCCGTTCGTCACGTCCGGGTCGTCGCCGGCCTCTTTCACGCAATAGGCATATCCGTCGCCATAACCCACAGCCACAGGAATCGTCTCGCCATTCGGCAACAACACCTCCACGTCCGCAGGCGTCTCGCCATACAGTAACCGCCTCGTCGCAGCAATCGACGCCGCCGTTGCACACGTCCCCGTCGTCAGCCCGCTATGCAAAGGGAAAAACTCCGGCAACAGCTTTTCCACCGCCCGCCGCAAACCATACGGGCCATTGACGACAGAACAGAGGAACAAATTCCCCCCTGGCGCGAGGCCGTTCCCCCGATTAACGGGGGAACTCCCGTGTGTAATTTCCGGTCGCTTCAATGCAATAATCCGCATGCCTTTTTCGCGTGCTTCAGCCACTTTCTCAACAAATCCGCCGCTAAGTCCGCTTTCTTTCAGCAGGATGGTGTCAGCCCCCTGGGGACTACTTTGGGGACTGTCCCCTGTGTGAGAAGCGTAGCGGATTACATGGGGACTGTCCCCTATAGGATCGTCCCCTGTATGATAAAAGCACAGTTGTTCGTCCGTTGCCCCTTGCTCGTGCGCCAACCGGATGCTACTCTCGCGATTTAGTATCCTATATATTACTTTTACTCCTTCCGCCTCCAGCCATTTCAACTTGATGATGCTCTGCACGCCAGTCGTTGCCAACAACGAATGGATATCCGTCGGCACCTGCCGATAGTCGTCAATCCACGTGATATCAGGGTCTCTTGGCGGATAGATTCTATCGTATCGAATGACCGGAATCCTCATGTCGGCAGCCACTTCGCTTATCGTCTGATGCAACGTCGCAGCAAACGGATGGGCAGCATCCACCACCAGCCGTATCGCGTGCTCACGGATAAACTGCCGCATAGCCTCACCGTCCATCGCCCCGTCCGTGCGCACACCGTAATGTAGTGTCAGCTCCTGCTCGCCCGTCTTTGTGCTGTAATAATAGCTATTACCAGCTTCTTCCAGCACCTCTGCCGCCCTGCGACCTTCCGTCGTCCCTCCGAATACCAGTATCATGCTGCGAAGGTACGAAAAAGTGAGAAAAGAACCAAAGGAAAACTCGTTTTTCTTTGTTCTTTCGAGCGGAAGTATCTTCTCGCGCAGCGAAAAGATAATGTAAATCGAGCGAAAAACCAAATTACTGTGATGTTTAGCATGTTTAGATGTTTAGATTTTGGTATATATGTAAATATAAAAAATTATTGGTGTCCGATAAAAAATTGAGCTGAGTCGACAGAAAAGGGGACAAACCTGTCCCGGTGATTCTTTGATTGTTTCATTTTCCGCAGTTGGTGACATGAAAAACATTTGAATATTCAGTGCTTATCAGTTCCTGGTATATTTTTCTTATATTATATCTAAATCTATACGTATTATCACCCCCTTCCCTATACATAGTTCTTTTTATTTTCCATTTTTCTTTTCTGTCGATTTCGTTCTCTTTCAATATTATAACATTCTCAACCTTACGGATAGAGGGTATTTGGAAAATGTCTTCTGTATATAATAGCCATCTATCATTAACCTTCTTTTCTAAAGATATAGATATAAGAACCTTCTCTTCGCTATTATTTTTAAAATTAAAAGTTATAACATCGCATGTGGCATACTCTGTTTGAATTGAATCAATTTCTAAACAAGGTGCTGTTGACTGGGCATTTGAATAGTATACAAAACCTTGTAATACGAGAAACAATAAGCTTTTAATTGTTCTCATTTTTTTAGTCCCTCCATTTGTCGAATGGTTTTGATTATTTCCATAATTTATAATAACATCTATTCTTGTATTTCCATTGTTACGATATTCGTTGAGTTTATCAAATAATTTCATTGAAAGATATTGTTTACTATTTCAAAAGATTTCTCCCACTGTTCCCCTCCAATACCTGCATCTGCTGGATTGCAATCTGGTTGAGCTTTACCAAGGGTATGACAGGTACCAGTCCCTAGTCATACTATATGTCAATATGTCCTTATGTCTTTTTTATATTTCTTTCTCAGCCCATAGGCATCAGCGTTTTAAGGGTTCAACAATTATGAGTATCTCGACATGACTTCTTTTAGAAAGTCGTCGATGTTTATAACGTCAACTGACGGGAAGTCAATTTCTTTTAGTACATTGAAATGGTGGTCTTCTGTCACAATGAATTTTGCATTGGCAGCAATGGCACAGTCAAATGACGACGTTATCCATACCTAATACGGATTTTATTTGTACGTCGTGCGCTCATGAAGTGAACGAACCGGGGTGTTAAAGACGGACACCATCCTCAACAATTCCAGTTGTGCTTCATTCAATACTGTTGCTGCCATAACTTCTTTTTGTTTTTATTATTTTGTCGTGGATTTCTCCCCGAACCGAGGGCAAAGTTACGAAAAAAAAAATTAGATTCCAAATATTTTGCAAGAAAAAGTAGGAAATGCAGAAAGTAGGAAAGTAGACATTAAGGTATTTTAGAGTAATAAAATAAAGAAAGAATTAAAGAGAAATAAATAATAATGGTATATATAATAATTATAAAAATAATAAATAAAAAAAACTTCTACTTATAATGTCCTCCTGCTGCGGTTGTGGCGGTGCGGAAACATGCTAATGTCTACTTTCCTACTTTCCTATTTTCTGCATTTCTCACGAAGACCTTGGGTTATTGCCGAATAACCCTACGTTATTTGGAAATAATGGCAGGTTATTTGCACCGGAAAGGTACACAAAAAGAACCGTCCCTTTTGTGTATTCCGTCAGGCCGTAGAGCGGATATACAAGGCGGTCGATTTCGGATTCAAAGCAGATTACAGGAACCCTCCGTTTTTTTAGGAGTGAAACGTTGACCTGTCCCTAGTGTTCCTAAACGATCTATTTCCTAATATATTGTCCGAGGAATCAAAAACCTGTCCCGGTGTTCCGGGACAGTCCCCCTGTGTTACGCTGTGCTAATAATTAAAGAGCGATCTCTTGCCCGTCGAATAAACCTTTTCGTCTTTAATTAGTCGGAAAGCGGTTCGCTTACCTCCATATGGAAGTGTCTTCTTCTGGCGCAGAACCTCTATTCCATTCTTCTTGTTATCTAGGAATAGAATTCCCACAAAAATGGAATCATCCGTCTCAGGTATTAGGGAAAATGTGTCAGCTGGATGATACATCCCCGGTGTAATTTTTACTTTGTCTACATTAATGTTATATTTGTAGGCTCCTTCACTAATAGTAATAGTGTTATCCCAATTGAACTTAATGTTCATATTCCTTTGAATACTATCTTCGTCATGAAATGGTATATCTGTATACGTGTCTCCCTTGTGTATAAACCAACAATCTGGATAACGTTGAATACGTACTTTTAATCCGAAAATTTTATCATGAGTATCTATGTTAAAATGACCGCTAAAATATTCTGACAGATCTATGTTCCTTAGTTGAACAAAAGGCAAATAACATAGTAAACATACCGCTATAAAGAATATAGAGGCAACTAACAATAATATTTTTTTTAGACGAGAAGCTTTCATGAGAATATAAAGTTTTTGTTAGTGATCATGGGGTCGGTTCTTCTTCTATGTTGCAAACCAAATAATTGGTTCATCTTTTAGCATTGTTTAATCGTTTTATTATCGTTTTTACTTTATTTTA
>CACYKE010000005.1 GCA_902774925.1 uncultured Prevotellaceae bacterium | reverse complement strand
CGACTCGAAAATTGAGCTGCCCCTTGGCGCTTTGCTGCAGCAACTGGTTTGGGGCGACCGCGACAATCCCATGAACTTCCGTCCTCACCCAATGAGCCGTCCGCCAGTCAAGAGATGATCCTGAACTTTCCAAGGTTTGTACGCCATAGTCGTTACGCTTTTAGCCCTTGTCTTCATTTCTTGTTCATACCGCCCATAGGCACAGAAACTATCTTCATCCATGTCTTAGGTTTCTTTTTGCCCAAAGATTCTCGGGCAGCTGTAAGCTGTTCGTTAAGAGTCGGCTTAGAATAATCCCGTCCGTTCTTGACCAAACTTTTCAGTTTTGAAGCCGACACAGCCGAATAAAAAGTTCTTTTCCTTGACATAGTTCTACACCAAACTATTTATCTCATTCAGCATGTTCTGATAGTCCGTCACTTCATGATAGCGTACTTTACTCGTTGACAGTTCATTGAAAAGTTTCTTGGCACAGTCTATCTTGGCAAGTTCTGCACCCTTCAAATCCATAGACCGCAAGCTGCCCTTGGTCTCTGCCACAAAGAAGATATGCTTCACTCCCATGTTATCATTAAAAGCGATAGCCCAGTCTGGAGCGTAATGCCCAACAGGTGTAGGAATTTTAAATGTGCGAGGCAGACGAGCATAGACACACACTTCATTGGCAGAGTCTAAGTCTTCTGCAAACTTCCGTTCTCCCTTGCTATCTGTGAAGACATAGTCAAGGATATGCTTCTTGGCTTCGTATGCATTATCCACGCTTTGGCGACTCTTCTCATTAGTAAAGATACTCGTATCATATTGTTGTTCTGTGCGGTTATACGATATATGCTCTACTATCATGGTCGCCTTCTCGTCTTTAATCAGTCGGATAACATTACGGATAAACTCCTCTGGATTGTTCTTGAACAAATAGAGTTTCGCTTGGTTAATTCCCTTCAATATCCTAACCACAGTCTTACGAGTCAACGTAGCTCCACGCGCAATATCCCCAACTAAGTCGTATGCCACATCGCTAGTTGACACCTCACGCAGTTCCTTTGTTCGTGTTTGCTGCTTACCTGTAAAGTCCACATCCTCCTCACCTTGTTCTCCAGTTGTAACGATATATTTCAGTTTCGTTACTGTCAGGTTCTTATCTATCGAGGTGATAGCCTTCTTTATCAGTTCCTCGCTGTCATAGTGAACGGTATAGACATAACGATGATTGATTTGCTCCCACAGACGCTTGAACTCTTCCTTCGCGGCATTCTCATTCAGATGGTCATTCACCACCTCTGCCTTCTTGTTGGCATCTTCTATCATATCATCAAAGGCTGATGGGTCGAAGATGCTCTGCACGAGTTTGTGAATCTGTTCACCCATAGGCTCCAGCTTCTTACTCAGTGGTGCTAATGTACCATTGCGCAAATCCTCATGATATAACTGCTGGATATTACCTTTGTCATCTACATAGTCATTCTCGTAGAGATAATTGATGATAGCAGAAGCTTCCATCTGTGAGATTTCATGCTCATCTTCGCCTATCTTGAACTTACGCCCCTCAAAGTAAGCGACGTTAGCCACAGATGGACGTTCACGCAAGGCTTCACGTGTCTCTTTCTGCAAAGCATCGGCAAAGGTGCTGTAACTCTCGTTGGCAATCACCGTCAGGCGATTAATATCATGAACAGCATCACCCAACAGATCTTTGTCCATACGAACGCCTTGCTGGTCCACACAGATACGCAATCCTCGTCCAACTTCCTGACGCTTTGCGGTATTGCTATTAGCATGACGAAGCGTACATATTTGGAATACGTTAGGATTATCCCAACCTTCGCGCAATGCCGAGTGTGAGAAGATAAATCTTGTAGGCTCTTCGAAACTCAATAGTCGCTCCTTGTTCTTCAGAATCAGGTCGTATGCAGATATATCATTCGACGTATCCTCTCCTCTACTTACAGCACTATTGACAGCATGTCCTTTCTTATCAATTGAGAAATAGCCATTATGCACTTCGCTGGCAGAGAATCGTTTCAGGTAACGCTGGTAGTCATCCTCGAAGAGTGACAGATGCTCATTCAAATAAAGCATATACTCTTCCTCGAATATCTTCCACAGGTCACCTTTCACTACCTCGCCTTGTTCGTCATAACCTTTGTAGTTGGCCACCTCATCAATAAAGAATAGCGACAACGTCTTGATACCCTGTTTGAAGAGCATCGCTTCTTTCTCAAAGTGCGACTTTATCGTCTCTCTCACCTGTATGCGCTGAAGCTGTTTCTCTGACACATCTCCCATCACCTCACCCTTATGCAGCGAATCACCATTCATGAAGTAAATCATGTTGGTAAGTGGGTTGATGTCCGTAATAACAAAGTCTTTATAGGCCTGCAAATGACTCGCATCGAAAAGCGAATCGTTCTGGCCGAATTTACATATCTGTCTGCGAGTGCTGCTTGCCCCTTTTACCTCTATCTCCAACTTCACCTCTGGAGCCTTGTTCTTTGAAAGCACGATACTATCGAAATATATATAGCTCTGATTCCCTAACAGGTTCTGCAGCGTGATACCCTTCACCTGTATCTTCTTAACCAGTCGCTGGCGATAGGCATCAAGGGCATCCAATGCATAAACACAGTTGTGAGAAGTTTTATGGGTAGCCGAGTAATTCAGTACAAACAGCGGCTTAAAGTTCTTTAGAGCCTTCTGTGTAGCAACGCCTTCCATCTTCTGTGGTTCATCCATGATGATGATAGGTCTGTTGGCTGCTATCACATCGATAGGACGGCGACTCTGGAAGTCGTCACGACGCGTATAGATAATACGTGCTGCAGCATCACCCTTACGACCTTCCACGTTCTTCGCCTCATTAAACGACGAGTTGAAAGCCTGCGTATTGATAATCATCACGCGGATGTCGGCACTACTCGAGAAATCATCAATGGCATTCAGGTTACTACTATTATATACAAAAGGTATAGCCTGTTTACCATAGTGTTCCTGGAAGTGCTCTGCCAGCATCGTAAAACTCTTGGCCACGCCTTCGCGAATGGCGATGCTGGGCACCACCACGATGAACTTACTCCAGCCATAGCGTTTGTTCAGTTCAAACATGGTTTTGATATAGACGTATGTCTTACCAGTACCCGTCTCCATTTCGATATCAAGTGAGCATGCACCTAACCCATCTGGCTGGCTTAGTTTCGTTGACTTTGGGATATTGTAGATAGCCTGTTGCTGCTGAATATTGGCAAGCAACTGAGGGCCTTGAAGTTCTACATCAGCATTCTTATAACCCACATATTCCTCATCAAAGACAATACGTCCTTTCGTCTTACCCAAGTCACGACGATACTGCGCACTTGTTTTCGAAGGCTGTCCTGCAAACACATTCACAGTAGCCTCAACAGCATCCGTCTGGTATTGTTGTATCTTGAACTTAAACTTCATTGTTTCGAATACTCTATAACCAATAACCTTTAACCTATAACCATTACTTAGAGGATTCTGCGTACTGTATCCTTGCTATACTCACTCCAA
This sequence comes from uncultured Prevotellaceae bacterium, assembly GCA_902774925.1. GTDB lineage: Bacteria > Bacteroidota > Bacteroidia > Bacteroidales > Bacteroidaceae > Prevotella. The sequence goes on along the minus strand of CACYKE010000005.1, from coordinate 72,816 downwards.
ATCTGCTCGAAGTTGTCTGCCACGTTGTCTGTAGCCATACTTGCGTCGCGCATCACGAAGTAGAATGGCTGTATCTTGGCAATTTCCTTGATAGCAGTCTCGTTCACATCCTTGTCGAAGCATGCCATCAGATAACCATCACTCACGCTCCAAACGGTCTTGCCGGCGATACTCTTCTTCTCTATCTTTGCCGATAGCTCAATACCCAGTTCTATCATCGTTTGGAACAGCAGGTCTTCATCCGTGCGGTCACCCTTGATATTGTCTTCAAACAGGTCGTGCTCTGTAAATGCCTCAGGTGTATAGAACACATCGTTCATATTAGAAGAATCCAATTTCAACACACGGAAGCCTGTATCAAGATTCTTTGTAGTCAATGGACTTTCCTCTTTGATTTTCTTGCCTGCACGACGAATACGTTCTTTGCCCACATCAGAAATTGTTTTTAATCCAATTGCCAATGCGCCAGGGTTATCTTCAATTTTTTCTGGCATCTGAACTAAAATAAATTTTCTACGGCCATCCTGTTCTGAATTTAATTCCATAATTGATTGTGCAGTTGTTGCTGATCCCGAAAAGAAATCTAATATTATATCCCCATCATTACAACCTATAATAGACAGCATTTTTATAAGTTTAACAGGTTTGGGTGTATCAAACGGGACCTTCTCTAAGTCCTTAAATAGTTTAATTAGATCTTTCTTTGCCATATCTGTATGACCGTAGTCCTCATACATCAGTAAACTTGAAGGGCGTCTTCCTGTAACGTCTGAAAGAAATTGTTTAACAGCCGGGAAAGAATTTCCATCCTTACCAAACCATATCCGATTATCCTCAATCATTTTCAGCATATTATCTTTGGCATAAACCCAATGCTTTCCCTGAGGAACATTAAATACTTTCCCTGTTTTTGGACTTACAACATCGTAATATCCTTGAGAACGAACGCCATTACCTACGCAATCACCAGCTTTCCAATCGCCTCTTGGGTCATTGTCTGGGTTTTTATATCTTGAGTTCATTGCTTCTGTTCTTGGAAGCATATTTATTGAAAACTTGTCGATAGTTCTACAATAGCATAAAACGAACTCATAATCATTAGAAAAGAACCTTGCTTGATTTTTGGGCGAATATACCTTTTGCCATCCTAACTGAGAAATAAAGTTATTTGCTCCAAATATTTCGTCGGTAATTTTTCGCATGTTTTGGATTTCATTTTCATCAATACTGATAAATATCACGCCATCATCACTCAACAAGTCCTTTGCCACTTTGAGACGTGGATAAATCATATTGAGCCAATCGGTATGGAAACGACCATTGCTCTCTGTATTGGTAACAAGACGGTTCCCTAATTCATCAAACTGCCCACTATTATGCTTATAGTATTCTGAATCCTGGTCGAAGTCATCATTATAAACGAAATCATTACCTGTATTGTAAGGTGGGTCAATATATATCATCTTTACCTTGCCCAAATAGTTCTGACGCAGTAACTTCAAGACTTCAAGGTTATCTCCCTCAATATAGAGGTTCTGGGTATTGTCGAAGTCCACACTCTCTTCCCTGCAGGGACGAAGTGTATCTGTAGTTGGAGCATTCGCCAGACGGATAGCATTGCGCTTATCAGGCCACGTAAACTGATATCGCTCTTCTGGTCCCTCCACAATATTCTTTGACAACTCCTGACGTAGTTGGTCAAAGTCAATTGCTGTCTGAGGACGGCCGTTCTCGTCTAACGTTTCAGTCAAGCAATTGGGAAACATTTCCCCAATCTTCTTGATATTCTCATCCACCACATTCGTGGTTTGCATTTTCATTTTATTCATATATTAAAGTATTTGTATTCTGAATCGCTGTTATATATTTCAATTCTTGATCATCAAATGGTACATGTTTTATGATATATCGCTGACAAAATAAAAATTGGAACATATTATATCTCAACAATTCCATTTCGGACGCTTCTCTTACGATACATAGATTATTTTGATAATAACTTGCATCGGGATCAATCTCTATCGTCAGAAGATAGTCTTTAGAAATAGGAAAAAGAAATTTCTCGAAATTTTTATTTAAAACAATTTTATCATCATAAACTTCAAATTTTTGTGGGATGACAAACACAGGATAATCGGAAGTGAATATATTATTTGGGCTATATATAACGTCCCAACTTGCAAGTCCAAAGAGACAGGTCAGGTTATTAATAGTTCCCTCATTACCATACCCATTTATAAAATGAGCCTTGGAATCATCATAATAATATCTCATGACATGAGGATTATCCTTTTCATATTCACTTATGAGTGCCTTTGCCTTATCTATGTCAGAAAATAAGCCATTCTGTATATGTGAACAGAGTGATTTGATTACTGGAAGCCTAAGATATTGGATCGCAATATAATGAGCCAAATCTATCTTTTCTGGAACAGTTAGTGTTTTATTCTCTGATAATTTAGAAACAGTATCTTCCAAACATGGACCATAGTGATCTTCAACCTCTTTCTTCAGATAATTAACTTCATAATGACTTTTTCGTTCGTTTTCATTAAGTTGTTCCTCATTTACAAGTGATGGTGAAATTGTATACAAATCTTTTTCATAGCAAATCTCTTTCGTCGCTATTGGATATGATTTAGTAGCATTTTTATCATATACATATACCTTGGGGTTTTTCTCATTACCAAAAGAAAAACCTTTCAAATAGCATTTGGGCACGAAGTGATGATTTGTATAATTTTCACTCATTTTAGCTCCTCTCTCAATTTTAGTAACTGTTGGTGCAACTCATATTTCTTGCGAGTCTGTTTCTCTGTGCGGCATCGCTTTTCGAGAACTTCGATTTGATGAAGCAACTTCTCGCGCTCTTCACGATTGATGATTTGCTGTTCGAAAGTATCTTCTGATGCAGTATCGAGACTGCCAATCTCTGCAACGATATTATTCCAAACATCATCGAAGGTCAAGCCCTTTAGTGGAATCTCGGCATCATAAATGTGTTTCCACTCTGATTGCTGTAATCGTGTGTGGAAGATGCAGAACTGTACTTCTTCATCATATTCCAAAGCAAAGACTATCTTCTGAGGTATTAGTTTCTGGAGCAGAAGGATATTCTTCGTATCATAATCCCATTGCTTTAGTTGTACTTGCAACACATAGAATTCCTTCACTTCTTGCCCTGGATGTAGGGCAGGAATCTTAGCAGGAGAAAGGTAAGCAACAATAGCCATACGACAGACATCAGCATCGAAACGATCACGCTCAGATGCTTTGAGATTGTATTTCTCAAAGACAGCCTTTTTGTATAGTGGCCTATTGACGAGAGTGCTTTGTGGAAGATTGTACATAAGCTACTTGATTACTAAGAAACAAATAAGTTCAAAATCATCAAGACCCACATAGTGCTCTTCAAAGAGTTCACCAGCATAGCCCTCTAAGAAACTGTCAATGCTTGATTGCTCCTTAACAGAGATGATAGAGTTGATTGCCTTACTGAGTAAGTCGGAGTATTTGCCCATACGCAAACCATCGCGTGTTTCCTTATTGAACTGGGCACATAGCTTGACATCTGGCTTGGTCATCGGCTTACAGAGCAAACGCATCTTATCCAACAGGTCTTTAGGATGCAAATGGTCAACCACCACTTCACCTTCATCAGAGATATAAACCATATAGAAGGGATGCAGTTGATTCTTGTGGTCGATATTCACGCCTGCTGTACGATTCTTCAAGACGAAGACTGTTCCTGATGGAGCTTGCGCTGAAGCTGGCACAACAGCATGAAGTCCGTAAGGAGTATGCTCCACATCGTGATTGCTATTGATATATTCCAGCAAATCTAGGCGGAATTCATTCAGACCTAAATCCATAATGCTGACGCCACTATTCATTTCTTCCAAATCCACAACATCTTCTTGCAAGCGTTTCAATTGCTGGCGACGATACTCCAAATCATCTTTCTCTTCTGGCGAAAGGATATTATCATCGCCTGTGGCAGTCATCACAGTCACCTTCATACGAGACTCGACTCTACCCTTCAGGTTGATATACTCATCGAGCGTCATATCCGGCCAATAGTTGACCAACTGGATCTGGGCATTAAGGGAGCCTATTCTATCAATTCTGCCAAATCTCTGAATTATGCGAACAGGGTTCCAATGAATATCATAGTTTATCAAGTAGTCGCAATCTTGCAAGTTCTGACCTTCACTGATACAATCTGTTGCTATGAGCACATCGATATCTTCATGCAGATGGGGATAGATGGCTTCACGCTCTTTTGAAATGGGCGAGAAGAGAGTCAGTACTTTGTTGAAGTCAAGCTTCTCCTTCAGTTTCATGGTACTACGTTTAAGCCATACTCTTTCTTGATGGGTTCTGCCAGACAATCATATAGGTACTGTGCTGTATCTGAGAATGCTGTGAAAACAATGACTTTCTTGTTGCTGCCATTGATAGGATGAGCAAACTTATCCTTTAAGTCAGTAATAAGCTGTTGCAGTTTGCTGTCATGCTCAGGCGTGATACTCTGGAGCATCAGCAACAACAGGCGAATGATTTCAAGGTCATCCTTGATTTCCTTCTGCCACGATATATAGTCCATATCCTCCAGGAGGATGCGGTTTTTCTTCTTACCGATGGTGAAGTCCTGCTCATCCTCATCCACATCGGCACTTTCGAAGTCGTCTACAGAAACGCGACGCTCACCATTTTGGAATCGCGCAATAGCATCGAGCGTCTCCTGCATATAGTCGCGGATACGTCCCAATGTCAGACGGAAAGAATTGACAGAAGATTCCAAGCGCTTCAGCAACTGTATGTTCATCAGTCGCTGAATGCCTTGCTCACGTTCTTCAATACTCAGGCGGTGGCCTGTTGTACTTTCCTCTTCTTTATATTTATAGAGTTGACTGGGTAGGATGAAAGCAGAAGGTGCATAGATGGCCAGTCGAAGCATCTGCAACTGCTCGAATATCTCGTTGTAGTTGATGGCCGTATCGAGGTCTGTCAGATGAGGCTGCCGAGAGATAGGTTTCAATCGCTCAGGGAAAGTGCCAATATCTGTGGTATCGTAATATTGCTGGATATGCTTACGACTACGGGCAATAGTGACAGCATCGAGCAGTTTGAAAAAATCGAAGTCGAGCATCCGCAACAATCGTTCTGTGGTGCGTTCCTCTGGTGAGAAGTTGGCCCACAGATTATAGGCTGCTTGTGCCTGGCGAAAGATGTCATCAATTCCTTTGTTGGTAGGCAACAATTCATCGAATGCCTTTGCTTTCCCTTCGTATGCTAACTGGAGTTGGTTCTTCAAGTCGCCAAAGCGATTATTGACTGGTGTAGCAGAAAGCATCAGCACCTTCGTCTTCACACCAGATTTTATGACCTTATTCATTAATCGAAGATAGCGATTCTCCTTGGGGTTCTCACCATTCTCATCTGTTGACACCTTGCCACCATTACGGAAATTATGACTCTCATCAATCACCACCAAATCATAATTGCCCCAGTTAACTCGGTCTAAGTCCAAGTCATTACTATATCCGTGTTCTCTACTGAGGTCTGTGTGATATAGAATGTCGTAGTTCAGACGGTCTTTCGCCAACGGATTATTGACATAATTCTGTCGATAGGTATTCCAGTTCTCATAGAGTTTCTTGGGGCAGAGCACCAACACCGTTCTATTGCGACTCTCGAAATACTTAATGACAGCAAGGGCAGAGAATGTCTTACCTAGACCTACAGAGTCTGCTAAGATGCAGCCATTGTATTTCTCCAATTTGTTGATGACAGCCAAAGCTGCATCGCGTTGGAAGTTATAGAGTTTATTCCAAATGGCTGAGTTCTTAAAACCTGTAGCTTCATTGGGCAGTTCATCCTCGCTTATATCTTCTAAGAACTCGTTAAAGATATTATAGAGCGCAACAAAATAGAGGAAGTCTGGAGCATTCTCTTTATAGGCATTGCTGATGCTGTCAATGACTTCATCTGTTACAATCTGTAGGCGACTGTTGTCATTCCAGAGTTGGTTGAAGAGATCGATAAAACCTTTCGATGTTGGAGCCTCAAACTTGTTAATCATCGTATAGGCATTATTGCCTTTTTCACAACCCAGTTCTACGGTAGTGAACCCTTCTATAGGATAATAACTGACATCATCAAGATTAATGATGCCATTCATTTTCTCATTAGTCTTGTTAGACTTAAAACAAGCCTTTTCGCGTATCCACTCTGCACATTCACGAGCGATAGCTTTTTGCGTTAGTTCATTGCGCAATTTTACTTCAAACTCAGAACCGTAAAGTGTACGCTCTCGATCCAAACGAGGAATATAGAACTCACGTTGCTGCTTGGGAGTCTTCTCTGTGGTAAAGGTGGGCGAGGTGAAGATGAAACGCAATTCCTTTATATCCTTCAAAGCCTCTTTCAGTTCTTGAAAGGCATAAATGGAGAAACAGGAGGCCGCTATAGACAGCCGGCTTCCACTCTTTATCTGCGCTGTAAGGTCGTCGCGCAGTGTCTTGTTGATATTGTTAATCAGTTCCACCTGTTACCGCACGATAGTCTTAGGAGCAATCAGACTATATCTCCAGGCTTGCTTACAGGTAAACACAAAGAGACCTCAGGACACAAAAGAAGCGCGAGTCATGGCTCTTCTCTCGTATCGTGAGGTCGTAGGATTACCTGAAATGCTAGATATAAGTCATGCCCGCGCTTATCGCACGGGCATCGGCTGACTTACTCAAAGCATTTCAATCGTTGAAATTTCCTACGTTTCACGATACTCTGAATAAATAGCTGATGCTATTATTAACCAACTAAAATCATACCGGCACCCTGCGCTCAGGGAATCAGCCTTAGCTTGCGTCGTTTACGACGATTAGCCGATACTTGTGTGCAAAGATACGAAAAGATTTCAATATTGGGTCGATTTTTCCTGCTTTTTTCGAAAAATCGCTCAAAAATTTGGAAATTTCAGAAATAATACCTATCTTTGGAACTCAAAATATTTGGAAGATTCAAATATAGTCACTTGCCCCAGCCCGTCAGCTTATGGAAGTCGCACTTCTCGTAGCCCTCATTGTAATTGTTCAGCGCTTTTAACTGTGGCTGCGAGTTTCATTAGAGACTTTTTAGTCATAATAAAATATTGTTAGTTTCACTTATTTTCTTCACGAAACAAGGGATGGCCCACCAGCCATCCCTTGTTCTTTTTAGTACGTAAGCCACGAAAAATCCTCTATGTGAGGACCATCGTGCCAGTACTCATAGAAATCCTGCGAACACGGAGGGAGGTCGTCGCCCTGGCCTTCACGGAACATCTGTTCGGTCTCCTGAATGGCCCTGTAGCCTTCCATCTCCTCCTCCCATTCACCAATCAGCTGGTCATAGTAACCGTCAAACTTGTCTTCAAACAAGTAATAATAGCACGTCCCAAAATACCGGCTGGTCAGATACTCAACGCGCTTGTCCCACCACGCGTATTCCGGATATCCCAGTGCTCGCCAAAGGTCACTACAGCGACGGTCAAGCAGTTCACACTCCGTTTCTGAAATCACATCGCGCAGCCGTACGCGGTCATTGTCAAACCAGACATAGCGCCAGTCGTCATAGTCTTTGTTCTCAATGAGATTGGCCGTGAACATCCAGACCTTACGCGCCCACCAGAAATGACCCGTCTCTGCACAGAGGTCGCCGATGCGCATCCCTCGCATAAACTTCCATTTGCAACTCTCAGCACAACGAATGGGATGTATTGCACTATTTACTATTTCTTTCAGCAGCCGTGCTTCCAGATGAGTCACAACACCATTGGGTGTGCAACTGCACACCCTGTAGGGAATTCTTCTTCTCATAATCTGTATGATTTTTGATGTAACAATATAAAAGATCGCCTTCCACCAGTCTTTTCAGACTGATGTTTACAGGTCCTACGACCCTATTGTTACATTACGCTTTTACGGCGGATTCTTAGCTATGTCATCTTTCCATGTCGAAATTCGCCTGCAAAAGTAGCGAAAATTCCCTTTCCCGCAAAATGTTTTTGGGAAAATTTTGAGGTCTCAATAAATATATTTTTTCAGGTGATAGAAACAACGAATAATGAGACTCTATATATTAATTAGTTAATTCGTCTAAAATAACTATTAAGATTCAGTTATTTTTCGTATATTTGCACAGTAGATATAACAGATAAAGGATTTCAAGAGAGCAATGTTTACGATTATTTTTTGGATTATTATAGCATTGGTTGCTTACGCCTTCAGGGAACAGCTCATAGCCATCGCGGTATATGTGGGATTCTTCATGGGCGTTGGAGCGTTGATTGGCTGGTGGCTTTTCGACAATGCCAGTGCAGGCTCCACCGTCGGTTTTTGGACCGCAGTATTCTTTGGAATCCGCTATATCACCACTGCGATGGGTGCAGAATACTCATCCATCTTTGAGTATGCCTACTATCTCTTCTCGTTGCCAATATGGGGGCTCAATAGACTTCAGCATGTCTTGACTGAGCCATGGCGTTACATATTCAAGACAAGTTGGCCAAGTGAAGACATTAAGGAACTATTGTGCCCTGTATTGTATTTCCTCCAACTTGTATTGTATATTGCCACTACTCCACTCAGGACGTTGAATGCTTTTATTTACAATGTCCTGATATACGGCACCACAGAGATTTATGATTTGGTATGCGAGGTGTTCCATCCAACCAATTGGGATGAACACGCAGACGGGTTTGATTGGCTAATAGGTGTTCCGTATCGATTCTTCAAATATCCAATATATCACGGATTCCTTACCTTATTGGAAGGGGCTGTTTGGACGGTTATAGACACTGTGATTCCTGCAATAACACTTTATCATGGCACAGACTTGACGGCAGGACGTGCTATTACGAAGAAAAACGTGAGGGCTTGGACAGAAGGTACTTTTACAGCAAGTCAGAGCAGCTGGGGAGGAATTGGTGTCTATTTTGCTTCACGTCGTAGCGTAGCTAGAAGATATGCAGAAGATCCATATCGACTGAGTGACAGCAATCCTGTAATGTTAGTTTGCCGTGTGTCGCTTGGAAAAATTATCAACTATTCACTGGCACCTTATTCTATTTATAAGAACGCTGGAGCCAATGGCAATCCTGCCGTTTTGAACAAGTATGCAGAAAAGAATGACTATACGACAGGTGAATGGTGGAATCAGCGGGGTGGTTATTGGGAATATTGCCTATTCGATTGGCAGAATCGTTACAATCATCCTTGGCGCATACGCCCTGTCTTTGTCTTTAACTTCCGTACAGGAATGGCGCAACACATCGACGGAGGTCTGAGACATTGGCTTTTCTCAAAAGTCGTTATTGATGACATTTTGAAAAGCACACGGTTCTGCTTTCTTGTAATTATTGCATTTATTGTCGTAATATGGTTTGTCTTATACGGATGGAAGGTATTGTGGGATGAATATCTTTGGTATTACTTCATCTAAACAAGAAATCATATCGCTACTGAGCGATATTGAACGAGAGGGAATGGGTAACGTGATTAGCTATCTGGTAAAGAGTGACTACTTCACTGCCCATTGCCACCATCATCATCGATATAAGGGTGGTTTGGCCGACCACTCCTTGGGTGTCTATTTCGAGATGATAAAGATGGCTCCCCATCTGCCTGATGAAAGTTGCCGAATTGCTGCTTTGTTCCATGATTTATGTACCTCACATTTGGAAGGGCTCGATGAAATCGGTCGCCATCATCATGGGCAACGTTCAGTTGATCTACTTGACGTTTTTGGCTTTGAACTTCTTAATGAAGAACGTATAGCCATAGCCAATCACATGCATCACGTTCCTTTATCTAAGATGGATGAAACCACAGAACTCTGGCATGTGCTACATACCTGCGATAGAAAGAATGCGAATGAGCATTAATAAAAAAACAATATTTTTTCATTGTTTCATAAATTTTTTGTAACTTTGTGGCGCAGAAACACTGTTTCGTGCATGGATTACTATTTCCAACCAATAACTGAAAGCGTATGTTCAAGATATTTATAGCAGAGAAAATTCTGAGGAATATCATTCAAGCAGAGAGTCAACGGCCAAATAATTCCCGGTCGAACCTGTTCAAGATTCTTAAGTCCGCCAAGAATCTATATGTGGCTATGGATGTTCCCGATTTAGCATGGATTAAACAGTTAAAAGACGATTTTGGTCTTGTGGCTGATACAACGAGGACTGAATATATCAAGAATATTCCATCCAAACCAGAATCAGTTCTCAAGAATCCTTCTTCATTATTTATTCTTGATATAACGCTTGCTGAAGCAAAAAAGATCCAAGCGGAATACGGAGTGATTTGCCGGAGTGGCATAGATACGAACATATCTTCGTTAATCGACATCAACGACGAACATACTACAGACAAAAACAAGCCTCTGGGAAGAGGATGGGATACGGTGCTGGATAGTGTGGAGTCCCTACCCTCTAACGCTCTTATTCTTACAGATCGTTATCTATTTAAAACCACCAATGCAAAATATGGAAATGGTTTTGATAATGTGCGCAGTATTTTAACAGAGCTACTGCCACGTGAATTGAATACCACCTATCATATTACTGTTATTTTTGATAAAGACAGCATAGATGCTCTTTATGACTTTCAGACTATTGCAAAGCGGCTGAATGACATCAAAGAAGAATTCAAGCGTCCTTATCCCATAACGATGGAGGTATTAGGTATTACTGGTAAAAACGAAGCCTATCATAATCTCCATAATCGGCGCATTGTTTCCAACTACTTCGTGGTGAAGACGGATTATAGTCTTGCGGCATTTAACAAGACTGTTGGTACGGCAGACCAAACAATCACGCCACAGGTATTATTCACAGAAGATAGTCTGAATCGTCATTCTTCAGCCCCATTAAAATCTATGGAGCAGATCATTTCAACCCTTCGTGAATTCTCTAACTCTCTTTCGTCGCCATATACCAAACATGACAGCTACTATTATGCTGTCAATGGTGAATGGATGGAAAAATGTATATCAATTAGGAATCGATTAATTAAATAATATTTCTTTCATGATGATATTGTTATTTTCATTAGGCAATGTAGAAGCGCTATACACTATTGGAGTTGTATTAGCTGGCGTTATACTATATGTTATTACTAAGGTCGTTAGGACTGGCAATCAGAAACGTCAAGACACGCAAGAGCAATTTAACAGGGTTGTTGAGCAGCTGTCTAAAGACAATGAGACAGCCCAATTGTCAGCTGCCATTATTCTCCGACGTTTTTTCACTGCTGTGATAGACAGAAATCGGTTTAGACAAGAGACCATCAACGTAATATCATCTATGCTTAAGATTCATCCCACAGGGATATACCAAAAAACTCTAGGTGATGGATTGGCCTATGCAGGAAATCTGAATTATGCAGATCTTCAGCGGACGAACATGCAGGATTTGTATCTTGGCAAGAAGAACGAGAAGGATGATGCCCTGGAAAAGAAGGGTAAGGCTCCCAAAACAGACAAGGATGACTCATGGAAGATTACGATGGACTTCACAGATATGTATGGTGCGAACCTATCATATGCACTGGTTGAAAACATTATTGGTTTTGGGACCATATTCAATAGTGCGATTTTTAATCATACCAATATCAAAAATTGTACTTTCAGAAAAGCAGACTTTAAGTATTCGGATCTTACTAATGTCTATTTCGAAAACGTCATACTCGAAGGCTCTGACTTTAAAGGAGCCAAAGGTATCCCTAAGGAAATGATCAAGCATTTGAAATGGATTAACCAAGGGACTAAAGATGAAGCCTATATCTACGAAGGCTCTGATGTGTTCATAATGGACAAGTCGAAAAAGAAAGGTGGCGGCCATAAAATGGTCTTCTTCAGTATGCCTGGAACTTTAACAGCCTCAGAAGAAGCTTTGACACTTTACTACAAGAAGATATTAGAAGGAAAAGGTATCGAGGCTATCATATACAAACGCGATCATTATCCTAAAGACAGTCAGCTAACGAAAGTTAAGGAGTCTATTCTACAATCAGACGCCATGATTGCATTTGGTCTTAAACAGATTGAAATCAAATCCGGGCGTTTAAATCCAGACAAGAAAGAAATCGAAGAGGGAGTATGGCTTCCCACACCATGGAATGAGATTGAAGTGGGTATGGGAGTTATGGCCAATCTGCCCATTCTTCTTGTCAGAGATGACAAAATTGAAATAGGTGTATTTGACAAAGTGATTAGCGAATACCAGATAAAGTCATTATCATCAGCCACGCCATTAGAAAATATCGAAGCGAATGATGAATTCAAGAAGTGGATAGCAATGTTTACAAATGAAAAATATGAGATAGAAATAACAGATGAAATTAAAGAACTGGCAGACCGCTTAGCAGAACACGCACACAACACGTTGGCAAAGGAAAAGATAAGTCTGGATTGGTCAAACGGCGAGGTTCATGACGATGTTCAGATGCATCATCAAGACCATGTTTCTTATAAAGACTTGTCCGAAGAAGAAAAGAAATTGGATAGAGAAATATATATAAAAACACTGAAGTCCATACTTGAGATGGGATTCAGAATAGAAAAGTAGTAAGTTTTTTAGATATGAGAAGAAGAAAGATTTGGCTCAGCATCATCGTTGTGATGATTATCGTCCTTTGCTCTGCAGGAGTAGGTCTTGCATTAAAACCTGACAACACAAATGAACTTGTCGTGGCAGTTGTTTCATTAGCAGTAGCGTTCCTTGCGCTTTACATCAGTCTTAGAACGTTCTATTCAATCGATGAAGTGAATGCAATCAGCCGTATGGATGGCAATGTGATGGAAAATACACGTTACCGTCCTAACATTTTGAGGGCAGTCTTCCGTTTTCCTCAAAGTGATTTTAAGGTTACGAGCGAGGCATTGATGGATTATATGGAAGGGCTATTCCACAACAAAAACAAACAGAGTGGAGCCCATCTTGCGGATAATGTTCAAGAGGTTGCCGACTTGTTAGTTCTTATACCCTATTTTATAAAGGACAACTCTGCTGTTCAACTTGATCGAGTTACTAGGCTATTAGTTTTAATAAAGAGTAAAGTTGAAAACTTCAAGGAGATTTCCGATGGCTCATGTAAACTATTGGAAGAAACGGTCAGCCTGATTGATTCCGTTTTTGCATATCAGAAATATACTACAAGAAAATCTGATCCTTCAAAATTGTTGGAGATAAGAGGTTCTCTTTTCATCAATCCAGTTACGAGCATTCTCTATTATGATTACCTCGGACTTTATTATTTAAGATGTGCCACACATTTGTTAACCAACCAGACTAGTCCCTCATTGAGAGAAATTATTAATTGCACCAAAAAGTGTAATGATGAAGATAAATCCTTGGCACTCGTATATTGCGATAAAGCGTCCGAGGCATTTAAATATGCTAAAGAGAATATTGGCGACGATATAATATGGACTGGCTATGTGTGTTTCAATCTGGCCAGAGCAGAATACCTGAAGCAATTCCTAAACTTATCATCTGATGAAACCTCTGACAATGATTGGGAATCATCTATTAACGAAAGTATCCGTAGTTGGATGACATCAAACATGATCATTGCCGAACAATTAACATTGAAACATCCCAATAATAAAAAATCTTGGCTACAACAAGCGTTTATTAGTGAGGAAAACTTTGTTCGTTTGACAAAAATCATCATGCAAATACTGAAACAGCAGTCTCTAACCGACTATAATGGGAATGCCTGGGTCAACAATTATAGTGAAATCACAGAAACGTCCTTCTTTAAGAGTCTTCCGGAAAAAGATCCACAACAACTATCGGATAGACTTGTGAAAGATATAAGAGAAATGATAAAGAATAACAATAACTAAAAAACAATACAATTATGGGAAAAGATTACAAGAAGGGGAATAATACCCCTAAGAATCAAAGCACTGGTAAGCAACAGAGCAACACCTTTAACAACGGGAAAAAGAATTATCATTTTAAGAACAAACGAGACTGGGAAAAAGAACAAAGACAAGAACAAATAAGGCAACTCGTTCAGAATATGGTCAACTACTCTTTCCCAATTACGGACAAGAAAGAGACTTCAGGGAAATCAATCCTTGGAGCCTATGTCAATATTGCCCGTGACAATTTCAGCAAGACTCTTCAATTCATATTTGGGAAGATTGGACTGAAAGTGAAAAACTCCTTTAACTATTTTCATATATTAGATAAAATGCTGGAGGCTTATAAAAAAGATAAGGAATGGCAAGCCAATAACCCTGGAAAGAAGAAGCCTGGTGCGAAGAGTCAGTATTTGCTAACACCAGAGCAGAATGAGAAACTGAGAACGCTGTTATTCCATCATTTCTCTGTTTTGGCACCAATTTTGGGAAGCAAAGACAATTCAAGTATTGCACAGATAAAAAAAGAGATAGAGAAAGATGACGAAAGCAAATCTCTTACGGAAGAAAAGGCTAATGAAATAGTTAAGCAAGTTAAGAGTGTTGTAAAATCTGCCCATATTGATGACTGTCTCAGTGCTTTAATTTGTTTGTCGAATGCTTTGGAATTCTGTCGGAATATGCATTCCCATTATAGAGCCTATAATAATAGAGATAATCAAGTAAAGATGTTACAGTTCTTTAATAAAACGGCAATTTATCTTACAAATACATTCAAGGCTAGTACCCTTATCTGTCAGGCAAACGCTGGAACAAATGCGAGTCAATATGAGTTTATTACTGGAGAGTATCATTATAAAGAAGAAAAAGGTCATAAGAAGGAATTGTCAAACTATTATTATCGCATGGCGGGACAAAGCAATATAATCAAAGCCAATGATAAAATAGAGTCTGATAATAAATATAATTCCATCTCCAATTTCGGACTTGTCTACCTGACATCTCTCTTTCTCAGTAAATCAGATACGGAATTGATGCTTGATAGCCTTCAGGTATTTGAAAACTCTCCATTCAAAGATGAATTTGCTATGGAGAAGTCCGTACTGACAAGTGTTATGTCAGTCTATCGCATCAACATTCCTAAAGGTAAACGCCTGAAGATGGAGGATGACAACATCCAGATTTGTTTGGATATGCTTAACGAACTTCAGAAATGTCCACAAGAGCTCTATGACATAATCACACAAGATGGTCAAAAGTCCTTTAAGAGAGAACAGACTGAACCGATGAGAGATCCTGAAACGGGAGAGTATATTCGAGAGAAATTCATTAAGTCTGAAGAAGGGCAAAAGGGCCAGCAAAAGGTTATTTCAACGGATGGGACCGGTAATATCGTTTACAAAGGTAAAGGTGTTTATTCTCTCTTGGTTAGAAAAGAAGATCGATTCCAGTATTTTGCGTTACGCTATATTGACAATCGCAATATATTCCCGACTATTCGTTTCCACTTGGACTTAGGTTACTATCGATTTGCATTTTATCCAAAAACCAGAATTGACGGAACCGAAGACACACGTATTCTTCAGAAGAGAATTAATGGATTTGGGAAACTTGTCATTGCAGAAAATACCCGATTGGATAAATGGTGTG
The DNA here is from genome assembly GCA_902774925.1 of uncultured Prevotellaceae bacterium. GTDB lineage: Bacteria > Bacteroidota > Bacteroidia > Bacteroidales > Bacteroidaceae > Prevotella. The sequence continues at coordinate 57,246 of CACYKE010000005.1, read as the reverse complement.
ACCTTTTTCAAGAGAGCGAGATCAAGAAACCAAATGAGACGGAAAATGCAGAGATTGCTAAAGACGAAGAAGGTAACATCATTGAAATTGAGCAGTTGGTAAAAGCCAATGGCGATACCAAGCCTTTCGTTACCGACAAACGAACCAGTTATAATTTCCACAGCAATAGAATAGGACTATACTGGGAACAAAATCCCAAACCAGAAGAAGAGGCTAAAACTTATGTCCCTGATTTAAGCACCAAGGTCAACGATAAAAATAAGACACGTCCTGATGTTAGTGTCATCACTCCATTGGCATCTCTTAGCGTACATGATTTGCCAGCCCTCATTTTCTACGAGTATCTCCGAGAAGATAATGGAAATATGTCTGCAGAGAAAATCATTAAAGATAAATATAAAGACTATAAAAAATTCTTTAAGGGTATTGCAGAAGGCACGATTAAAACTTGGGACGATATAAAAGGACTCAAGAAGAAAGACATCCCAGAAAAGTTCTGGCCTTATCTTGATGGTAAGATGGCAGGGACTCAAACTGATGGAATTATAAACAACTACATGGGAAAAGATGTAGTGGATGGGCAGAACAAATACCACTTCATTGGTCATATTCAAGAACGAATAAACTATCTGGAAAAAGAAATCAAGAAGTTCAATGATATCTGTCTGAAGATGGTAACTACTGACAATGAGTATGGTACAGATGATTACAAAGCCTTCCGTCCGGCTTCACTTGCACGGAAGATGGCTCAGTCGATTATGGAGTGGTTACCCGCAAAGTGTCCAGCAAAAAAGACTATGACAGGTGTTAACTATGGAGTAATGAGTTCGGTACTGTCACAATTCGGTAGCGACGGCAAAGATATGGGTTCTCTTAAGACCATGTTCATGAAGGGTGGCATCATCACATCAGATGACGCAGCTGATGTCAAGTCCAACTACCATCCATTCTTAGATGATGTACTAAACAGTTCCATAAAGAATATGGAAAACCTATATATCGAGTACATCAGTAAAGAACTGGAACACATTAAGACCTTGCAAGCAGAATTAGAACTTGCGAAAGACAAGAGAACATTCATTCAGACCAAACTTCCATTTGCGAAACTCACAAGAAAACGGTTCGTCGATAGAGATGAAAACTATTACCGTCAGCTTGCACAGCGCTATTTGACTATAGATAATTCTGATAATGGTGGCAGTAATAATTGCCCTGCCATTATCTTACTTCCAGATGGTCTCTTCACAGAGCATATTTTCAAGCTACTTCATAACAATTATCCAGACATCTTCACTGGTAATCCTGGTGAAGGGGTAAATAACAATGCCTCATATTTAATTTCGACTTACTTTGAAAAGGTGAGCAAGGACGAGAGTCAGCGATTTTACCAGAGTTTCGTATGGGGACAGAAGAAGCCAGATTCCAAATACAAGCGTCACTACAAATTCTTCGATTTTTATGATGACCCCAAACTCCTCAAGGAGAATTATCCAGGAAACTCCAATGATAGGAAACGTAAAAAAGAAACTTTTGAGTCAAAACTATCTCAGCAGGAAATAAACGAAAAACTGAAAAACATTGACAGAAATGCAATCCTTGAAAAGGTGGAAGAATACATTCAGCTTGAGGAAGCAAAAGTCGAAAACTACCGCAGAGATAAAGATATGAACCAAGAAAAACTTGAAAAGATTCAAATGCGTCCCGAAAAGCAATGGTATGTACATTCAACGACAAAGAATAAGGATTTCCTAATAAAAAAAGATGAAGAAGTAGACCGATTGGAAAAGAAATTGAAGAAACTCAACCAGATGATTCTCAATTCTGAACAAAAGATTATTCGTATCAAAGAGACCTATGTAGACAAATTCATTTCTTTGAAAAACGAATGTCAGCATACGGAAAGAGCCATCCGTCGCTATCGCATAGAGGATATTGTTACATTCTATATGGTAACGACCTATTTCAAGGAACTATTCAAAGATAAACCCCAAGAGGTCGAATTTAGGTTACAGGATGTTGGAAGCAAGACGTTTGTAGAAGGCTCAGACAGTGACGAGGCTTTCCTTGACAAGACTGTTTCATTCTCCAGGGTTATCCCCGTGACATTTGCTCGCAATGAAAATGATATGTTCAAGAAGAATTGGGAGAAGGATGAAAATATTGAGAAGATTACAATGGATTGTGAAGTATTCCTCAACAGAATCGCCATCCGTAATTACAACTTGGCGCTTTCCGACCTAAATGACGAACGATTAATTTCCTTCCTTACCCATTTTGCCTGCATACACTATTTATATGGTGCAAAACTTGACAAGCCTCTTCGCATAAATTATAATAGGCTTTCTTTGGAATTCAAACGGTACAATCAATTGCGTTCCGATATCTTTAGGGAAGTTCATGCAATAGAAAAAATCATTGTAGACCACAACACAAATGTACTTAACAATGATAGAAATAGTCAGTTTTACATTCCAATGAAAGATGAGGACAAGGCAAAAATCAAGAAAGGCGAAAAGGTCATTCGTATGGATGAAGATGCCAAGCGAAATAGTTTTGTAAACATACTGGCATTCGTCTATGACGAGCACAATAAGATGTCGGTATATACTAATAACATTCGCAAATCTGTCGCTCACAACTACTATGGTGTTTTGTTCAAAGAACTTGCTGAGGAAAACTTACTCATCAAGATTATGAGGGCATACAAGATGCCAGACAAATTACCACATGAGTTGAAACATTTCGATAAAGAGAAAGATCTCGACAAAAAGGATCCACACTCTTTTGCAGACCTCATTTTGTTAAAAATCAAGGAAATTCGCAATGTTGTAGAAAAAGAATTAACAGAGAAGTATAAAAGAAATTAAAAGGCTTAATACTAATAATTATGGCAACAACTACTTATTCACATGCTTTCCTCGTGGGAAGTTTCAATGAGGGAATAAAGCCAAAACAACTTAGGACAGATAAAAGGTGGAAACGTATAATCCTGTCTAAGGATGATTATGACGATTTGTGTACGATGTATTACCAAAGCCATATTGATGCTATGACTGAAACTAATAAGAGAAGTTGGTGTCAAAAGCATAAACGAAAAATTGCCGGATGTATGAGAATGGCTAAAGGTATTCATTTTAAGAGTGTTTCAAACAAAATAAAACAATGGATACTTGAGTCCAAAGGAGATAAGAACAAAGATAGATTTCTGAGGAATGTAAGACATTACCAATATTGCATAGAGAAAGGAAAAGGGAAAGAAGTAGAATTCAGCACCACAGGTAATGGGCACTATTACTTTTATCCATATAAACTTAAAATTTGCAATCTGCATCTTTACTTGTTTCCTTTAGGAATTGCTATGTTTGCAATAGAGATAGATGACACGGGTTCAGAATTGAAATGGTTTACTTATGCTCACAACTTACTAAGAATATGGGCCTGGAATGGAAAAGAAAGGTTCTCAGACAGTATGAGGAGTGAACTGGATAAAATTATGGAGCCATTGTCTCTTCTGTTGCCTAATAATGATATGGCTAACTTAATTAGCGATGGCAATAAATTGAAAATGTTCCAGGTTGTTAAGGTTGATTCCGATAAGCTGTTTACAGATAACACATTGTACGAAATCTCCACCTCGTCACCAATTGGTGCCGTCGGCAGTAAAGGAGTTTTTGATCCAGATCCACATTACTATAATACAATAATGAAAAATAACGTAGTCGCTGCATTTAATAATTGGAAAGGATTATCACTTGTTGATAGCTTTACGATTATTGGCAAAGAATTCAACGAATGGACTTTTATTAACTTGTATTTCGGTTTGATATATATGAGAAGCTTGTTTGAGAAAGACTTCTGTTTCAGTAGAAATAATATGTATAGGCTTAACAAGTCTAATGGAAATTTACTAATGGAAATTTCACTAATGGAAAAATATTATTTCTATGAGACAATTTCCCACAATTTTCTTCCCAATCTTCTATATCAATCTATGTCAAAAGGACTTGGTATCAAAGAAGAAAGAGAGCAACTTGCAAATCAGATAAAAGATAAGGAGGAAACAAATAATAATCGTATTCTCGCTACGGTTTCTGTTTTTGCGGTATTCTCTATTGCTTATGACTCGTACTCCATTCTTAAGACTTGGCTTCACAATAACATCCACTGGTATGATAGACCTTTTTTTAATTGGATGGCTATGTTGAAATTAAATAATTCAGAAGAAATGCCGTTCTTAGCCATTATCTTAACATTAATTGCCTTAGCCGTCAGCATGTACTTAGTTGGGCGTATATATAAAAGAAGAAAAGTATGAATAAAATTAGTATCTCCCCAGAGGTCCGCTCACACCTTGACTCGCACTTTCGACAAAACCTGCCCGGGTCAAAGTTCTACAGCGAGTCACCAGAAGACTTACTCGATGAGGCTATGCGTCTCTTTTCTAAGACATTCCGTGAGGCGAAACCTGATGATGATGGGCGCATCCGTATCTCACTGACATTTCCAAGGGAGATTGGCATTAGTAATGTGGTGAGAGTTGACAAACTGACGGATGAGGAAAAGGAACAAGTAGAAATCATTGACAGGAATGGAATGATGGTTCGTTCTGTCAAAACGGACAGAGTAATTCCTACCTGTGAATGCCAGATAATCCTTTCAGATGACTGGCATCTCATCACGATGTTTCCTGGCGAATTGGCTCCACCATTGCCAGACTCTCCTGACATTCATGACGAGTATTGGGACAATCATGTTTTTATAGAACCTAAGAAGTAATCTCTATGCCCGCCCAACTCAATGCCCTGACTCAGATTCCCCGCCTTTACCTTGCTTGGAACACGGTAAAGGCGAAGGGATCTGTAGGTGGTATTGACGGCATTACGATACTTGAGTTTGAGAAAGAGAAACGGAAGCAGATCCCAAAATTGGCTGAGGAACTGAGAACTGGTACATGGAAGCCTCAGCCTTATATGGAGATAGAAGTGGCGAAGACGAAGAATCCTGATGAGATGCGCAAACTTGGCATGACAGCTATCCGCGACAAGATCGTACAGCATGCTATTAAATCGGTTATAGAACCACGCTATGAGAAAATCTTCCTTGGCAATAGTTATGGCTATCGACCAGGGAGGGGAGCGACAAAGGCAATACGCAGAGTGTTGGCAGAGTGTTGCAAAAAGCAGTATAAATACGTACTGCGTCTTGATATCGATAACTTCTTTGACACTATCGACCACGAAATTCTTCAGAAACGACTTGTTGCTACAGGCACAGAAACTGAGATTGTTCGGCTGATTATGCTCTGCGTACAGATGGGAAAGGTGAAGCAGAACTGTCTTGAATGGGTGGAAACGGAATATGGCACGCCCCAAGGGGCAGTGCTCTCACCGATTTTGTCGAATCTCTACCTTCACTCCTTCGATCAATTTGCTGTCAGCAAGAATGTGCCTTATGTCCGCTATGCAGATGATTTCCTTTTCCTGACTGAGACCAAAGAACAGGCAGAAGAGATTCTTGCCAGGACTGAATCCTATCTGAAAGAGAAACTGAAGCTGGCTCTTAATCAACCGCCAGAAATCATCGACCTCAATGATGGATTTGATTTTCTTGGTATCACCATTAAGGACAAGAAAGCTTCTATCACGGAGAAGAAACGTGCAGACCTGACAGACCGAATCAATACGCTCGACTTCGATATGGATGGTTTCCCATTAAAGAGCAATCGCGTTTGGGAAGGAATCAGCAACTATTATGGAAAACTGTTGCCACAAGAAGACTTGGAATACTTTGACACCGTGCTGCTCAAGCGTCTTGTCTCCATTGTCCATGAACGATTCGACACCTTTGGAAGCAAGAGTAATCTACAGTTCGCACTTGGCACATTCAGTTTTCTCTCGCTTCAATATCAGTTGAAGAAGAAACAATTCTCTTCTGAAATCATTGCTGAGTATATCGGCGAAAAACTAAAAGAAAGACAGACTGTTGATGCCAAGAAGAATCGCAAACTGATTCAGGAACGAAAGAAGGAATATCGGAAACTTGAAGCAGAAACCAGCGGATTGCTCGTCAATAAACCAGGTATGTTCTTGGGATTGACAAGTAGAGGTGTTACCATCTCACAGAAAGGAAAGGTGGTGGCTCAGCATCATCCTGATAATCTTTCGCAGATAGTCATTACAGGCCAAGGGGTGTCGATGTCTTCCAATCTTATCAGTTTCTGTCTGAACAGAAAGATTCCTATTGATTTCTTCGACAATCAAGGTACACATATTGGCTCCATCATCAATTCCAAGTATATGCAGAATACGCTTTGGGCAAAACAGGCTGATGCTAATACTTTGCAGAGGAACACCATTGCTCTAGGCATTCTTGAGGGGAAAATCAAAAACCAGTATGCCCTGCTGAAGTACTTCAACAAATACCATAAGTCACGCTATCCGCAACTCAAGTCGAAGATGGAGATGATGGAAAAGGTGGCAGAAGACTTCAAGACATGGAAGAAAAAAGCCAAGCCAGATGATGAAGATTTTCTTCAGAAACTACTAGGTCATGAGGCGCAGGTTGCCATCCGCTATTGGGACTATATCCGTGAGTTGTTCTCTGATGACAATGTGAAGTTCGAACAACGCGAGCATCAGGGAGCTAAAGACTTAGTAAACTCGATGCTCAATTATGGTTACGCCATCTTATATGTCCGCGTTTGGCAAGCTCTATTGGCTGCCCATCTGAATCCTTTCGACAGCCTCATTCATGCTCAACGTGAAGGAAAACCAACGTTGGTATATGATATGATTGAGATTTTCCGTAGTCAAGTCGTTGACCGTATAGTCATTAGTTTAGTGCAGAAAGGACAAGACTTGGAAGTGCGCAATGGCCTCCTGACAGACAATACACGTCAATTATTGGTGAAATCTGTAATGGAACGACTGGCACGTTACGAGAAATATCAAGGTGAAGAGATGAAGATGGAACAAATTATTCAAAAGCAAGCCAAGCTACTGGCAAAGGTTTTTGAGGGTACGGCGAAGTTCAAACCATACGTGGCAAAGTGGTAGATATATATAATAGGGTGTAAGATGAAACGGAAGCATTTCTACGTAGTAACATACGATATTGGTGATGATAAACGGCGAAACAAAGTCGTGAAATTGCTGGAGGGGATTGGTACGAGAATGAACTTCAGCGTATTTGAGTGTATGCTGACAGACATACAATATCGTAATATGTGTAATCAATTGACAAAAATCATCATCAAGAAGGAGGATTGGGTAAATATTTATCCGTTATGTACAGAATGCTATGCACGTATCACATACATTCCTGATATCAAGAAGAAGGAACCTGTGAAAATTGCTGTCATATAATCCTGAGGGGAGACGTTCTTTGAGACTTTGTCTCGAAGACCTTGGGCGCTCGAAAGAGCCAAAAAATTGTTTTTCGCTCTTTACTCGCTGCTGCGGTCTTTGACTTATTGATACACAAAACCGCAAAAACATTTGCGAAAAATCGGATTGAGGCTAAGATTCTCATTTAGAGCTATTTACTTTTTCTCTGCACTTTTGTAAAAGATGTGTTTTCTTCGCAATAGAAAAATAATTGGCAAGATTCTTGGAAATCTTGCGAAAAATGACTAAATTTGCACACGGATAAAGGCAGGATTTTAGGGAGCTTTTTTCGCAAGAATCCAATACGGAGAAATCAAGCGAATCATTTGCGAACTTTTTGAATGTATGGAATCCGCTGAGAATAAGCAAGTTAGATGTAAAACGGAACTATAAAACCCAGCATTTGAGTATGAAAAAGCATGGTATTTGCGAAAATCATGTTCGCGAGATTGCTAAGTCTTGCGAAATCAGTGCTTTAGGATTTAAAGGAACGTCATCCTATGGTCAGACGACTTCTTCAAAGTCCTTTAGACAGGACTGTTGTAGAAGCTTATCGTTTGGATAGGTATGACAACTTTTGCGACGCACTTCTTGGCTGTTTCGTCCACTAGTTGTAGAAGCTTATCGTTTGGATAGGTATGACAACTTCTAAGATAGTTGGCTGCCTTTTCGCTACCTTCCTGTTGTAGAAGCTTATCGTTTGGATAGGTATGACAACTCCAATTCTAAGCCGGTATCACCCTCCGATACTCTGTTGTAGAAGCTTATCGTTTGGATAGGTATGACAACGCTTTTTCAACCGCATGATACCAAGTTTGCGTTTGTTGTAGAAGCTTATCGTTTGGATAGGTATGACAACTTTGACAATTTGTTCTGGTCAGTCACTACCAGTTGGGTTGTAGAAGCTTATCGTTTGGATAGGTATGACAACTCTCGAAGTTCTGTCCGGCGAGGTTCTTACCGTTCTGTTGTAGAAGCTTATCGTTTGGATAGGTATGACAACTCGCTATCTTGAGAAGCGCTGACGAATTTACCTGTTGTAGAAGCTTATCGTTTGGATAGGTATGACAACTCTCGGTATTCTTCAGATTGGTCTTTTTGAAGCTGTTGTAGAAGCTTATCGTTTGGATAGGTATGACAACCGCGAATGCTAACACTATGCTTACACCCTGTTCGGTTGTAGAAGCTTATCGTTTGGATAGGTATGACAACTTCCAGATGGTCTGCTCCTTCTCGGTGTCCATGTGTTGTAGAAGCTTATCGTTTGGATAGGTATGACAACTTCATCCATGATAACGCCTTCTTCGAAATCTTCGTTGTAGAAGCTTATCGTTTGGATAGGTATGACAACTTTCGTGCGAGTCTGGCTTTGGGTGCGAACCTGCGTTGTAGAAGCTTATCGTTTGGATAGGTATGACAACTTTAGATGATGGTAACAGCAGGAACCTTGATAGTGTTGTAGAAGCTTATCGTTTGGATAGGTATGACAACAATTTCTTCCTTTACGCGAATGATGCCGGGAGGTTGTAGAAGCTTATCGTTTGGATAGGTATGACAACTTTACCGTGGTAAGCTTCAACGTTGATGAGACCGGTTGTAGAAGCTTATCGTTTGGATAGGTATGACAACTCGTATCAGCATCTGTTGTTGCCGCATCAGCATGTTGTAGAAGCTTATCGTTTGGATAGGTATGACAACTCATTCCTAATGCCATGATGGCGGCTGCTACGCAGTTGTAGAAGCTTATCGTTTGGATAGGTATGACAACTCGCAGATTATTTTGCAGACTTATATGTTGCAAGTTGTAGAAGCTTATCGTTTGGATAGGTATGACAACTTAAAACTCGCGAGAGATGGAGGCACTTACAAGTGGTTGTAGAAGCTTATCGTTTGGATAGGTATGACAACTTGGTTGTGCACTGCGAGTGATGGTCTGAGTCTGGTTGTAGAAGCTTATCGTTTGGATAGGTATGACAACTTGCCGCAATAGCCAACTCAGACTGCGTCTTGGTGTTGTAGAAGCTTATCGTTTGGATAGGTATGACAACTTGTTGCTAGCGGAAGCATTCAGCTTGTCGAAGTTGTAGAAGCTTATCGTTTGGATAGGTATGACAACACGGGAAGAAGGGAGGCTCAACGGGTGAAGAAACCGTTGTAGAAGCTTATCGTTTGGATAGGTATGACAACAAACGAAACAATGCCCCTTGGGCTTACGCCGCTTCCCCGATTGGCGGGAGGCTCAAATGTAGAAGCTTATGTTTGGATAGGTATGACAACAATTAAATGAAACGAAAAAACCCCACATTGCGATATACCGCAATATGGGGATAAAAGAAGTTGGTAGAAATATGTTTTCGCTACTGGTGTTACTCAAAAAAGCATCAAAATAATCTATAACATGGCGCAATCGGGCTTTTTTTTAAAACTTTGCGGTCGTATCCGCAGTTCTATCTCTATTCCATTAGAAAAAATTAGGTAGAAATATGTGATATTTCAAAAAGATTGCTTACCTTTGCAGAACAAATAATAAAAACTTAAGAAAATGAGTATAGTAGATTGGTTCATTAATGATTTGGATACAGAGGAAAGGGCGTTGACACGCGATTTGCTATCTGTTGCTATTGCTGACCATGAGTTTAGCGAAGAGGAGCAGAAAACAATACTTGAAATCTGTGAGACGGAAGGTATTTCTATGGTTGAGTTGATGGATTCTATCCGTGATAAGGAGTCTGGAGCTAAACGGCTCCAATCAACTGAAGAGAAAAAGAGATATTTGTTGCACTTGATTAGAATGATGAGCACCGATGGGAAATTCCCAACGTTGGAACTTCATATTATTGAAGTTATTGCCAAGAAACTGGAAGTCAATCCAATGCAGTTGCTGTCTTTCGTGTTTGGCGAAATCAGCGAAGGACACATAAGTAAAGATGAAGGAATTGTTATTGTTGACAATTTCGTAAGACATTATACTACAATAGGATTGCAATAAGTATCATCACAAGGTTTCTGAGCGCAATAATAGAGCCAGAATTCAAATTGGCTCGTGACATCTTGTTATTCGTGTTCAATATGAGGGATAAGTATGATTTCAACAATTAGGTGTGATTGATAGTTTTGATTAGTTTTATTAGCAAATCTTCTTCACCAACATTTCCGCCAATGATGAAACAGGACTTGTTAGTGCAACCATCATCCAATCTCACCTTAATATGTATGACACCAGGAATAATCTGTCCGCAATAATCAAACTCTTTTAGGCCAAAGCCATGATTTAATACATGCAAGGCCGTGTCACTACCCTTGATAACTATCCATCGGTTTTTGACTTGTTCATTGGTCAGACGACAGATTTCTGCTAATAAGTTTAGAACCTTATCACGTTTTTGGATATCAGGGTATTCATTACTTGATTCTTTCCAGTATTCCGTGGTCAGAACAACATTGTCGCCCCTTAAGTTGTATTCTAATATTTTCCGGCGTTTCTTTTCAATAACCTTATTGGGAGTCAGACTTTCTATGTCATTATTACTGAGTATCACAAGTGAAGTCTTTTCTTCATCTCTAAGGTTGGCAATCTGACTTTTGGTTATTGTCGACAACGAGCCAGCTACAATAATAGCCGTATCACTAGGATTGATGCCAGACACGTGGTTAGGATTACTATTAGCCTTTAGTTCCATAACCAGTCGGTTAATCATACTCGGGCCAAACTTATAGAACATCTTTTCCTGTCCAAAAGCCTCAAAATGAAATAGAATTCTGTAGATAGCTGTTAAATCATCCTTATCACAACTATCGAAAACAACTGCTTTAACGTTTTTCGGACGATTGATGAGTGTATCAGCTATTTCTTCAGGCTGCTGCCTGCGAATTTTATCAATACATACCAATCCTACATTTCTTCGTGACGAAATATGTGGACAACGCGACTTTAACCATAATGCAATATTAGAATTTTTAAATTCAAGTCCTCTGAAACCTGCATATTCCGACTCATGAATAGGGGTAATATTACTTTTCTCTCGAATATACTGACTTCCATGTACTGTTATACGTCCTTGTTCTATATACGAGGGAACTAAAATTTCGATACTGAAAACTCCATATCCGTCGGTTAACCCTCTAAATTCAGGCTCATAATTTGAACGTAGGCAAGAATCTATTTTACTGATAATACGGAATCCCCTATCAAAATCTTCACGGAATCTCCGCAGCGCATAGCCAATCTCACGATTCATCGTGAAAGAGGCATTCTCGTCTAAACGACGGCTGGGGGTAGCTATAAAGAAAATGCTCTTTTCGTTTATGCGTTCCTTGTATTGAGAGAATGTGTTGTAAAGACTTTCTTGGTCTGTTTGTTCGTCAATAATAAAAGCGGGTACATTGCCATGATGAAACATGTAGCCTACAGGGTCATCCTCTATGACAACCGTAATTTTTGACTTGATATAGTTATATCAAGAGGAGTCTTTGGTCCTTCTACTTCTTCCACAAAAGGAATGACATATTTTGATTCATACATAGGTCTTTTAAACACTGCTTTATAAAATACTTTAAATGGGTAAATACTTCCAAAAGGTTTTAATATGTCAGAACGGAAACTAGGATGCCAAGGTCTTCTCCACATTACATAGACGACCCAAAGTGTCCATATTGCTATAAATATTATGAGTGATAAGACAATATAGAACCATGGAGCATCCAAAATCCATTGGAATAGAGTAACTACAATTGCTAGTAATGACCATGACGTGTTAAAATATTCAAGATACTTAAATTTCATATTATCTGGTTTTATCACAGGCAAAGGTAGCCATTTTTTCCGTAAATCAATAATCTTTTGAGATTTTTTATCTTTTTGCAATTATTTATTCTTGACGAAAACAATTGAACCACATAAATAAAGGATGATTGTCAACATCCGAAGCGAAGATATCATTATAGTAAATCATTATTATAACGTCGAAGGAAACACTCAAGAACGGTGGCAAAGCCTGCACTCATTTTATTTTTATTTTCCTGATAGTAGGCAAACACCTTATCTATCTCCACAAATTCGAGGCCCTCTGTTTCTAGTATGCCATCTTGTGATTCTTTATAAAGTTCATAGAGTTTCTGGACTGACAAACTTTCATCGATTGTCAACTTTATATATCCTGTGAGACCCATCTCACATTTATTACTATCGAAAAAGAAATCCATAAATTTGCACTTACTGAATGTAAGTCCCTTAATCTCTTTTGTCCACTTCAACTCTTCGTTAAATCCTCGTGACACGCACAAATCGAAAGATGGATTGTTATAGATGGTGTCTCTACAGCTAAATGCTTCATTCATTGTGAAATGAAGTAGCCCTCTATCGACTACAACATGTTGGCTTCTTCTTCCTACAATTAAAACATCGCTTTCAGACAACTTTTCCTCCTCGTGATTTCTACTAATAACAGCAATTACAGAAATGCCAAATGATGTCAAGAAAGGGAAGGCAAGATGATTTATCATCTCAGGCACTATCTCTTTGCTTAAAAATACTGTCCGATGATTCAAATAGTATTGTGAAAAAACGCGATAAGTAAAATAATCGGTCTTGTAAAAAAATATTTGGGCCGTTGGTAGTTCTTCACCCAGCGAACGGTTTGGGTTGAAAGAACTAACGCCAAACATAGCGCCATTAAAACGTACCTTACCAGACTCAAGATCGGAAATAAACTGATTAGCAACATCCTCCGCAACGATTTCTAATTCCTTTTTGGTCTCGCTATCCCATGTGTTATTCCCAAAGAAACCAAATCCATGATCAAACACTTCTTTCCCCCAAAAATTATCACTTAAACAATTAACGTCATCAGTATATTTGAAGTCAGGGTTATGTCTGCTGTCTTGTACAAATCCATATGTGGTCAACTTATCAATAATAGGCTCCGTTTGCGGAATAGGGAAATAAAATCTTTTATCGGTAATATATCCCTGTATATCACCATCGAAATAAAAAGGTGTCCCATGAGCTAAAGGAATAATACCATTCTCATTCAGGGAATAGTCCTTGTTGGAGAGCTCTTCTAACAAATTTCTATTATTCTGAGAAGTTACTAATTCTTGATGCTTCTTACGTAAATAATCGACAAACTCATTGAAGACGTAGCCTAATACCGCGCCTATAAGACCTGATACTATTAATTCTATTATATCCATAGGAATTAAGTTCTTATGCCCGATTCAGGCACTAAATCTGCTACAAAGTTATGAATTATTTTTGAAACTGCAAGCGTTTATATGGAAAAATTCTAAAGAAGAGATAAAAAACAGATAAAAGAGGCTTAATTCGTTGATGGTTATTCAGTTTATTCACCATCTCGTAGCCATAGACAAAGGGTATATGGAACTTACGCATTAAGCAACTAAATCCCAAGAAATCTAATATTCAAGACCTCATGATAAAGTTACTCACAGAATTAGGGGAAAAGTGACTGGCAGGTCTATTGGGGGAAGAACTCCCGAAATGTAGAAAGACGGGGATTCCTTATTCCTGCCTCGTTCAGTCTTTCTTTAAAAGCGTTCAGATGCTCTGAAAGTGGTATGAGATTATTTTTACGATAGGCTTTCAACAAAGCTAAAGAAGTGATTTCAAGTGATTCAATGTCTATATTCAGTTCTACAAAGGAGATAAGGAACAACTGGATGTCTTGATCCTTGACTTCCTCGCAGACATTAAGCATCTTTTCATCACCGTCTAAACAATCCAAGAACTTGTCTCGTATGGCGGGATCAACATCTTTGATAGATAATAAGGCCCTGAACCCCTGTTGCCTTAAAAGAACTAAGTCAGAAACCTTGATGTATGGGTACAGTCCCAACGTCTTCTGGGAAAAGATGTGTTGGGGCTTTATCCCATATTCTTTGCATATATTCTTATAAGAGGAAGTGAGATTCGTAATACACTGAAGCAATTCGCTTTCATCCTTGCCCAACAAATCGGTGTTATTGGCTTCTATGATAGCATCATATAGCTGTGTATCGCTTGTTATTGGAGCATAGAGCTGCTGGAGAAGACGGTCCTGTGACTCTATGTAGACTTCTGATCTGTTGTCAGCGGTACTCAGGGTGAAGAGTATATCCGCATCTACGGTATGACGGTTGTTCAGAATATCGGAGATGGCCTTCTCCCGATTATACTCTGGGTAAAACAATTGCAGATGCTGACGGATCTTGGCAAGATTCCCTATGTTTCCGGCAATCCGCTCTTTTTCAATCCTCACTTTTAGTTTTGCAATCGTCTCGCGAGAAACGTCATTCGAATCTCCAATGAAAGCATTGATTTCATCCCCAAAGTCTTTTATCCCTGATTCATATTCCAACTCCAAACACTCCTCTGCTTCTTTACATCCCATATCGAGTGCTTTCTTTATGAAGTATTGGGCAAGCATTTCATCTTGTGTAGTACCGATGCCTTGGGCATATAGCATGCCAAGGTGAAGGAAAGCCCTTGGGTCCTTCCCTCCCCTGATTGCTTTTTGCGCATCGGCAAATGATGGTAATTGCTTCATCATCGTTGGATAGGGTTAGGCACTGAAGCCCACCTGACGGCGAGGCTTCAGCTCTATCATGCGGGGGTTGAACTTCATATAGCCTTCCTCAACATCAGAGGCAAGGATATGTTGATAGTCCTTGATGGGTGCAAGAGTGACACGGTTTGCCATTGCTGGGATGATGCCGTTCCTGATAAACTGTTCCACCCAACGAGCATTGCCGAAGTTCTTGGTGCGTTGTGAGAGTGTATCGCTTATCCTCTGGCGAAGTGTAGCCTGGGCTTCGTCATTGAGAATATACTCGTCTTTTGCAAACAAGTGCAGGGCAATCTCCATCAATTGGTCGGCATCATAGTCGCTGAAATGATACTTGTAAGGGAATCGTCCCATCAGTCCAGGATTTGAATTCAGCATGGCATCCATCTCCTTTTCATAACCAGCAAAGATAATGACCATATCAGGATTGGGCTGCGAAAGAACGGTCAGCAAGCTGTCAATAACCTTGGCTCCATAGTCTTTCCTGTCAACAGTACCCTCATAGAGGTTGTATGCCTCGTCGATGAAGAGCACATTGCCTCTTGCTTCCTCCAAGACGGCCTTCATATTCTCTTCGGTCTCACCGATATAGCGGCCTACGAGTCTTGTGCGGTCGACACATATCACATCGCCTTTGGATAGTAGTCCGATGGAATGGTATATTTTGCCAAGCATCTTGGCAACAGTAGTTTTGCCTGTGCCGGGATTACCAGTAAAGATAGCATGTTGGGCCGCGATGTTTGAGGTGCGGAATCCGGCTTTCTTACGTTCCATGAAGAATCGGTTTTGATTAGCCATGGTAACAATGCTCTTCTTGATGTCATCAAGTCCAACCATCTCGTTGAGTTCACGTATGCTATCCTCAAACTCTGATGTTGAGTTGGGTAGGAGGTCGAGGGGGATGTCCTCAATAGGCAGCTTCGGCAATTCTTCCTTTTCCAACATAACATCGTTGATTGCGCGACAAAGATAACGCGGTGCAACCTTTTCCGTAACGAAACGACGGATGCTGCTTACTGACCATGTAGAGAAACAACCGTGTTCGTGATGTTCCAATATCGCTCTTGCAAGAGCATCCATAGTAGGCTCAGAGGGATCAAGGTGTTCATTATCCAATTCCTTGATGAACGCCTGAACCAATTCAAATCCTGTATATGAATGCTGTCTTAGGACATTTCCGCTTACAAACAATTCCTTCAGAGAGGGATAGACATCCAATACGCTCTCGATTTCCTGTTTACCGCCACACAGCCATAGCTTGTATTTTTCTTTGTCCTCAGAGATTTTCTCCACAATCTGTCGTGTGACCACCTTTCCTCCTGTGCTGAGCAAAGCTCCTGGGCTGGTCAGGCAGTAAACCTGATTGGTGGTATTGTTCAGCTTCTCATTCAGTGGCTCAAAAGGATTTGGCAGAGCTGCATTGTAGAGTGTGTTACAGTCAACGTGAGTATAGTAGTAGCCTGGTACTGCGAGTTTCTGGAAAGACTGAAGAATCTCCGCGTTCCAATCTTTATTGGTTGTATAGAGCAGAAGATTCCTGTTACTTTTCAGTTCCCTGCCACTTAATCCCTTGCGGAACTCATTGTAGATTTTCAACTGTCGGCATTCCAAAGCATATCGTCTTAACTCTGAGGTGCCAGGAGTCGTAGAAAGAACATCCCAACTCGGCTCTGTGTTCTCTACGCATGAGGTTAGGATGTCCTCGATACTACAAATGGGACACATCGTTAATGGTTGCTGCATAACGTCCAAAGACTTATCTACCTCGAAGGCAATACGTGCAAGGGCACCATTGTTCTTGTCACGAACCAGAAGGAAGTATTTCCCTGGTAACCAAATACGGAAAGAAAGCATGACGATGCTCACATTGATGTTGTTCTCGCGATTAAACTTATAAGTTATATCGCTGTTGCACATCGGGGAATAGTCGTCTGAATAGACAAAGCAAGTGAAACGTCCCTCTTTAATCATCGAGCCTTTCCTTGCTTGGATGTTCACAATAATGCAGCCGTCTGTGTAGTCTGCTTCGTCGCTTGTTGATAGTGATAACTCAATTCTCCTAATGTCCTTCAAGGTGGGAGTGCTAATAGTGTTGCCAAATAACTTTTCGTCAGAGTCGAAATAAGGGTCGTCCTTTACAGGAAGAGGGTTTTCCATCAATTCATGAAGTTTCTTACAAAGTTCATCGTCTGTGTAGGCTTTAACGTTACTATTCATAAAACATAAAAATATTGATTGCATAAAAAAGAGTCACCAAAGTAGCTCTTTCTATCATCACACAAAATAAAAATTTCAGCAGGTACGAACCGCTTGAGGGAAAAAATGTGGTTATTGCTTTGTCATGTTCTCATTTTTTCTTACCTTTGCAGCAGCAAACCAATTAAACAGTAAAAATTATGGGTATTATATTTTCACTTCTTCTTGGATGTCTGGCTGGCTTCTGTGCCGGCAAGTTGATGAAAGGTGGCGGTTTCGGCATCATCATGAATATTGTGCTTGGTCTCTTTGGTGGAGTCCTCGGTGGCTGGCTGTTTGACATGCTCGGCATTTCCTGGGGTGGCATCCTTGGTCAGCTCGGCACTGCCATCATCGGTGCAGTCGTTATCCTCTGGATTGCCTCGCTGATTAAGAAATAAATTAGAGAACAAGATTCGTGACACCAGGTGACAATGGCAGAACTGGTTAAAACGAAGAATGTGGCATTGGCACTGTCAAGTGGTGGTGCAAGAGGACTGGCACATATCGGTGCCATAGAAGAACTCGAAGCACAAGGCTACCATATCAGTTCCATTGCAGGGTGTTCTATGGGAGCACTCATCGGTGGCGTCTATGCAGCAGGCAAGCTGAACGAGTTTCGGGAATGGATGAAAACCATAGACAGGAAGAAAATGCTGGGGCTCATCGATTTCTCGCTGTCACTCAACCATATCGTCAAAGGAACGCGTATCATCGAGGCTATCATGGAGTTCGTGCCTGACGTGAACATTGAGGATTTGCCGATTCCCTACTGTGCCGTTGCCACGGATTTGAAGGCGGGGCGTGAAGTGATGTTCCGCAAAGGGAGTCTGTTTAAGGCCATACGTGCCAGCATCTCGTTGCCGTCATTCTATGAACCGGTGAAACATGATGACATGATATTGATTGACGGCGGCATCATCAATCCACTCCCGTTGAATCGTGTCAAGCGGCAGGCTGGGGATATTCTAGTTGGTGTTGACGTGAGCGGCCATGATTACAAGGCGCAGTGGGATGAACTGCAAAGACTGACAGCCATTCAAAAACACGACAAATCGCTGAAAACGAAGATCCTCGACATGCTGATACCGGATAATATCGAGTTCAACTACTACACAGTTCTTTCGCGCGCCAGTTCGCTGATGATCAGGCAAAACTCCATCCTCATGGCGAAGCTGACGAACCCCGACATATTAGTAGATATTCAGATGAACCGCTATGGTACCTTTGACTTCGACAAGTCGGAAAAACTTATCGCCATTGGCCGACAAAAAACATTCCAAGCAATCGATAAATACAGGCTTATTTGTACTAGCGGAGAAGTTGCGTAGTTTTGAGTGCATCTTCGTAGCCGGCCAATGCGGAGAAGGGGGCAAACTGGGCTGCACGGTTCCACATCGACATCTGCGGGTGACGCTTCGATACGTGGTGCGGCAGATTGATGATATCGTCGTAATCGTGGGTCATGCTTTGTGTCCTCCTATCTGTTTGTTGCGTTCCTTGGCGGTGGCACCCTCCTCGAAGTTCAGACCGCGGAGGATGGCGTTCTTGCCGAAACGCTGTTTGATTTTCAACTGTGCCTCCTGCATCCGGCGCTCCTTGTCGAGTTTTGCTTTTTCTTCCTGACGTTGCTTTTCCAATGCCTCGTAGTCAGTAAAGAGGTCCAGCTGCTGTGGCGCATTTTCCTTTGCAGCGACGGATGCCTCCGATACCACATGGTTCGTGGTCAGATTGAGCCTGCGAATAAGCAAGTCTGGATTCACGCAGCGGTCGAAGAGTGCAGCCGCCCCGTCCATGATTTGCCTCGATGACGATGTCGGCTTGTCGAAATTAAACGTGCCATGAGCATGTTTTGGCACAGGTTTGCCGTAATGGTTCAGGGTAATCTCACCATGATATTTCTCGCGAATCTCAGGGCGTGTAAGGTTTTCTGCATCATAGCCGACAGTCAGCACCAATTGGTCTGTCACCAGTCGCTTCGATACCAAATCGAGTGCCATGCCTTCTGCCATTTCCTGTATCACCACACGGGCCTTCTTGAAATCGTAAGGCTCCTGCAGCACCTGTCCGCTGCTGAAAGAGTTTGTCTCAGGCCGGTATGCTTTTACAGCCTCCATCGTACACGGTTCCCAGCCCCAGGCATGGTCTATCAGCAATTCTGCATTTACACCGAAGAGCCGATAGAGTGTTTCTTCGTTCTGTACAGACATCCGCGCCAGCTTGCCCATCGTGTCGACACCATACAGAGCCAACTTCTCAGCTATCCCCCGCCCTACTCTCCAGAACTTCGTAATCGGACGATAGTCCCAGAGTTCTCGGCGATACGACATTTCATCGAGTTCGGCGATTCGTACACCGTCCTTGTCGGCAGGCATCTTTTTGGCCATGATATCCATTGCCACCTTGCAGAGATACATATTCGTGCCGATGCCAGCCGTAGCTGTGATGCCCGTCTGACTCAGCACGTCGCGAATCATCTTCATTGCCAACTCATGGGCAGTCAGTTTGTATGTGCCAAGATAAGCCGTCACATCCATGATGACCTCATCGATGGAATAGACATGGATATCCTCTGGCGCAATATATTTCAGGTAAATACTGTAAATCTTCGAGCTGACCTCGATGTAATGTGCCATCTGTGGCGGAGCGATGATAAAATCGATGCCGCGAGCCTTCTGATACACCTCGAAGAGTCGCGCCCGACCACCGATGCCGTATGCTTTCAACGACGGAGATACAGCCAGACAGATGGTCTTCTCCGTGCGGCTCTCATCAGCCACCACAAGGTTGGTGGTCAGCGGGTCAAGCCCTCTGTCCACGCACTCCACTGAAGCATAGAACGACTTCAGATCGATGGCAATATATGTCCGCTGCTGCTCTGGCATACCTTCATCATTCTTGACACACGGGGTCAAACCCTCGGTGAGGCTTAACGCAATTTGAACGTGATGGGCACCGTGTACCTTACGCGCACCTGTTTGCCACGTCGCAGGGCAGGTTCCCAGCCAGACAACGTTTTGACAACGCGCACAGCCTCGTCCTTCAGCAGCCCTTCAGCCTTCTCACGCATGGCGTACTTGTCCATCTCGGAGTATTTTTTGAACTTCTTGTCTGACAGGCGGTTCGTGAACTCGGTATGCGCCACCTTGACGTCCGACACCGTACCGTCTATCTCGACAATGAAACTGACAATGACACGCCCCGCAGCACCACAATGCTCCGCCTCCACAGGATAATTCGTGATGGTAGCCAATTTCTTCAACAGTACAGTGGTACCGCCTGGATACTGCGGAAGACGGTCCTGACCAGCCAGCTCGGGAGCCACCAGTTGCTTCGTCCTCTGCAGCTCCTTCAATTTTGCTTTCAGCTTTTCGATTTCCACGGTAGCCAGTATGACACGCCCCTCAGTATCCAGCAGATACATGGTCGGTATCCATTTGATATGGTAGTCCTGGGCCATCTTCGACTCCTTCATATCCTTCAGTTCGCTGATCACGCGCCAGCGTATATGCTCCTTGTCCATGAAATCCTGCAGCGTTTTACCCGTAGTATCAAACGAGACGCCAATAAACTCCACCCCCTGAGGGTCATACTGGTTATACAACTTTTTCATCTCGGGCAAATCCTTGCGACAGTCACCACACCATGTTGCCCAGAAGTCGAGCACCACGCAACGTCCATGGAAGTCGTCTATCGGATGTGTCTTGTTCTCGGGGTCTATCAGGTCGGGCGCCTTCGTTCCCACGGGCAGCAGGTCGGTAGCATACTTCGCGTCCAAGTCCTCCTGTGCCATCATCGTGCCGGCCATGCCTATCAGCATGCCAGCCAATACGAATAACTTTTTCATAATCTTTCTTGTTTCTAAATCTGTGTGCAAAATTACGAATAAGTGAGCAAAGAACCAAAGGAAAACAAGTTTTTCTTTGTTCTTTCGATTGCAACGCCACACTCTGCACCTTTAGGTCAGAGAACGGAAGTAATTTCTCGTGAAACGAAAAATTACGAATAAGTGAGCTAATTGCAAAATAAGTCGCGATTTATTTTGCATTTAACACGATTATTTGTATCTTTGCTCCCAAAACGACTAAAACATATTCAAAAAAATGATTAACGTAATTTGTGTACACACGGCATGGCTCTGGTGGAGCCTTTGCTGCCGGACAGAGTGGCGATGGCGAGACGCCCAGATGTTCTTCGGTGACGACGAGAGCACAACTGCTATTCAAGAACACGAATCGCACGATTGCAACGCCACACTCTCAAAGAGAGAATCTCACGAATTAAGTGGCGCGTATTACGACCTGCAAGGGCGCAAAATAGCTAATGGCCAAAAGCCAAAAGCCAAAGGCCTGTATATCGTGAACGGTAAAGTGGTCGTGATTAAGTAAGTGCAGATCGTTTTACAGGGAAAATGCTAAATATTGTTATATTTCGCTGAAATGTCAAATTAAATTTGTAACTTTGGGCGTCTAAATTATAAATATGCAAAAAAAGGGTACTAACAACAAGAACTGGTGGAGTCGGCTGAAAAGATTCATGCGGGCCAATACCAATTTGACCGTTATCATCATTGCTGCATTGTTGCTGGAACTGACGTCGGCTATTATGTATTATGAGTCGCATGACATCCTGCAGCGTGTGGTGGAGCGGTTGATGGAGCGTGAGAATAACGCCCTATATCTCTGCATCCGTAACAAACTGGCTGAGGTGGAGGTGACGATGGACAATATAGCATGGGTGGTGACCGACGACCTTGCCAATCCTGATTCGCTGACTAAGGCTACCCGTCAGATGGCAGAGCATAACAGGGCCATCCTGGGCTGCTGTATTTGTTGTACGCCTGACTATTTCCCGCAGAAGGGGCGGTGGTTTGAGCCCTATTCCATCCGCAAAGATGACGGAAGCATCGAGACGATGCAGTTGGGGTCGGCCAGTCATGACTACACGAAGTTGGAATTTTACACCAAACCGATGGCCACGGGCAGCAGTCACTGGAGTGAGCCTTACATGGATCATGACGGCGCGAAGGCAGTGGTGACGTCGTATAGTGCCCCCATTCGCGACTACAATGGGAGGATTGTGGGCGTGGTAGCTGCAGATATCTCCATGGGGTGGCTTAAAGAGGAAGTCAACCAGAGTAAAGCCTATCAATCCACACAACGTTTCCTCGTAACCGGACAATACCATCTGTTGGCAGGTGATGACAACCAGTTACTGAAGAACGTCATCGAACATATGAAAAGCACCAACGACGAGAAAGGCTACGTGACATTGAAAGACGAGAAAGGCAATAAGAAACACGTCTTCTATACCCCTGTGGGCGGCAAGACAGACTGGATACTCATCAACGCGCTGGACGACGCCGATGTGTTCGGCAAACTGCGTCGTGTACGATTGAACCTTTTGTTGATGGCATTGGCCGGTCTTCTGCTGATAGGATTCATCGTGTGGCGCTCGAAGCGCAATCTGGAGCGTCTGCGTAAGGTGAATGCCGAGAAGAACCGCATCAGTTCGGAATTGCATGTGGCCAGCCAGATACAGCAGAGCATGCTGCCCGCCAATCATCTCAAACAGAACGACGTGGAATTGTATGGTTCGCTAGTACCCGCCCGCGAGGTGGGTGGCGACCTGTACGACTATTTTGTGCGCGACGAAAAGCTGTTCTTCTGTATTGGCGACGTCAGCGGCAAGGGCGTTCCTTCGGCTATGGTGATGGCTGTCAATCATGCGCTGTTCCTTTCGGCATCGGCCCACGAGACCAATCCAGCCTATATCATGCAGTCGCTCAACGAAATTGCCTGTCAGGGTAACGAGTCGAACATGTTCGTCACCATGTTCATCGGTGTGCTCGACCTGCCGACAGGCCATCTGCGCTATTGTAATGCCGGCCACGACGTACCGATGATTCTGGCAAACGGCCAATGGACCAGTCTGGATGCCAAGCCTCACTTGCCCGTCGGCTTGTTCGAGGAGGTGAAGTATGGCATGACAGAGACGTATATGCAACCCGACAGCACCATTTTCCTCTATACCGACGGACTGACGGAGGCGATGAACAGCGAGCGTAAGCAGTTTGGCATCAAGCGCGTGAAGGAGACGCTTGCCATTTGCACTGACAAGCATCCTCAGGAATTGTTGACGGCTGTCAGCGAGGCTGTCCACGGATTTGTGGGCGATGCAGAACAAAGTGACGACTTGACGATGCTCGCTATTCGCTATGCGCCGCAACAGTATGAAAGCACTTTGAACGAGACGCTCACGCTGAAAAACGATGTTCGTGAGGTAGCTGCACTAAGCAACTTCCAGAAGTCGTTCTATGAAAAGATGAACCTCGAAAAGTCATTGGCACGTCAGTTGCGGCTGGCTGTTGAGGAAGCCGTAGTCAACGTGATAGAATACGCCTACCCTGCCGGCACGGAGGGCTCTGTCGACATCACGATGATGTCTGACGGCCATTGGTTGAAAGTCGTGATTGATGATTCTGGCGTGGCTTTTGATCCTACAGTCGAGAAGAAGGCTGATACTACGCTCTCTGTTGAAGAGCGCAGGATAGGCGGACTTGGTATCCACCTGGTTCGTGAGCTGATGGATTCCATCAATTACGAGCGCGTCAATGGGCATAACATATTGACGATGAAAAAAGAGGTAAAATAGGAAAGGTAAAATAGTAAAAACTGTAAAATTATAAAATTAAAAAGGTTATGAACGCAAAATTAGAAGAAATCGACGGCAAGTATGTTGCCACGTTAGTAGGAGAGTTAGACACAGCAGCAGCAGTTGAGGTAGAAGAAATCCTGAAACCGCTTTACACCAGCGACGGCAAAGATGTCGTTATCGACTGCACCGATCTGGAGTATATTGCCTCCAGCGGCCTTCGCATCCTGATCAGCATCCTGAAAGGTGCCAAAGCCACAGGCAGCCAGGTTGTGATGCGTGGTGTAAACGACGACATCAAGAACGTATTTAAACTGACAGGATTCATCAGCATTTTCGAGTTCGAATAAACCAAAACCTACCAACAGCATGAAGCAAAGACTGACAAGAGCATGCCTTGTTGTTGCCCTACAATTGCCGTTGATAAGCGTGCAAGCACAGACCGATTCCGCCAAAGTCAACACCCTGAGCTTTGGCATAAATTTCATGACGCATGGAGAAATCGTGAGAGGCGGTCTGCCCGTGGACAAGGATGAGGAAATGGAAGATAAGTCGAACTTCCTTCTTGGACGTACCCGTCTGATTGTGGACTATGCGCGGCCTTATTTGCAGGCGCATGCGGTCATTCAGAACAAGTCTGTGTGGGGCACGAGTGGTAATCAGGCACTCAACCTCTATGAGGGATGGGTGAAGATGACGGCAAAGAACGGTCTCTTCGCACAGGTCGGTCGTATCGCCCTGTCATACGACGATGAGCGTATCATCGGCACCAATGACTTTGCGATGGCCGCTCTGTCGCACGACGTGTTACGAGTGGGCTACGAAGGCTATGGGCATCAGGTTCACGCCATCTTAGGCTATAACCAGAATGCCGAAAACGTGTATAAGAGCACCTTCTATTCAGGTGGGTCACAAGCTTATAAGACCATGCAAACCGTGTGGTATCACTATGATGTTCCCAAGTTCCCGTTAGGAGCGTCCTTGCTTTTCATGAATGTGGGACTGCAGTCTGGTGAGCCCGGAAAAGTGGACAATTCGCCTTCGACGGTGTACCAGCAGATGTATGGTGGATATGTGAACTATCATCCCAAGTTTATGACGCTGGAAGGCGCATACTATCGGCAGGGGGGTAAGTTTGTAGACCCCTTGATGAAATCGGCTGGTAAAATTGAAGCCTGGATGGCCAGCGCGAAAGCCACCATCACCCCCTCCGACTACTACGGCTTTACGCTGGGTTACGACTACCTGAGTGGTGACGATTATGTGCCCGTCCCTAAGCCAGGCCAAATCGGTACTGTACTACATGATGTTGCGAGGGGCTTCACCCCCCTTTACGGCTCACGCGCCAAGTTCTACGGTATCATGGACTATTTCTATGAGCAGGCCTACATCAACGGCTTTACCCCGGGTCTGCAGAATGCCTTCATAGGAGCCTTCGGCCGTCCCGTCGCCAACTTCGACTGTAGTGCGACCTATCACTATCTGGCTGTAACGACTGGACTTAGCAACTTGGATCGCACCTTAGGTCACAGCATCGACCTGCAAGCCAGCTACCGTTTTACAAAGGACATCTCGCTGACGGCAGGCTACACCATGATGTTCGGTACTGAGACCATGGACCGTCTGAAACAAGGCAATAGCAGCAAGACCGCCCGTTGGGGATGGTTCTCGCTGGTTATCTCGCCAAGCCTGTTCACAACGAGGTTTTGAGAAGCCACAGATTACACAGATTTAAAGATTACACAGATTAAAACCTAAATGGAGAAATCTTTTTCGTCAAAAATAGGTGTTTTATTGGCCGCTGCTGGCAGTGCCGTCGGACTGGGTAGTATATGGAAGTTCCCATACGTCGTAGGAGAGAACGGTGGTGGCGCGTTCATCATTTTGTATATCGCCTGCTCACTGATATTCGGAGGTATCGAGCGACTGAGCAAAATCCTGGGCCTCATTCCTCTACCTGATTATTCTACGCTGGGTAGTGCCTATCGTCATCGCCATCGTTTTCCTGCAATCGCTCAATATTATTTAATTCATACATTTTCCCAAATTTACTAAACTTAAAATTACTTGAAATATGAAAACTACAGCACCTTTATCAAAAACTCAATATGGCATTTATGCTGAGTGTGTGGGCTATGAAGGAGAAGCCCGCTATAATCTTCCTTATTTTTATATCTTAGACGGTAGTCTGGACGGAAACCGACTGGCAAAGGCCATAGAGGCAGCCGTAGCCGCACATCCCACGCTGTTCACACATATAGAACTGCGTGACGACGGGGAGCCCCTACAGACCATCGACGACAGCGAGACTTTTACACTTGCCGTCGAAGAAGTTGATGACATCGAGGCTGTGAAGAAAGAGCTGATACAGCCCTTCAACCTCTACGAAGACCGACTGTTCCGTATCCGTCTGCTGCACGACAGCGAGCACTACTACTTCTTCCTGGATATTCACCACATCATCGGTGACGGCACGACGCTGAAGGTGATGCTTAGCGACGTGGAGACCGCCTATAACGGTGGCGAACTGGCACCAGAGCAGCTGACAATGGCAGAAGTTGCCATTGCTGAGGCAGAATTACGGAAAACGCCAGCTTTCGAGGAAGGCAAAAAGTGGTATGCCCAGACCTTTGACTGTGGCGATACCTATACCCCACTGGCCCCCGACTTGGAGATAGAAGAGCATTCCGAGGCTTCGATGGTGCGCACGCTGGCTATTGACACAGCCCTCGTAGATTCATTCTGCAAGGATAACGGCATCTTCAAGAGCAACTTCTTCACAACGGCCTATTCCTTCCTGTTGGCAAGATACAATAACGAGCAGGAGTCGCTCTTCTTCACCATCTATAACGGCCGAACGGACAAACGGTTCCTGCACTCAGTCGGTATGACGGTCAAGTCGCTGCCTGTCTATGCCAAATATGACAACCAGACGACGGTGCTCGACTACCTGAAAGCCGGACAGGAGCAGATGGGTGGATGCCGCAAGTATGAGGCCTATGCCTTCAGCGATGCGGTCAACGACCTCGGCCTGCAGTTCAACTCTAGCTTCGCCTGGCACGGCATGTTGTTTGCCGACGAACAGCTGTGCGGTAAGCCGATGAAGACTGTTCGCCTGTGTAACAGCACGCTGGACCAGTCGCTATACATCAAAGCATTTATCCTGAACGGCAAATACCATGTGAAAGCCGAATACAACAGCAATGAATACAGCGAGGCCCTCATCAGCCAATTCCTGGAGAGTTATGAGGCCGTGGTGAATGGTTTCCTGACGCAGACGCTGCTCAGCGACATCAGCATCGCCACGCAAGCCCAGATAGACCTGTTGGACACGTTCAACCAGAAAGATGTGGATTACGACGACACCCAGACCGTCGTCTCGTTGTTCCGAAGTCAGGCGAAGGCTACACCCGACAATATCGCAGTGGTTTATAAAGAGAATCGCTTTACTTACAAGGAAGTCGACGAACTCAGCGACCGCATTGCCGGCTGTATTGCGAAAAAAGGACTGGGAGCGGAGGATGTCGTATCGGTATTGATTCCACGCTGCGAGTGGATGGCCATTGCCTCCATCGGTGTCATGAAAGCCGGTTGCGCCTATCAGCCGCTGGATCCTACTTATCCGAAGGAGCGTCTGAACTTCATGATGCAAGATGCCGGTGCGAAGCTACTCATTGCAGATGAAGAACTCAGAGACATCGTGGACGAGTATCAGGGCGACGTACTGCTGACGAAAGAACTGAAGCAGTTGCCGGCACTCGACGTGGCATTGCCCGAAGTAAAGCCCTCGTCACTTTACATCATGCTCTATACGAGTGGTTCGACGGGTGTGCCGAAGGGATGCCAGCTCGTACACTCCAACTTGGTGGCATTTCTCCACTGGTATCATCGCTACTACGACCTCCAGCCTACGGATAAGGTGACCGCCTATGCCAGTTACGGTTTCGACGCCTGTATGTACGACATGTATCCCGCCCTTACGCGTGGTGCCTGTGTATATATCATCCCAGAGGAGCTGCGCCTGGACTTGGTGGCACTGAACGACTATATAGAACGGGAGCAAATCACCAACGCCTTTATGACCACGCAGGTGGCCTACCAGTTTGCAACCAGCATCGAGAACCACAGCCTGAAACATCTCACTACTGGTGGCGAGAAACTGGCATCACTCACGCCTCCCAAGTCATATACCATGCATAACGCATACGGTCCGACGGAAACAACGATTCTCATTACCTGTCATCCGGTCACTCAGAAATTGAACAATATACCTATCGGTAAGTCACTCGAAAATGCGCGTCT
The DNA here is from genome assembly GCA_902774925.1 of uncultured Prevotellaceae bacterium. Lineage (GTDB taxonomy): Bacteria > Bacteroidota > Bacteroidia > Bacteroidales > Bacteroidaceae > Prevotella. The sequence goes on along the minus strand of CACYKE010000005.1, from coordinate 29,108 downwards.
CTATATTGTCGACCAGCAAGGCCATCGTCTGCCCGTGGGTGCTGCCGGAGAACTCTGGGTAAGTGGCCCGCAGGTGAGCCGAGGCTATCTGAACCGTCCTGAGAAGACGGCTGAGGTATATATCCAAAATCCGTTTACTGAAGATAAAAAGTATGCCCGCATCTATAAGACTGGCGATATCGTGCGCTATCTGCCCTCAGGCGACATCCAGTTTGTAGGCCGCCGCGACGGACAGGTGAAGATTCGCGGTTTCCGCATCGAACTGAAAGAAGTAGAAGCCGTCATCCGTGAGTTCCCGGGCATTAAGGATGCTACGGTTCAGGCCTTCGACATGGAAGGCGAGGGTGCCGGTAAGTTCATTGCTGCCTATATCGTCAGCGACCAGCAGATTGATATTGAGGCACTGAACAACTTCATCCTTGATGAGAAACCGCCTTATATGGTGCCTGCCGTGACGATGCAGATTGAGAAGATTCCATTGAACCAGAATCAGAAGGTGAACAAGAAGGCTCTGCCAAAGCCGGAAATGAAACAGGCCGTCGTGGAGGAGAGCAACGTACCGATGAACGTGCTGGAGGAGGAGTTGCACGAGATGATTGCAGCCGTTGTGGGCAATCAAGAATTCGGTATTACCACGATTCTGGGCTATGCCGGACTGACTTCTATCTCTGCCATCAAACTGGCTGTGCAGATGCATAAAAAGTTTGGTATTGAGCTCGATGCCAAGTCACTGGCGAAGACTGGTACTTTGCAGAGCATTGAGAACGAGATACTGAAGGGCTATCTAGAGGTAAGAGGTAAGGGGCAAGAGGTAAGAGATTACTCTCAGCCGCAGAACAATTCTCTCACCTCTCACCTCTCACCTCTCACCACTAACAGTGTTCCGCTCTCTTACGCCCAAACAGGTGTGTATTTCGAGTGCATGAAGAATCCGGTATCGACTATTTATAACATCCCTTATCTTCTGAACTATCCTGCTGGTGTCAAGGCAGAGAAGCTGGCCGATACCGTGAAGCAGGTTGTTGAAGCACACCCGGAGCTAAGCGTCCACTTTGCCACCGAGGGCGATGCCATCGTGCAGACTCTGGCAGACAGCGTACCCGTGGAGGTGCCTGTTGTTGAGATGAGTGATGAGGCACTGGCGGCGTACAAGAATGAGTTCGTACAGCCGTTTAACCTGCAGAAGGCCCCTCTCTACCGGTTCAAGGTAGTGAAGACACCGAGCGGTGTTCACCTACTGATGGATGTTCATCACTTGCTGTTCGACGGAGGTTCTGCCGACCTGCTGATTCGTCAGATTGGCAGTGTGCTCGACGGAGCTCCTGTGGAGAAGGAACGTTACACTTATCTTGATTTCGTCAACGACCAGCAAAAGGCTGAGGAGAGTGACGAGTTTAAGGCTGCCCAGCAGTTCTTTGCCGAGAAGTTGCAGACCTGTGAGGGTGGTAGTGAGATTCCTGCCGACCTGCCCAAGACGGATAAACAGGGCTTTATCGGTGAGGCTGTCTGTCCGACCAATCTCGAGAAAGCGACAGCCTTCTGTCGCGGACAGGAGATTACCCCTGCACATCTCTATCTTGCTGCAGCGACCTATGTCATCTCACGCTACACCAACAATCGCGAGATTTATATCAGCACCATCAGTAACGGGCGTTCGAACCTCAAGATTGCCGATACGGTAGGTATGTTCGTGAATACCCTTGCCCTCGGTCTGAAGATTGACGACGTGACGGTGGCAGACTATCTGCGTCAGGTCAGCGATACCTTCGACAAGACCCTGCGCCACGAGGATTATCCGTTTGCACGCATCGCTGCCGACTATGGCTTCATGCCTGCCATCGCTTTCGCCTATCAGGTAGGTGTGCTGTCGCAGTACACCATTGGCGGTCAGCCCATCGGTCAAGAATTGCTCGAACTGAATGTGCCGAAGTTTAAGATCAATATCAAGATTGAGTCGCGTGGTGTGGTGGTACAATACGACGATTCACTTTACTCCGATGCTTTGGCGACATCGTTGGCAGAAAGCATTGTGACTGTTGTTGAACGCATCATGGCAGCTCCCAATGCCAAGGTTCGCAAGCTCTCCATCATCAGCGAGCGACAGGAGAAGGCGTTGAGTCATCTGCGCGAGGTAGGAACAGGCACGCCGCTGTTTAAGTTCTATCACGACGGTATTCCATACTATGCAGAGAAGCAGCCTGAGGTAAAAGCCCTGGTTGCCTGCGATGCCACCTATACCTATCGCGAGATGAACATCATGACCAACCGCATTGCCAATGCCTTGCGCCAGCATGGTGTTGAGCCTCGCAGTCGTGTGGCCCTCTTGCTGCCGCGTACGTCGAGAGCCTTGCTCTCTGCCTTCGGTGTGATGAAGGCAGGATGCGCCTATATCCCTTGCGACCCCGAATATCCCACAGAGCGCATACAGCACATCCTAACCGACAGCCATGCGGCCTATATCATTACCACCGCTGATCGAGTCGGAGACTTTGGCAATGCCATTGACGTGGAGCAGCTGCTCTCTGCTGACAACAGCAGTGCACCCATTGAGGCCGGCATCACTCCACAGGATCTCTGTTACCTAATCTACACATCAGGTTCTACTGGCAAGCCTAAGGGCGTAATGCTGCGTCATGAGAGTATCGTCAACTACCTCTATGCGCATCCTGTCAACACCCATATACATGCAATAGCAGAGACGGTACACGCCTTGCTGTGTGTCACCACCATGTCGTTTGATATGTCGATGAAGGAGTATGGTGCTGCCTTGCTCAATGGTAAGACTGTGGTCTTTGCCAGTGAGGATGAGACCACCAATGCTGCAATGCTGGCAGACCTGTTCCGCCGTACAGGAGCCGACGCCATCAACGCCACACCTTCCCGTATGCTGCAATACATGGAACTGCCTGCCTTTGTCGAGGCTATCGGGCAGTGTCATGTCATCATGTGCGGTGGTGAAAAATATGCCGACGGCTTGCTCGACAAACTCCGCGCTGCAGCACCTCAGGCAAGAATATTCAATACGTACGGTCCTACGGAGATCACCGTTTCGTCCAACTGTAAGGAACTCACACATACCGACCGCGTCAGCGTGGGCCATCCGTTGCTCAACTACAAGGAGTTTGTGGTCGATAGCGACGGCAACGAACTGCCGGTAGGCGTCGTTGGCGAGCTTTACATTGGCGGTATCGGTGTGGCAACAGGCTATAACGACCTGCCGGAGATGACTGCCGAACGCTTCATCGACTATCAAGGTGTGCGTATCTATAAGTCGGGTGACTATGCCCGCTGGACAGAAGAGGGCGATGTCGTCATCCTTGGCCGAACGGACAACCAGATCAAACTGCGTGGCCTGCGTATCGAGTTGGGCGAGGTGGAAGCCGCACTGGCTGCTGTCGAAGGTATGAAGAACGTGGTGGTGAAGATTGGAAAGATCAAGGGCATTGAACATCTCTGTGCCTATTTCACTGCCGACCGTCCTATAGACATCACGGCACTGAAAGCCGAACTGGGCAAGACACTGACCAAATACATGGTTCCCACGGCTTATCTGCAATTAGACAAGATGCCGTTGACCCCCAATGGCAAGACTGATGTCAAGTCGCTGCCCGAACCACAACTGGCACTCAGTGGAGACTACGAGGCACCAGCCAACGATACGGAGCGTGCCTTCTGCGACATCTTCGCCAATATCCTGCAACTGGACCGTGTGGGTGCTACCGACAATTTCTTCGAGCTCGGTGGTACGTCGCTCGTCGTCACTCGTGTCATCATCGAGGCCGACAAAGCCAATCTCCACGTGTCGTATGGTGAGGTATTTGCCAATCCTACGCCACGCCAGTTGGCATGCCTGATTACGGGTGAAGCCGTCGATTCGACAAAGCCAAAGGAGGACGACCCTGTTGCCAGCTTCGACTATACGGCCATCAACAACCTCTTGCAGCGTAACACACTGGGATTCTTCCGCATGGGCGAGCGTCAGTCGTTGGGTAACATCCTTATTACCGGTGCTACGGGCTATCTGGGCATCCATATCCTACGCGAGTTGATTGACAGTGATGCTCCTCATATCTACTGTCTGGTGCGTGGCAAGAACCAGGAAGCCGCAGAGAGTCGCCTGCGTACATTACTATTCTATTATTTCGCCCAGTCTTTCAAGGATATGTTTGGCCAACGCATCCATATTGTTCTTGGCGATGTCACGCAGGATATCGACACCAATCTAAAGGTGGATACCGTCTTCAACTGTGCTGCCGTGGTGAAGCACTTCTCAGAAGGTACCGAAATTGAGGACGTCAATATCGGAGGTGCCCAGCGGTGTGTTGACTTCTGTATCAAGACGGGAGCCAAGCTCATCCATATCTCCACCGCCAGTACCCGCGGTCTATGGGTAGGCGAGATCAAAGACGAGGTATTTACCGAGCAGCGCCTCTATATGGGGCAGTATCTGGGCAACCAGTACATCTATTCGAAGTTCATGGCCGAGCGGATCATCCTCGATGCTGTCGCCCTCCATGGCCTCAATGCGAAGATCATGCGTGTCGGTAACCTTGCCGCCCGCTCTACCGATGGTGAGTTCCAGGCTAATTTCTCCACCAACTCGTTCATGGGTCGCATCCGCATCTACAACATGCTCGGTTGCTGTCCATACGCTATGCGCAACAAGCGTGTGGAGTTCTCGCCCATCAATGAGGTGAGCCAGGCCATCGTACTGCTGGCCCAGACACCGAAGGAATGTGTTGTATTCCATCCCTATAACATTCACGGCCAGTTCCTGGGCGACGTGCTCTCCGGCCTTACCAGTGTCACGGGTGGCATCCGCTTCGTCGAGCAGGAGGAGTTCCAGCAGGCAATGGACGAGGCAGGACAAGACCCGCAGAAGGCCAAGCAGATGGCTGCCTTGCTCGCCTATAAGGACATGGCTCACGGTCAGACCACTGCCGATGTCCAGCGCGATAACGACTATACAACCCAGGTGCTCTATCGTCTGGGATTCGAATTCTCGCCAACGTCATGGGACTATGTAGAGCGTATGCTCACCACCATCGGCGGCTTCGGATTCTTTGACTAAGGTCTAAGTGTGCCACACTTCGACAGTCGAAATGTGGCACGCAATCTTTGAATAATGCAAGATGAATACAAAAGAAAGAGAAGCGTTTAATAGAGGCTGCCAACGACTACACCACACAGGTGCTCTATCGCATGGGCTTCCAGTGGCCGCCCACGGCTGCCGACTACGTGCATCGCTTCGTTGACACCATTGTAGGTTTCGACTATTTCTCAGTCTAAATTCGTTATCCCGTTATACCGAAAAATATGAATACAGAAGAAAGAAAAGAATTCAATAAAGTCTATTGGCGATTCCTATGGTCGGCTATCCTAATTGCCCTTTCCGGCTGTCTGGGTAATGTCGTCGATGCCATCATCGTTGGCAATCTGATTGGCGAGGATGCTGTCAGTGCCATCAATCTGACACGTCCTGTGGTACAGTTTATGTACACGCTGAATATGCTTCTTGCCACAGGAGCAGGCATATTGGTGGGGGTGGAAATCGGTAAGAAGAACATGCCCCGTGCAGCCTATTTCTATACCCTGTCAATGGCGGCATGCCTGATTGTAGGACTGCTCATTACCGCCGTAGGTTTGTTCTGTCCAGGTTCCGCCACAGACTTGTTGTGCAGCAATGCCCACCTCTACCAGCTGACATTCGAGTATCTGAGTATTATGTTGTTAGGCGCCCCCGCTTATATGGTGATGTGGGCACTCTCAACGATGGTGGGTGTCGATGGCAGTCCACGACTGGTCTCCATTGCCATCCTGATAGATAACGCTGTCAACCTGTCACTCGACATTGTCTTTATCCAGTTCTTCGGATGGGGCATCGCGGGCTCTTCGTCGGCTACCATCGTAGGCCACGTGGTGGGTATTGCCATCATGTTCTGGCATTTCCGCTACAAGGACAACCACCTCCAGCTGCTATTCAAGGATGTTGAATTGAAATTAAAGAACGCTTTCTCGCAGATTATCTCTCAGGGCGCACCGCTAGCCATAGCCTCTGTGTGTCTGACACTGTTGCTTTACAATGCCAACAGTATTGTGCTAGGGACGTTGGGACGTACGGGTATTTTTGCTTTTGCCGTCTGCATGAACCTCTTGCAAATCTATAACCTCTTCCTGGCTGGTGTCTGCCGCACCATCCAGTCGCTGGGGGCCATTCAGGTGGGCAAGGGCGACAACGAGGCCTTCGGTCTGGTACTGCGCAAATCGTTCTTGTTTATCACTGCGGCCATGATTCTCATCTGTATCGTTGTATGGGTTGATCCGAATGTCATCTCACGTCTTTTCGGAGCCAGCAATCCCGATATTCTTGCTGAGAGCAACCATGCCCTGCGCATCTTCTCACTGAGTTTCATCCCCTTCTGCTATATTTATGTTATCATGATTGTCTACAAGCTCTATGCCCATCATCGCATGGCCCTGTTTATCTCCTTCGCCCTGTCGCTGACGGTCATTCCCGTGCTTTGGTTCGTCTCGCACTTTGCACCCAACCTCTTGTGGTACAGCTACCTCATTGCTTATGCCATCGAGGCACTGTTCATCGTGCTCATCCATCGCATGAGCCATTTGAAGTTCGAGTTGAGAACTGAAAAGTAAGACGAAGAAATACCAATTGTAAGGAACATTATATCTCAACTAAAAACGTAAGCTTATGAAAGTCGGAATTCCAAAAGAGATCAAGAACAATGAGAATCGTGTGGGCATGACGCCTGCTGGTGTGGCAGCCATGACGGCCAGAGGACACGAAGTGTTTGTGCAACATACTGCTGGCGACGGCAGCGGATTCTCAGACGATGAGTATGTGGGTGCCGGAGCGAAGATCGTGCCTACGATTGAGGCCGTTTACCGTGAGGCAGAGATGATTGTGAAGGTAAAGGAACCCATCGAGCCGGAATACGGTCTGGTGAGGAAGGGCCAGTTGCTGTTCACCTATTTCCATTTTGCCTGCGAGAAGGAATTGACGGACGCCATGCTGAAGAGCGGAGCAATCTGCCTGGCCTACGAGACGGTGCAGTTGCCGAATGGTTCGCTACCCCTATTGCAGCCCATGAGCGAAGTGGCAGGCCGAATGGCTACGCTGAACGGTGCCTACTATCTGCAAAAAACGAAAGGCGGAAAAGGCAAGCTGATCAGTGGTGTGCCTGGCGTGAGTCCAGCAAAGGTGCTGGTGCTTGGCGGTGGTGTCGTCGGCGAAGCTGCTGCGCGTATGGCCGCTGGTTTGGGAGCCGATGTGACGATAGCCGACATCTCGCTGCCCCGTCTGCGCCAGCTCGACATCGAGACACCTGCCAATGTACATACGCTGTATAGCTCGTCGCACAATATTCGCCAACAATTGCCTACGGTGGATATCGTCATCGGTAGTGTGCTGGTACCTGGCGACAAAACACCTCATCTGATTACGCGCGATATGCTGAAAAGCATGGAGCCCGGAACGGTACTGGTGGATGTGGCTATCGACCAGGGCGGATGCTTCGAGACATCACGTCCTACTACACATAGCGAACCAGTATATATAGAAGAAGGCATCGTGCACTATTGTGTGGCCAACATCCCTGGAGCAGTGCCCAACACCTCAACGCTGGCCCTCACCAATGCCACCCTGCGCTATGCGCTCAGTCTGGCAGACAAGGGATGGCGTAAGGCCTGTCAGGACGACTGCTCACTGGCCAAGGGCCTGAATATCGTAGAGGGGAAAGTGGTCTTCAAGGCCGTAGCCGACGTGTTCGGTCTGCCTTACGAACCTCTGGGAAGAGTTAAGAGTATTAAAAAGGTGGGCTGATGTTTGGTCAGCTCACTTTTTTTTCGTACCTTCGCGGAATGAAACCAAAATACGAAGTGAAACAATGAAGAAAATCCTGATTCTTATCGCGCTGATGGCCGCAGGAATGACGGCTGTGGCACAAGACAAACTGTATGCCGACGAGTTTCCGTTGGGCGACGTGACGCTGTTGGACGGACCGCTGAAGAAGGCTCGCGACCTGAACATCAGCGTGCTGCTGAAATACGACAACGACCGCCTGTTGGCACCATACCTGAAGGAGGCCGGACTGACGCCGAAGGGTAAGTCGTATCCTAACTGGGACGGACTGGACGGCCACGTGGGCGGCCACTATCTGACGGCCATGGCCATCAATGCCGCTACGGGCAGCAAGGAATGCCAGCAACGCATGGAATACTGGATCAGCGAGTTGCAACGCTGTGCCGATGCCAATGCCAAGAACCACCCGACGTGGGGCAAGGGCTATGTGGGCGGCGTGCCTGGCAGCGACCGCATCTGGTCGGCATATAAGAAGGGTGACTTCGGACCTTATTACGGTGCGTGGGTGCCGTACTACAACCTGCATAAGATGTACGCCGGCTTGCGCGACGCGTGGGTATATTGCGGCAACGAGCAGGCCAAGCAACTGTTCCTGGGTTTCTGCGACTGGATTATCAATCTGACGGCAGGCCTCAGCGACGCCCAGGTAGAGCAGACACTGCATACGGAGCACGGCGGCATGAACGAGGTGCTGGCCGATGCTTACGCTATTACGGGCGACGTGAAGTATCTGGACGCAGCCCGTCGTTTCTCGCACAAGCGTCTGCTGCTGCCCCTGTCGCAACGTCAGGACTGCTTGGACAACATGCACGCCAACACGCAAGTGCCGAAAGTTGTCGGCTTCGAACGCATCAGCGAACTGGCAAACCTTTATCCCGTCAAGGCCTGCAGGGTGACTGATAATGGGCAGACGATATGTGGCTCAACGAATACCGAGCCTTATCACGATGCTGCCAGTTACTTCTGGGATATCGTGACTGGTGAACGGTCGCTGGCATTCGGTGGTAACAGCCGTCGCGAACACTTCCCCAGCAAGGAGGCTTGTCAGGATTTCATCGAGGACATCGACGGTCCTGAGACCTGTAACACGAATAACATGCTGAAACTGACTGAGGGTCTGCACCGCCGCAATCCCGAGGCACGATATGCCGACTTCTACGAGCTGGCAACGTTCAACCACATTCTTTCGAGTCAGCACCCCGAGCATGGCGGCTACGTGTATTTCACGTCGGCCCGTCCGCGCCACTACCGCAACTATTCGGCACCGAACGAGGCCATGTGGTGTTGCGTGGGAACAGGTATGGAGAATCACGGTAAGTACGGGCAGTTCGTTTATACTCACGTGGGTGACGCGCTGTTTGTGAACCTCTTCGTGGCCTCCGAACTGAACTGGAAGGAGAAGGGCATCGTGGTGCGACAGGAGACACAGTTCCCCTATGCCGAGACGAGCCGTATCACCATCGCGCAGGGCAAGGGTCAGTTCCCATTGCTGGTGCGCTATCCCGGCTGGGTAAAGCCCGGACAGTTTAAGGTGACGGTCAACGGCAAGGCCGTCAGCATCATCACCGGTCCGTCGTCGTACGTCACCATCGACCGCCAGTGGAAGAAGGGCGACGTGGTGGAAGTGACTTTCCCCATGCACAACAGAGTGAAGTATCTGCCCAACCTGCCGCAGTATGTAGCCCTGATGCACGGTCCCATCATGCTCGCCATGAAGACGGGTACGGAGGACCTGGCCGGTCTGATAGCCGACGACAGCCGCTTCGGACAGCTGGCCGTGGGCAAGAAGCTGCCCATCAACGAGGCTCCCATCCTGATCAATAACAACATCGACGAGATTGCCGCACAGATAAAGGATATTGAAGGACAACCGCTCCATTTCATGCTGGAAACAAAAACGGTCAATCGTCCATCGTCAGCGGTCAATGAGCTGATGCCGTTCTTCGAATTGCACGACTCGCGCTACATGATGTATTGGCTGGCGCTGACGGAGGACAACTACAAGGGCTATCTCGACAATCTGGCCAAGAAGGAGCAGGAACGTCAGGCACTGGAGGCTCGCACAACCGACAAGGTGCAGCCCGGCGAGCAACAGCCCGAGAGTGACCACTTTATGGAAACAGACGATTCGTTCGTAGGCAATACCAACGACGTATTCTTCCGCGATGCCCGCGACGGTCACTATTTCAGCTATCTGCTGCAGACTGGCGGACAGACGAACCTGGGTCTGCGACTGAAATACTGGGGTGTGGGTGAATGGAAGAGCCATGAGTTCGACATCTTCGTCGACGACGTCCTCGTAACTTCCGTCAACAACACAGGCAAATACCGCATCTCTGAATTCAAATACGAGACCTACCCCATTCCTGCCGAGGCCTTGAAGGGCAAACAGCAGGTACGCGTGAAATTCGTGGCCAAGCCTCGCAAGCAGATTGGTGAGATTTACGAAGTGCGTCTAGTGAAGGAATAATCGGGCGCAGAAGCCCTAAGAAAACAAAGAATCGCTAAGCGTGGACTTAGCGATTCTTTTGTTGGGGTACCCGGACTCGAACCAGGAAAGGCAGGACCAGAATCTGCAGTGTTACCATTACACCATACCCCAAAAATGCAGTGCATTTCTCGAAAAGCGCTGCAAAGGTACAGCTTTTTCTGAAACTAGCAAAATTTTTAGCCACTTTTTTATAAAAAAACGCAAAATTTTCATGTTTCTGCGGTTTTTTCAATTATATGATGTAACTTTGTACCATCAAATACACATTAATATATTAAATGGAACAAACGACACAATTAGTAGAAACAATTAAAAAAGGAATACAAGAGAAAAAAGGCCAGCGCATTGTCGTTGCCGACCTGCAAGGTATCGAAGGTGCCATTTGCAGATATTTCGTAATTTGTCAGGGCAATTCACCGTCGCAGGTGGAGGCCATCACCGAGTCGGTAGGCGACATGGCCCGCGAACAGTTGGGCGAGAAGCCGTCGACGGTAGTGGGTTTGGAGAATGCCCAGTGGGTGGCTATGGACTATGGCGACGTGCTGGTACACATCTTTGTGCCCGACATGCGCGAATTCTACGATTTGGAACACCTTTGGGACGATGCGGAATTAACTCAGATAGAAGACATTGACTAATGGAACAACAGAACAAACAAAATAACAAGCCCCAGATGAATATGCCGCGATTCAACATGAACTGGATCTACGGCCTAGTCATTATCGCCCTGGTGATGCTCTACTTTACGCAGGGCAACGAGAAATCGAGCGTCAGGACTGAGACGAGTTACTCGGACTTCAAGACGATGGTCATGAAAGGGTACGCGGAGAAGATTGTGGTCAACAAGTATGAGAACACCCTGCAGATGTATGTCAAGCCGGAACACATCCGCGACGTTTTCCATCAGGGTGTCGACAAGACAGGCAAGGACCCCAGCGTCATGGTGGCCATTGGTTCGGTGGACCAGGTGGAGCAATTTATTAATCAGGCTCGCGAGGAACAGAAGTTCAGCGGTAAGTTTGCCTACGACAACTCGAAGGAGAGCGAGTTCTTCAATTCACTGCTGATGAACATCCTGTTCTTCGGCGGCATCATCCTCGTCTGGATGTATCTGATGAGACGCATGGGCGGTGGTGCCGGTGCCGGAATGGGCGGTGGCATCTTCAGCGTGGGCAAGTCGAAGGCGCAGATGTATGAAAAGGGCGGCGATCTGGGCATCACGTTCAAGGATGTTGCCGGACAGGCTGGTGCCAAGCAGGAGATGCAGGAGATTGTGGATTTCCTGAAGAATCCGCAGAAATATACCGACCTGGGCGGTAAAATTCCCAAGGGAGCACTGCTCGTAGGACCTCCGGGAACGGGTAAGACGCTGTTGGCGAAGGCTGTTGCCGGTGAGGCTGGTGTGCCGTTCTTCTCGATGTCGGGTTCCGACTTCGTCGAGATGTTCGTCGGTGTCGGTGCTTCGCGCGTTCGCGACCTCTTTGAGAAGGCCAAGACGAAGGCGCCTTGCATCATCTTCATCGACGAGATTGACGCCGTAGGCCGTGCGCGTTCGAAGAATCCAGCGATGGGTGGTAACGACGAGCGCGAGAACACGCTGAACGCCCTGTTGACAGAGATGGACGGTTTTGGCACGAACAGCGGTATCATCACGCTGGCAGCTACGAACCGTGCCGACATGCTCGATTCTGCCCTGTTGCGTGCGGGCCGTTTCGACCGTCAGATACACGTCGACCTGCCCGACCTGAACGAGCGTAAGGAGGTATTCATGGTACACCTGAAGCCGCTGAAGCTCGACGAGAGCGTCGATGTTGATTTCCTCGCCCGTCAGACGCCAGGATTCTCGGGTGCCGACATAGCCAATGTTTGTAACGAGGCCGCCCTGATTGCCGCCCGTTTCAATCGTGAGAAGGTGGGCAAGCAGGACTTCCTGGATGCCGTTGACCGCATTATCGGAGGTCTGGAGAAGAAGACGAAGGTGATGACGGAGGCTGAGAAGAAGTCGATAGCCATTCACGAGGCCGGTCACGCCACTATTTCGTGGTTTACGGAGTTTGCCAATCCGCTGGTGAAGGTGAGCATTGTACCTCGCGGAAGAGCTCTGGGTGCTGCGTGGTATCTGCCTGAGGAACGCGTGTTGCAAACCAAGGAAGCCATGCTCGACGAGATGTGTTCGCTGCTTGGTGGCCGTGCTGCAGAAGAACTGTTCATCGGTCATATCTCGACAGGAGCTATGAACGACCTCGAGCGCACCACGAAGCAGGCTTACGGTATGGTAGCCTATGCAGGTATGTCGGACAAACTGCCCAACGTATGCTACTATAACCAGCAGGAATACACGTTCCAAAAGCCTTATTCAGAGACCACTGCCAAACTGATGGACGAAGAGGTGCTGAAGATGGTGAACGAACAGTACGAGCGTGCGAAGCAGATATTGACGGAACACAAAGACGGTCACGCCCAACTGGCGCAATTGCTGGTAGAACGTGAGGTTATCTTTGCCGACGACGTAGAGCGGATTTTCGGCAAGCGTCCCTGGACCAGCCGTGCGGAGGAGCTCATCGAAGCCCAGCAGCGTGCCGAGGCCGAGGCAATGGCCGAGCGTCGTGCCAAGGAACTCGAGGCCAAGGCGAATGGCGAATCGGGCGACACGAATCAGTCGGATAGCGCAGAAACTTCGGAAAATAACGAAACCAATAACTAAAGCGATATGAAGAATTTAATCATTCGAACCATCACAGGCGTCATCTTCGTCGCAGCCATCGTGGCGTCGTTCCTGCGTCCTGATGCGATGGTGCTGTTGTTTAGCATTGTGACAGGCCTCACCATCTGGGAGTTTACCGGACTGGTAAACGAACGCGAGAACGTCACCGTCAACCGCTTCATCTCTACGGTCGCCGGCGTGTACTTTTTCTACGCGATGACGTATTTCTGTAGCGATCTCTACGGTGGCATTGCCAAGAGCGTGGTGTTCATTCCCTATCTGGTGACCATCATCTACCTGCTGATATCGGAACTCTATCTCCGGCACAACGACCCCATAGAGGACTGGGCTTACACCATGCTCGCACAGATGTATATCGCCCTACCCTTCTCACTGCTCAACGTGCTGGCGTTTACGGCTACACCCAATGGAGAAATCACGTTTAACACGCTGTTGCCACTGAGCGTATTCGTATTCCTGTGGGTCAACGATACGGGAGCCTACTGTGTCGGTTCGCTGTTGGGACGTCACAAGCTGTTCCCACGCATCTCTCCGGGAAAATCGTGGGAGGGAAGCATCGGTGGCGCCATCTTCGTGCTGGCTGCTGCTTGGGCCATCAGCACGTATCTCGATGGTGAGATGCTGACACTATGGGCTTGGCTCGGACTGGGGCTTGTCGTCGTCATCTTCGGCACGTGGGGCGACTTGGTGGAGAGTCTCTTCAAGCGCACCTTAGGCATCAAGGACAGCGGCAACATCCTCCCCGGACACGGCGGAATGCTCGACCGCTTTGACTCGTCGCTGCTGGCCATTCCCGCCGCAGTCGTCTATTTGTACACATTATCCCTATTATAATAAACTACACAAATTCTAACAATGACAATGAAGAAACTACTGACCATCATTATGTTGAGTTTGTTGGCATGTCACGTACACGCCATCGACCCCGTCAAGCAGTACGGAAAACTGCAAGTAAAAGGCGCCCAGCTCTGCGACAAGAAGGGCAATCCCGTCATTCTGCGTGGTGTCAGTCTGGGCTGGCACAACCTGTGGCCGCGGTTCTATAACAAGGGGGCCGTGGAGACGCTGAAGAACGACTGGCACTGTAGTGTCATCCGTGCGGCTATCGGTCAGCATATCGAGGACAACTTCCAGGAGAACCCCGAGTTCGCCATGCAGTGTCTGACGCCCGTCGTCGAAGCCGCCATCAAGCAGAACATTTACGTCATCATCGACTGGCATTCGCACAAACTGATGACGGAAGAGGCCAAGCAGTTCTTTGGCGAGATAGCCCGCAAATATGGCAAGTATCCGCACATTATCTACGAAATCTACAACGAGCCCATCGAGGACAAATGGGCCGACCTGAAGAAATACGCCCAAGAGGTCATTGGCGAAATCCGCAAATACGATAAGGACAATGTCGTACTCGTGGGTTGCCCCCACTGGGATCAGGACATCCATCTGGTTGCCGAGAGTCCGTTGGAGGGTCTGTCGAACGTCATGTACACCGTGCATTTCTATGCCGCTACGCATGGTGACGACTTGCGTCAGCGCACAGAAGGAGCTGTCAAACGAGGTATCCCCATCTTCATTTCCGAAAGCGGTGCTACTGAAGCTTCTGGCGACGGTAAGATTGACGAGGAAAGCGAGGAGGAATGGATCAAGATGTGCGAACGTCTGGGCATCAGCTGGGTGTGCTGGAGCATCAGCGACAAGAACGAGTCGTGCTCGATGCTGTTGCCTCGTGCAACCGCTACCGGTCCTTGGCCCGATGACGTCATCAAGAGATACGGCAAATTGGTGAAAGGACTGCTGTTGAAGTATAATTAGGACGTAATTACGTTATAACGTTATAACGAAAATATTATGACAAAGGAACAAGAACAGCTGGTGACAGCGAATATGGGCTATGTGATTACGCTGGCCCGACAGTATAAGAGCGACGCACTGAGCACTGACGACCTCATCAGCGAGGGAAGTATCGGACTCATGAAAGCCGCCACGAAATTCGACCCTGCTCGCGGCAAGGCCTTTGTCACCTTTGCCGCACCCTACATCCGTCGTAGCATCGAGAAAGCCATCAGCCGGCTGGAGACCTCCGTTGACGTTCGCTCGACGGATGAGTCGTTGCCCGTAGGCAGTCGCAACAACTACACCTTGCTCAACGTGCTTGAGGACAAGAATGCCGAGAAGGCCGACGCCATCGTGGAGGAAGACACCTTGAACGATGACCTCGTGGCCTGCATCGACGTGCTCAACGACCGTGAACGCGAGGTGGTCAGTCGTTACTACGGATTGAAGGGCTGGCGCCAGACAATGGCAGAAATCGGTGAGGACATGGACCTGAAACGCGAACGTGTCCGTCAGGAGCGCGACAAAGCCGTGCGTAAATTGCGCAAAGCGGCGAAAAGCAAGGTGGATGAAGTGAGAGGTAAGATGTAAGGAGTAAGATGTAAGGAGTAAGATATAAGATGAAAAAGGCAATACTCTTTTTACTTTTTTACCTTTTTACTTTTTTACCTTTAAGTGCGAAAGTCATCAAGGTGTTAGCCATTGGCAACAGCTTTTCGCAGGATGCCATTGAGCAATACCTTTATGAACTGGCTCGTGCACAAGGCGACTCACTGGTTATCGGCAATGCCTATATCGGCGGTTGTTCCATCGACCGCCATTATACCAATCTCGTGAAGGACAGCGCCCTCTACACCTATCGGAAGGTCGTAGGCGGCGTGCGTTCGGAGCGCAAGAAATGGACACTGAAACAAATCATTCGCGACGAACAGTGGGACGTCATCTCCCTGCAACAGGCCAGCCAACTGTCGGGTGTTTTTGATAGTTACAAGAACCTCCCCGCCTTCAAGCGCCTCGTCGAAAGTTACGTCACCAACCTCCACGTGGAATTCGTGTGGCACATGACGTGGGCATACGCCGAGGACTTCAAGTCATCACGCTTTCAGCCCTACGACTACAAACAGCGACAGATGTACAGCGACATTGTCAGCACCATGCTGAGTGTAATGCCCGCAATTAGCAATCCGCGCATCGTACCCACTGGCACTGCCGTCCAATTGGTGCGCTATCGCCTAGGTGACATTCTCAATCGCGACGGCATGCACCTGTCATATACTTTAGGGCGCTATACGGCAGCTTGCACGTGGTGCGAGTTCTTGACAGGCCGCATCGTCGACGGCAATTCTTACTATCCTGCGACCATCAACGAAACGGAGGCTCAGATATGTCAAGAAGAAGCCCACGAAGCGGTGTTTATGTCGCAACGTGGGCGTTTTGCGGTATTTTGATTCCGTTACTTATAAGTTCCACTTCAGGGCAACGGTAGGATTGACGAAGAACGTCTTGTCGTTGTAGTAGTTTACAATAAAGTTATTGCTGATTTCAATTTCAGTACCAACAGACAAGTGCTTGTTGACGTTATACCACAACTGAGGCTCGGTCAGCAATACCAGCATACCGTGTCCCTGCTTTTCACCATAGTTGGCTCCCTTCTCACCACGCCACAAATCGATGAATCCCGAGAAGGTCATCTTGTTGTCCAGGAAGTTCAAGCCCCACACACCCGTCAGCTGAAAGCTGGGGTATGAATGCGTGCCGTCGTAACTCTTTATGAACTGCTTGTAGAGCGCCTGTACCGACCAAGTCTTCGAGAAATCGGCATTATGCCCGTTGTAGGCCAAGCCCAATAGTCCTGCCTGCTGATAACTACCACAACCATTAGGAACGTCAGCATGCCACAGACCACCGTCATACTCGACATGGGCAGCCAGAGGCGATTCCTTACCCAGTTTAAGCTCGCGCGAGATCTCGGTATAGATGCTTCGTGTCACCTTGCTTGTCAGGTCAAGGTCGAAGAAGTAGTACCACGAACCCCAATCATCAGCTTTGAACTGTTCTACGGTTACGGTCACTTTCTGTCGGTCAGACTCCTCATCGCTATAGATGTTGCGACCGAAGTCGTAATGCAACTGAATGTTCTGTGCTTGTGCAGTGAAGGCCGCCATAGCCGCCAGCACCAAAAAGAATACTTTTCTCATAACGTATATAGTTTATTGTTTATTGCCACTCAACAGTCTAATCATAGTCCTTGCGGCCTCGTCGGGGGCATGACTCTCACCCAGGCGCTGATGCACCTCGTCGTAGTCATCCAACATCTGCTGACGCTTCCCGCCGCCGGGCAATATAGCCTTCAACTCACGACGGATATTATCGACGCTGAACGTCTCGGCCACCAGTTCCTTCACCACTTCGCGGTCGGCAATCAGATTCACCAGCGACACGTATTTCACGCTGAGCACGTGGCGCTTCAGGAAACCGATGAGCTGCGGCAGTGGGGTCTTGTAACACACCACCTGCGGCACGCGGAACATACATGTCTCGAGGGTCGCCGTGCCGCTAGTTACCAATGCGGCTGTGGCCTTTGCCAGCAAGGGGAACGTCTCGTCCGAAACGAGACGCACACTGCTACCCGTCAAGAATTGTCCATAATACTCGCGCTCTATCGACGGAGCTCCGGCCAACACAAGGTCGTACTTCTCCGTAAGGTGCCTCGTGGCCTCGATCATCGCCGGCAGATTGTCCTTAATCTCCTGCTTCCGCGACCCCGCCAACAGTGCAATTGTTGGTTTTTGGCTGTTCTCTGCAGAGCAGAGTGTGGCGTTGCGAATTGCTTTTGGCTTTTGGCTGTTAGCAAATAAGAACTCCCTCACCTCGTGCGCTGTCGGATTGCCTACATAATGGATGGGATAATGGTGCTTCTGTTCGAAGAACTCCACCTCGAACGGCAGTATCGAGAACAACTCGTCCACGTCGCGTTTGATGTTCTTGATGCGATACTCCTTCCACGCCCAAATCTTCGGCGAGATATAGTAGTAGACTTTGGGCTTTTGGCTATTCTCTGCAGAGCAGAGTGTGGCGTTGCGAATTGCTATTAGCCGTTGGCTATGGACATATTTCGCTATTTTCAGGTTGAAGCCAGGATAGTCGACGAGAATGACCACATCGGGCTTCCACTGGGCAATGTCCTGCTTGCACATCTCCATATTTCGCAGGATAGTGCGCAGATGCAACAATACAGGAACGAAACCCATGTATGCCAGTTCGCGGTAGTGCTTCACCATCGTTCCACCTACTGCGGCCATCAGGTCGCCGCCGAAGAAACGGAACTCCGCCTCCCCGTCCTGCGCCTTCAGCGACTGCATCAAATGCGATGCATGTAAATCGCCACTGGCCTCACCGGCTATCAGGTAATATTTCATTGAACGTTGAACATTATATCTTCTCCAACTCCCGCAACTCCTCCATCGCCTCGTACGCCGTGACGTCAATCTCTGTGGGCGTAACGGCCACATAGCCGTTGTCCAGCGCCCAACGGTCGGTGTCCGTAGCCTCGGGCTCGTCATTCCGGTAGTGACCCACCATCCACCAGTAGTCATATCCCCGCGGATGATGACAGCGCGACACCTCGCTGGCCCACGTTCCTCGCGACATCCGACACACTTTCACCCCCTTGTAGGCTATTGGCTCTAACTTCGGGAAATTCACGTTCAGACACACGCCGGGAGCCAGCCCTTCGCGCAACACCCATTCCGTTATCTGCTTCACATATGGCCGTAAGTGTTCAAAGTCGGCATCTTCGTCGTGGTCGCACAACGAATAGGCCACCGAAGGGATATACTTCATGCAACCCTCCATTACCACACCCATCGTACCGCTGTAGTGCGTGTTCACCGAGGCGTTGTCGCCATGATTGATACCGCCCAACACCAGGTCGGGTTTCCGCTCGCACAATTCTGCCAGCGCCAGCTTCACACAGTCCGTCGGCGTACCGTTACACGACCACACCTCTACGCCCAGCTCCTGCCGACGCAAGGTCAGCCGCAAAGGCGTCGTTGCCGAAAAGGCGCACGACATACCGCTCCTAGCACCGTCCGGCGCACACACCAACACGTCACCCAGGTCACGGACCATATCTACCAGCTGGTTGATGCCCTTGGCCTCCCAACCGTCATCGTTCGATATCAATATCAGCGGTCTTTTCTCGTCTATCATACCTTTTTAAACGTTTTTAGCGAGACAAACAAATAAAAAACTTGTTCATCTCGCTATGAATCAGACTGATAAAAATCTATCGCCTAATATTCATCCTCGTTGAACAGGAAGTCTTCCTTCGTGGGATAATCGGGCCAGATGTCCTCGATACTTTCGTAAACATCACCCTCGTCCTCTATCTCCTGCAAATTCTCCAATACTTCGAGTGGAGCGCCTGAGCGGATGGCATAATCTATCAGTTCGTCCTTGGTTGCGGGCCAAGGTGCATCTTCAAGTTTTGAAGCTAGTTCTAGTGTCCAATACATAGTCGTTAAAATTATTAGTTTTCGAATTTGCCCGCAAAAGTAATATTTTTTTTTCTAATCGCAAGCATTATTCCAAACTTTTTCGCTCTGCCCTGCAATAAAATTCAACTTTTTGGCCAAAACGAACAGATAATCGCTCAATCTGTTGATATATTGGAGCACTTCGGGACTTACTTTTGCTTCTTCAGAGAGGGCAACGATACAACGCTCGGCACGACGGCAGACAGTGCGACATACATGCGTTTGGGCTGCCGCCTGAGTACCGCCAGGCAGGATGAAGCCCTGACGTTCGGGAAGCATGGCCATAATGGCGTCAACCTCTTGCTCCATTCGCTGGATTTCGCCCTCAGGCAGGTGTGCAGAGGGATATAACGGCGTCTGTTCCTGGTCGGTAGCCAGATTGGTACAGACATTGAACAGGCAATTCTGGATGCGCTGTACCATCGTTTTGTCGTCACCTTCAGGCAGCATCGCGGCAAGCAGTCCCAAATGTGAACTCAACTCGTCCACCGTGCCGTACGACTCCAGACGGGCGCTAGCCTTCGAAACGCGCTGACCACCGACGAGAGAGGTCAGTCCCTTATCACCGCCACGGGTGTAAACTTTCGTAATTTTCTTTATCATAGCTGTTTAGAAATTGATTCGATAGTTATGTTTTGCACGACCTAAATCGTAAAATATTATACCACAATAATAAAGGTCAAACGTAGTGCCACAACGCGTGTCACATTCCATCTCATGCCAACGGGCCCAATCGCGGCTGATGTCCTCCACAACAACGACAGATTGTTCGTCGCATTTTGCCAACAATGCTTCGTAGCTTTCGTGATCATCAATGTCAATACGTCTCAGCTCGACCTTCGCAATGTCTGGCTGAAACTGCACCTTACGGCATCCTGCCTGCCAGTAGGGCTGGTAGTCGTCAAGCAGCATTGCAGAGGGTTGCCGCCAGTTGGCCAGTCGGAAATACAAGCGCCCCAGCTTGCGCCGCTGCCAGTCATCCGTGGGGAGTGCATCGTAGGCATAATACGGCCAATGTTCGTTCACTACATAGCGGACGAAGGCATAGTCAGAGGGAGACTGAATACCGAAGCCCCGGCACTGATGGATTCTGCTCAACCATACGAGCAACCGTCGCAATCTGTTCATACGCAGCGACCTTGGTCTTAAGCTTTATCATTCGTCGTGTGCAAAGATACAACATCTATTGCTAATTCGATGCAAAAAAGAAAGAAATTTTCAGTTTTTCGTATGATTTCTCGGAGAAATGATGTACTTTTGCAGCGATAAAACATTCAAGATGAACAGAAACAAAGAAATATATCAGGTGACGCTGGTTGGCGGAGTGGCAAATGTGGTCCTGCTGATATTCAAATTCGTCGCAGGCATCATGGGCCACAGTGCGGCCATGGTGGCCGATGCCGTCCATTCGCTCAGCGACTTCGTCACCGATGTCATTGTCATCATCTTCGTACGCATCAGCAGCATGCCTAAGGACAAGTCGCACGACTACGGACACGGCAAGTACGAGACGCTGGCCATGACCATCATCGGCATCGCGCTGCTGTTCGTAGCCATAGGCATCGTCTACAGCGGAACGATGAACATCATAGCATGGATAAACGGTCAGCAATTGGAGGCTCCGGGGACGCTGGCACTATGGGCAGCAGTACTGTCAATAGTGATAAAGGAGGCCGTCTATCGCTACTCAATGGCAAAGGCTCGTCAATTGAAATCGCAGGCCGTCGAGGCCAATGCCTGGCATCACCGTAGCGACGCACTGTCGTCCATCGGAACCGCCGTAGGCATCGGCGGCGCCATTTTCTTAGGTCAGCGGTGGACGGTGCTCGACCCCATTGCTTCAGTGCTCGTCGGACTATTTATTATTAAGGTGGCCCTCTATTTGCTTCGCGACGGCATCGAAGACCTCATGGAACATTCACTTCCAGAAGCAATTGAAACAGAGATCCTGCAACTGGCAGCCTCAGTGCCCGGCGTTGACGAGCCACACGATTTGCGCACTCGCCGCATCGGCAACCATTACGCCATCGAGCTCCACATCCTTATGGATGGTAACATCCCTCTGAAAGACGCGCACGACAAAGCCACGGAAATCGAAACACTCCTGCGCGCCCACTACGGCCCCGAAACCCATATCGCCGTCCACGTCGAACCGAAATAAAATGTACCCTTATAGGTGATTTAAGAACTATGAGACATCTGCTGACCGTCATAGCCATTCTCCTGGTGTTCGCCTGCTGTACCACAGAGGCGGACCGCAGCCGTATGCGCGCTGGGCTGGACAGCATCAACCAGCGCAACCGCAACGACCAGCCCATCACTGCTGCCGACGTGCAGCCCTATGTCAATTTCTTCGACGACCACGGCACTCCCAACGACCGCCTGCTGGCCCACTACCTCCTGGGCCGCGCCTACCACGACCACGGCGAAGCCCCCATGGCACTCCAGTGCTATCAGGACGCCCTCGACTACGCCGACACACTGAGCGGCGACTGCGACTATGTCCAATTGAGTAGAGTCTTTGGCCAGATGGCACAGATCTTCTATGAGCAAGGACTATATAGACAGCATATACAATGTGAAAAGAAATCCATAAAGTTTGCATGGTTAGGTAATGACACTCTTGCTGCTCTGATGAGTAATGAACAAGAGTTTTTATCTTATTACGAACTAGGTATAATAGATTCTGCTATTATTGTTATCGAGGAGGTCGCTCATAAATATAACCAATATGGAAGATCTGTCAATTCTGCAATATCCTTAGGTTTAGCTATCCCCCTCCTCATAGACAAAAGAGAGTTCCCCAAAGCGAAACACTATATGAATCTTTATGAGTCATATTCTGGACGATTTGATTCACACGGAAACATTGAGGCTGGTCGTGAAATCTATTATAAAACAAAAGGCCTCTATTTCCTTTATACAGAAAACTTGGATTCAGCAGAATATTATTTCCGAAAAGAGTTGCGTAATGGTAGTGATTTGGGTAACCAAAATTCTGCTGCAAACGGATTGGCACTTCTTTATCATAAAATACACAAGCCTGATTCTGCTGCTAAATATGCCATTTATGCCTATACTATGCTTGATTCTGTCTATGCTCAAAGATCAACGAAAGAAGTCGAGCGAATGCAAGCTCTATATGATTATACACGTCATCAAGAAATTGCAAGGCGAGAACAAGAAAGAGCTTCAAGTGAAAAGTCGAAACGCCAGCTTAGCATAACAATACTCTTTGTGGTTACGCTTTTAGCAATTTATATCATTCGCAAAATGTATTTAGATAGAAAAAGAAGGCAAGTACAATATATCCAAAATCTTGAGCAGTTGGAACAGACACAGTCAGAACTCCTACAGCTTAGGTCTCATGCTGAAGAATATAACGAACTGATTGCCATAAAAGAATCATTATATGAAGAACAAAATGTTATACTTCAAGAGCAAAGGAAGAAAAATCTATTAGACCATGCTGAAATTGACAAACGTATTTTAGAGTCAGATATTTGCAATAAAATATTGAAAAACACCTGTAAGAAGCTAACTGTTGAGGAATTGCGTGAATGTCGTAAGTTTGTTCTTGAGAATCTGCCAGAGTTCAATAATCTATTATTATCTAAACAATATAAAATTAACAATAACGACTTCAATGTCTGTGTGCTATTCCGTCTGGGAATTAAATCTAAGGAAGTTAGTAATCTATTAGGGCTAAGTCAAGGAAGAATATCCCAAATTTGCACTAAACTCCTTCTTAGCATTTTCAAAATAGATAAAGGCGGTGCTACAGAATTAATAGAGAAACTCAACGAACTTTACTAAAAACAGCCAAATTAAACTTTTACTAAACAAATTTATATCCTTTTCAATATGAGGCACTTGCAGCGAAAACTAAATTTTCGCTAAAGTCTTATTTCATTTTTCCTATGGTCAAATTAAAAACTCTTCATATCTTTGCCCCGTAAAAACTTTAAAACAGCAAAGTTATGAAGAAGTTATTATTTTCAAGTCTGTTCATTCTATTGATGAACGTTAGTGCAATGGCATGGGATCCCATTCCTTTCACAGTCAGTTTTGATGACATCCAACCTATTGGTAATGGTCAGCCCAAAACCCCAATCACAGCTCCAAAGGTCTATATCGATGACTACACGCTGTTGTTTGAGGCCAATCATCCTGAGTATGTCCTTAATATTAAGGATGAGGATGACAATGTGGTCTATACGACAACGGTCTACTCTGCTCAGACGCAAGTAGTCCTGCCTTCTACTCTCTCAGGCGACTATAAGATTGAGCTCGTCATGGGCTACTGGCACTTTACAGGCTGGATTATATTATAGATAAATAGGTATAGCAACAAATTAAAGCTCAATTACAATGAGGAATATTCTGTTGACGTTCCTTCTTCTTAATTCTTTTTTCTCTTATGCAGGCATTTATGACACAAAGCATTTCTTTGAGAAAACGATAATTGATTTGGGTTGTATAAAGCCTAATTCGAATCAGGTCACGGCAAATTTCGTTTTTCACAACCAGACTGGAAACATTGTCACGATTATGGACGTAAAGAGAACGTGTGGCTGCATTAAAATCGAATATCCTACACACCCCATAAACATCCAAGAAACGGGGAATATTAAGGTTACAATTAACGTAAATAAAGTCAGCGGATATTTCCAAAAAACAGTGTTGGTTTATGGATTAGGCATTAAGCCAACTATACTAAAGATTAAAGGTAAAATACAATAAGTAATTATAGAATTAAAATTTAAGAAATTTATGAAGAACTTAAGAAGTGCCATGTGTGTGGCAGGTGCAATTATTGCTGTAGTAGTGTTGGTATCCGTATTCACGGGCTGTTCTAATGAAAACGAAGTCACAATGAAGGAGCAGACTTCCCTTAGTATGGATGAAGGATTTTTAGATGGGCTTCGCAAACTATCCCAAGTTCAGCCTATCATCACTCGCGGAGCTGTGGGAGATTCTGTCTATATCTCAGTTTATGCAGAACAGCTTAGCCAAGAATACCAGGAACTGGTGGCTCAATATGACATCATGGCTGACCTTACAGAAGAAGAAACAGGAAGGATGCACGCCACCGATGAAGAATTTGAGCAGATGGCTTTGGACGATGACCTTTTTTGGAAATATATAGATAAGTGTAAAACTTCAGAATACAAAAAAAGTTTAATGCAAATCATTTGTGATAACAAACAACTATCTATAGCAAGCATTATACAAAACCCGAATCTTAAAAGGAATGAGAAGGTAAGCCTTGTAATGCACCAGACTCTAAAGGAGAACTCTTTAACAAATGCTTCATATGAAACTCCTTTTGATGACATGCCAGCTACACCTGGTGATAATCCCCTAATGACAACATATACTGTAGAACAATGTGAAGAGATCTTTAGACAAGCCATAAATTGTTGTGATAAACAGTTTTTTGCAACTGTAGCCGATGTTCTTGATGCACAATTAATGGGGCAGGATGAAGAAGCGCAAGTACTATTGAGTTTAGCAATTATTGAGCAGGATTATTGCTATATGAATGCTGATAAG
Source organism: uncultured Prevotellaceae bacterium (assembly GCA_902774925.1). Taxonomy (GTDB): domain Bacteria; phylum Bacteroidota; class Bacteroidia; order Bacteroidales; family Bacteroidaceae; genus Prevotella. The sequence continues at coordinate 4,086 of CACYKE010000005.1, read as the reverse complement.
GACATGACAACTTGTAAAAAGAATGCGAACTGGACACATTAGTTTAATTCCCGATAATATTTATGAAACATTGTATTAGATTAGGATTAATTGCTCTCGTATTATTTGCCGTGACACCAATCACGGCAAATAATACACTTTGCAGAGCAGATGGTATTATCCAAGAGGAGCAGGACTCCATAGAAGATAACTTTAAAAGAGACCTGCGGGATCTGTGCCTGTTAAGACAACTAGCTACTCGTACTTACAAAGACCTAGGTTCCTCCAATGAGAAGGCAGACTCTTTGATGAAAGTATACATAGTTGAACGGAGGAAATTCTCCATAAAATATAATCTATGGAGTGGTACGAACAGAGAGGAGATTGATAAAAATACCAAAGAGGCCATGAGGTTAATGATAAGTGATGACAAAAAGGCAAAAGAAAAATTCGTAGAAAAAACACGAAGCGAAAATTATCGGAAGATAATCAGCCAAATAAAGACTCTTTCATTAGATGACATCTTAGCCAATAAACAATTGTCAAGAGAAGAGCTGGCTGATATTGCACTTACATGGAGCATCATTCACCTGAGCACTGAGAGTCAGACCCACTGATCAACGAGAGACCCTGACTGGCCGTGAGTTTTGAAAAGGGACACTTAATTTCTGGCTTTTGTGTAGCTTGGTACAGTTTTGTTTATTGGAGCGAAGAACTTCATTGGAAATAAAAATGCTTGATTGTTATGAAAAAACTAGTCATAAGTATACTTAGGTATATTATAGGTATTGCAATAGGTTCTGGGATTTCTGCATCACTCTATTACCTACATACAGGAAAAATGTTGAGTCCTTTTGTCTTCACTGCTTTAATCACGTCATTGCTTATTTTCGGATGCTGCGTGCATATTTATGTTTATTATCATAACTATCATAGAAATCTCCGGAATCCATTAATAAAGTAATTAGATTACAACGAATAAATATCAATGAGTCCATAAAAATATCGTAAAAAGTTTGGGAGTGTAAAAGATTTCGAGTAATTTTGCACTCAGATTAGACATAAGAGACAAGACAGTCGCAGCTTTTACTATTCTTACGAAATGCTACCGTGAACTATTCAAAAGCAAATGACTGCCAGTCCACGCCTCTACGGAGGGGTGGGCTTTGGTGGTACAACATTTTGAATAGGGTTGGTAGCACAAGGCCCGTAAGAATGTGTAGTACTTCAACCAAACAACCCACGTCCTCCTTTTTCTCGAAACAACTTTATTGTTTAATCTTATAGAAAAAGGAATTATTATGAACATTACCGACGACGAAGCTTTAGGCTTTATGGATCGTCTGCCTGAATGGCTGCGTCAGGCAGACTTGACAAACTTTGGCAGCCACATCGAAGTAGTATATGTCTCCCCCGGTGCCCAGCATGTGGATAAACAATACATAGCCTCACCCCCATCCCCTCTCCAAAAGGCGAGGGGAGTAGATAGCTCTGAAATGTCAAAGAGCCTGCCCGACGAACTTGCCACCGACGAGGCCATGATCCTCTGGCGGAAAGCCCAGCAGGCCGGCTACGTAAACGAGCACTACCAGCCCCTGATTTCGCGTACACAGGCGGCACTCCTGGCCGACGCGATGGCCGAGCGCCTGGATATCAAGGAGAAGTGGAAGGTGTTCGAGGCCCTCTGGCACCGCCGTAATATGCACAAAGACTTTTATTTAGCTTTCGGTCAGCAACAGACTTCCGATTTTCAGGATGAATTGAAGGAATTGTTCGGATAAGATACCAGCTGTTTTCCAATAGGTTGTACCCTCTGGTTATACCATGTATACAGGGGGTACTTCTTATTTTTATTCCGTATCTTTGCCGGCGGAATTAAAGTTGTTATTTATGGACGTATCAATATTACAGCATGCAAAGGACAAGGCGCCGCGGCAGATGGCGCTGGACGAAGTGGTGGAACTGATAAGAGGCGATGCCTGGCCGACGGGGTATCAGCCGCTCGCGGTGATGGCGAGTGTGGTCAGTGGCGGCGTGATGCGGAAACATATCCGCTGGCTGACGGGATTAGGCATAGCGCACATACGCCACCTCACACGTCAGGAAGCTGTTACGGCGGACAATCACACGCTGTTATGCTATGCGGACGGCAGCGGGGGATGTTACGTGGCGTACAAGTACGAGCTGAATGACGGCTACAGTCTCGACAAGCAGCTGCGCTACTACGGTCGCGTGCAGCACTGGGCTGCCGACTACTATGCCCGGCTGTCGAGCGGCGAGGCGGACCGTAGCTGCGTGGGGGCGACGAAGGACGTACCGCTGAGCCGTGACCCTGACGTGTACTACGACGACGCTGCCATGCCGTTCATGTCTGCCGATATTGACGGGGCGGACAAGAATACGGAGGGCCTGCGCGAGCGGACACCAAGCTGGGCGGAGCGAGTCATGACGCTCGACGAGATTGACGACTACCTCGTTAAGCATGTAGAACTGCGCCGCAACGTCATCACCAGCCGCATGGAGATACGCTGGTTTGCCGACGATATCCCACGGGGATTGGAGCCCTGGAAGGAATTCACCGACTACGAGTTCAACAAGCTGTGGCGGCGGATGCAGCGCATCAAGGATGTCTCGGAGCGGCACCTGCACCAGGAGATAGAGTCGGACTTCTCGCCGGACTTCCACCCGTTCCGCGACTATCTGGAACACCTGCCGCCATGGGACGGCAAGGCGGACCATATCGCCATCCTCGCCGCCGGCGTGACGGTGGAGGGCGGCGAGCGTGAACAGCAGTCGTTCTGCAACTGTCTGAAGCGGTGGCTGGTGGCGATGATTGCAGGCTGGCTGACGGAGGATGTCGTCAACCAGACGGTGCTGGTATTCATCGGACGCCAGGGCATCTACAAGACGTCGTGGTTCAAACTGCTGCTGCCCCCGCAGCTGCGCCGCTACTACTATCCCCGTTCGAACGTAAAGAAATCGGACAAGGACGCCTATACGGCCATGACGCAGTACGGGCTGATAGCCTGCGAGGAGCTCGACTCGATGACGAAGGGTGAGATGAACTCGCTGAAGGCCGACATCACCACGGCCATCTTCAGCTACCGACCGCCGTACGGGCGCTATATGGAGAACCATAAGCACATTGCGTCGTTTTGTGCTACGGGCAACCACCCGAAGTTCCTGAACGATCCGACGGGCACGCGCCGCTGGCTGCCGTTCAAGGTGGAGAGCATCCTCTCGCCGTGGGACTTTCCGTTCGACCACGACAACATCTTCGCGCAGGCATACGCCCTCTGGCAAGGTGGCTACCAGTACTATTTCTCGGACGTGGAGATAGAATGGCTGAACGACCGCAACAGCCGCTTCGCCGTGGCCAACCTGGAGAAGCAGCTGGTGTTCCGCTATTTCCGCAAGCCGACGGAGAACGAGTCCGGGGAACTGGTCGATACCGCCATGGCACTGCAGGTCATATCCTACAATGTCGGACCGAAGATCTATCCCGACAAGGTGGATGCCGCCTTTGCCGACCTGGGCTTCGAGGAGAAGACCGTCAACGGCATGTCGGGCTACCTGGCCGTCCGCCGCAAGCCCGAGGAGATTGAGGCCCTGGCGCGTCTGATGGCCCAGGATGCGAAACAGCAACCTCCAAAAACCTGAAACATTCCTTGTGTACGTACGTGAGGTATCATTTTTCATTTTCATTCCTCCTGTACGTACACGAGGGATGTTTTCTAAAAAACAGAGAATTATTTGGAAAATTGAAATAAAGTTCGTACTTACAAATAACTGCCGCTTAATGGAAAATAAGAGCCACTTATCGCGCGATAAGCGGCTCTTATTGTGTGATACTAGGCTCTTATTGTCGGGACGCCCAAATTGCGGAAGATGCACTCGACCTCAAGCGGAAGGAACGTGCGGCGGCTGAGGGTGCGCAATGGATCCAGCTCGGGGTATTCCGCCATGCAGTCCTTGAACTTGCGCCAGGCAGCACGCCCGCAGATATGGGGGAAATAAATCTGGGCCAGCTCCATGCGGCCATAGGAAGCAACCGGTAATCTGTAAGAATTTTCCATGTTTTTATATGCTTTTGTATAGGTACAAAGG
>CACYKE010000004.1 GCA_902774925.1 uncultured Prevotellaceae bacterium | reverse complement strand
GGATCTCGACTTTTATGATCTTTTTCGAATTACGTTCGAAAACAGTGAACTTGGACGCATGAAACGTCTTCTTCCCCTGCATGAGATGGCAGTGAACTTTGGTTTGGTGAGTAACCGGTATGAACGCAAACGTGGCCCTAAGCCATTTTTCAGTCCTGAGGGCAAGGTGTCATTGATGTTTCTGAAGATGCATACTGGACTGAGTGCTCCGAAGCTGCTAGAACAGTTGAACGGTAACGTTCATTATCAGATTTTCTGCGACATCTACATCAACCCATTGCGTCCCCTGACGAACTACAAGCTGATAGATGACATTGCAGGGGAGTTGTCTGACAAACTGAAGATTCAGCAACAGCAGGACATACTTGCAGAAGCATGGAAGCCATACATGAAAGACTTGGATACATTCTACACGGATGCAACGTGCTATGAGAGCGAGATGCGCTATCCGACGGACCAGAAGCTGTTGTGGGAGTGCTGTGAGAAGGCATATTCAATAATGTGAATGGTGTGCCAGCGTCTTGGAATCCATCGTCCGAGAACGAAGTACCTTGATGTGGAGAAGGCAAATCTGGCGTATGTGAAGCAGCGCAAGCACAGCAAGTCGCAGCAGCGGAAGATTACCCGCCGTCTGATAAAGCTGCTGGGGAAGATATTGCAGGAAATCCGAAAGGTTTGTCGCGAACATGAGTTGGAAGAAACACTGACGGACAAAGAGAAAAACTTCATGGAAATCATCACGAAGGTGTATCGTCAGCAGAAAAATCACTTTGAGAAAGACAACCCCAGAGAGAGTGTTCCAAACAGAATTGTGAGTATTTCAAAACCATATGTGAGACCTATTGTCCGAGGCAAGGAAGTGAAGAACGTGGAGTTTGGTGCCAAGTGCAACAATATCCTTGTTGATGGCATCTCGTTCATCGAGAAACTTTCATTCAATGCCTTCAACGAGGGAACCAGGCTTGAACACTGCATCAAGATGCACAAGCGCTTGTTCAAGGTAGACGCGAAGAAGATTGGCGGCGATACTGGGTATGCCGGTTCAGCCAATCGCAACCTTTGCAAAGAGCTGGGCATCCAGACATCGTTTGTCAAGCGTGGTCGCCCAACTACTGAGAAGAATGACAAGGACTATGTCCGACAGGAGCTTGCCAGGGTCAGGGCTACATCTATGGAAGGCTCATTTGGAACTCAGAAGGAGCATTATGACATGCGACGGATCAAGGCAAGGAAGAAGAAAACTGAGATCCTGTACATCTTCTTCGGCATCCATACAGCGAACGTGGTCCATTTGGCAGAGCGGCTGGCTGAACAAGAACAAGCAAAGGCTGCATAGAAAAAACTCAGACAATCAAGAAATGGAGTCCTCCGCAGAGAACTCCCTGTCAATGGTCATCCAAAATGACAAAAACATCACCAAAATGATGGTAAGACAGCAGAAAACGCAATGACGGCAAGGCTGGTGCAAAAAACTGTCAAGGGCAAAGCCTCATGCCTACCTATACAAGAAGAATTAAACGACAATCCCTAGATATAGATAAAAAGGGTCCTATATTTCTCTACATTATAGACAGGAACGATAATGCTCAGTTGTTTCATTCTGCAAAAGTACAAAAATCAAACTAAAGAAACAAATAAATCCTCCATTTTTTTTATATAAAATCCGTGGAAAGACCCTTTCTGCCAACAATCATGGGGGCGTGACGTTTACCCCATAGGATGATGGGGTAGAGGAGGGCTACGATGATAAGGGTTACAGGCAGGGCCTCATACCAGTGATAGCATATTGTGCCGTTTAGTTGTAGGAGATGCTCGAAGGCATAGTTGGCGATAGTAATCAGTACAATGTGTAGACCGACGACAACTAGGGTGCCTATAGATAGGTTTATGATAACCTTAGAATGAATAGAATTCAGACATTTGCAACCATACAGTACGCCAAAGAGGAAACCAATGTTGACAGGGTAGAAGAGCACGATGTGTAGCAGGTGTTGACCTGCATAGTAGGCGTGTAAATGCCAGGCAAAAAGAAATATGCTGGCAGAGAAACATAAGATGCAGCCAATGAAATCGCGCCAGAAATTGTTCTCTCTGAAAAGTTGGTGCTGCCCCATGACATATCCTAAATAATAGTAGGGTAGGTTGCGCATTATGCCCATTGGTGTCAGGTTGGGTGCGAAATACCAGTATTTGTTGGCAGCATAGAGGAAAAATGAGATAATGCAGAGCGTAATCATGATGAGGTGCTGGTGCTTGGTTTTTCTGCATAAATCAATGATTATATGCATAATCAGGATGGCTGGCAGATACCAAAGGGGACCGTCTAATGGTTCGGCAATACTGCTTTCATGTTGGAGTAACAAGGTACCGATTACAGGTCGCATGGCGGCAAAGATGTCAGGCATGGCATGATGTGTGAGATAATATTTCAGCAGCCAGTAGGGATAGATAATTGCATTATATAATATATAGGGTATAATCAATCCGTATCCATATTTTTTCCAATTCTCTTTGGCGCTCCCTCGATCTTTCTTCAGGTAGCCTGATATGAAGAAGAAGATAACGATGATGACCGCTTGTATATATCTGTGATAGAACCACTCTTGTGATTGGGGCAAATGGACAAAAACCACTGTACATGCCGCCAGTGCCTTCGCCCAATCGATCCAGTTAATTCTTTGCATAAGATGATATTATTTTGCAAAAATACAAACAATCATCGAATTCTCCAAATTTATTGTTGTAAATATGATAATCAGATATATGAGAATATCTGCTAACATCTCATATCTTGTCCTTTTCGAAGGTGATGCCTTCGTAGAGGGCCTGGGTGCCTTCGTAGCTTTCGGGGAGGAAGTGGAGGCGGACGCCGCGGATGTGTTTCGTGGCGCGGAAATCCTTGGGATCGTCGACTTTCATGCTTTCGATTTCGAGTTTCATCAGTCCCCAGTCCTGCAGCCGCACCTTGTCGCCTTCACGCAGATGGCGGTTGATGACTTCAGCTAGTCGCGATGCGGCAGCAATGAATGCCCCCTTGCTTAACGGATTATTCTGGGCAGCTTCCTTGAGAATTTGGTCCGAACTGATGGTCTGGTTGTGTACAGCCACTGCCTTGTATTTGCCGAAGGTGGGCAGTGTAGGCTTCGTCTCTTTCTTGATTTTGTATCTCATATATGCATTTGAGTTGTTATTCTATGACATAAGTGCGATTATCGAGAGCAAAGATACAATATTTTCTCGAGAATCGTGCAAATTTTAATCGAAAAAAGTCGATTCTTCAATATTTGAAAGAGAATCTTGAAGTCTAATTTTTATTTCAGCTTACATACATACATTATTTTTACTCAACTATTTAATAATAAGGATATTATATAATTTATGACATACATATTACATACATAAATCCTACATTGCTCATACATAGATATTCGGAGTTTGTTGTTGTGATTTGCCTTCTCTGGACTTGGAGCCTTGTTTAACAAACTCTGTAATGGATGTTAGATGATGCGTACAATAATATCCTTTAAAAATTCTCTAGAGAATTTGTAGATTACCTTACTGATGAGTGATTGCTGGTAGGCTTAATAGTAAATAATTCTCTAGAGAATTTAGAATGAAATATTAATGAGAAAACTTGCAAACATGTTGATTCATTTCTGCTAAGTCCTTTATGGGTCATTGGAGGCTTGAATATAAATATACTTTGGCTAAATAGAAACGATTTTGTGTAGGTATTGTGTATGTTATATGTATGTATGTGTATGCTTATTTCTTAAAAAATTCTATTAATTTATTATGATTTTTGAAGATATTATGTAGGTATGTAGGCCTTTTACTATTTTTTTTGCTATTCATTTGGAAATGACACAATAATTTAGTATCTTTGCAGGCAATAATTGAATAATAACTAAGAACAAAATTGATATGAAGGTTACATTACTGAAAAGAGTTAGAAAGAAAGAGGTCATCAATCGCGTGGAAATCGTTGCTATGGCGAATGCTATTAAATCTGGCATGATTGAGAAAATGGTAAGGCATACTCGCGAGTTATATCATCTGATGAATCCACACAGACTGGCAGACGGACAAATTTCAACACAATTGGCACGTGGCATCCGGCTGCCCAGAATCTGTTTTGCTGCCGACTACATGAATCGCAACGGGCAATGGCAGATGATGGCATATAACGGCCTTGTAGTGCTCGAAGTGAACGACTTGCCCACTTACGAGAAGGCAGTGGAAATCAGGGAGTTGGCTAAGAAACTGCCTGAAACCATGCTGTGTTTTCTAGGAGGTTCAGGCAGAAGCGTGAAGATTGTGTGCAGAGGTGAGCTGTTTGGAGCCACTCTCAATCCATCCCTAGGAGGGAAGAATTTGCCAATGGCTGAGGCTGACATCCGCCAGTTCCACCTTAATTTATATCATACGGCACGAAGGGCCTATCAGAATCAGTTCGGTTTCGATATCCAGTTCCTTGAACCGCGATTGGACCGTACGGTGTATATGAGTGCCGACCCTGAGGCGTGGTTCAACCCTGAGGCTCGTCCGTTCTATGCGGATACAGAAAGTCACGAACTTCCTCAACCTGTTGAAATTAGCCGTGAAGAGGATCGCTTGATGCCTGGTCGTACCGTCACTCGAACCTACCAGCTGAACTGGACATTTATTGTCGATACGGTGATGGGGCGTTATTTCGAACTACCCGATGAAAATAAGGAGGCTACGCTGTTGATGCAGATTGCAGCGATGTGTCTGGATCAGGGCATTCCCAAGGCCCACGCACAAGGGTTGACCATGCTGCACCCAGTACTGAATCGTGACAAGCAGCTGGTGGAAATGATTTTCCAGACAGTCTATAGCGTGACTGAACAGGCCGATTATCGCGAGAAACACAAGATTCGTCCACTGAAAAGTGTGCCTGAAGATACGATTCAGGCTATGAAGACGGAGATTTTCCTCAACTCGAATTTTGAACTGCGTAAGAACCTGCTGACGGGTGTGGCTGAGTATCGTGAGAAGTTCTCGGACGACCAGCGATTCAAACCCCTTACGGAAGAGGTTCGAAACGATATGACGTTGAGAGCCACAGAGTTAGGTCTGAAGGCATGGGATCGGAATGTGAACCGTTTTATCGATTCGACGCGCATTGAGCAGTACGACCCCGTAAACACCTGGCTCGATAAGTTGCCTAAATGGGACGGACACGATTACATCGTTGACCTTGCACAGCGAGTTCCCACGAATCAGCCCCATTGGGAGAAATATCTTAGGTTCTGGCTCGTAGGCATGGTGGCACAATGGCGCGAGAGCGATAAACAGCTGACAGGCAATGCGTTAACGCCATTGTTGATTGGTCGACAGGGGTGTGGTAAGACGCGATTCTGTAAGATTATCCTGCCTCCAGAACTGCGCGACTACTACAACGACAAAATCAATTTCAAGAACGAGTTTGACCTGAACATCGCACTCACGTCGTTTGCTTTGATTAATATTGATGAGTTCGACAAGACCACCTCATCGCAGCAAATCGTGCTAAAGTATCTGTTGTCGTCGAGCGACGTCAAGTTCCGCCCGCCCTACGGCAAGACCATCAAGCAGTATCGTCGATATACCTCTTTTATTGGTACAACCAATCAACTGAAACCCCTCGTTGACCCTACGGGAAGTCGTCGTTTCGTCTGTGTGGGCGTTACGGGTAACATCAATTTCGAAGATAACCTGTATCACGAACAACTCTTTGCTCAGGTGCTATATCTGTTTAATCATGGCGATCGTTTCTGGCTGAACAATGAGGAAATCAACACGCTGATAGCGGAAAATGAGCCCTTCCAAAAGCTGAACGACCTAGTAGAGATGATTGGAGAAACTTTCCGCAGACCTAGGGAAACGGAGCTGGCCAAGTGGTGGAGTCTGGGCGACATCAGTCAGTTGCTTGCCAGTCGCTATCCTAACTTCGACCCAGAGACATCCTTCCAAAAGATAGGCAATGCGCTGAACGACGTCCAGTTCAACTTCAAAAGCAAGCGCACAACCAAACATATGGAATATTGGCTAGCGGAAAAGTAATATTTATCTTAATTATTTGTTTTTTTCTTGTTTTAGTTGTACCTTTGCAAAAGTATGAGCAAGCGAATAGGATATATTGATGCCATGCGGGGATTCACGATGATTCTCGTGATATTCGCACATGTCTGTCATTTCTGCTTGGGTGATGATAGAATGGGCTATAATGCCGTGTTTATCCTGTTTCGCATGCCGTGCTTTTTCTTTATCAGCGGTTGGCTGTTTGAACCTATTGCGCAACGGCCGTTCAAGACTGTTGCCCGGCATAAGATGATGGTGCAGCTGCTGCCTACGTTTATCTTCCTGCTTCTTTTGGCACCTCCGCCGTTCTTTTTCCATCAATTGGGGACCTTGAAAGGAGGCTATTGGTTTACCTTTGTGCTCTTTGAGTTCTTTATCTTGTATATGCTGATAGTGCGACTGGGGAAAAAGTGGACTCCTTGGGTGGCGTTGATGATTACAATCGGTTCCTTCTGCTGTTCCAGTTATTATCATAGTCTTCAGGTTTCTGCCACCGGCATTCAGTCATGGGGCGTCAATTTACTCGGTTTCCTGAGTGTTACCCTCTGGCGCTTCTTCTTGTTCTTTTATATAGGCACTTGGGTGAGGAGGCATTTTGACTCATTTATCCGTTGGACCAATAAACCTGTTGTGTTTTTGCTCATTACGGTCGCTTTCTTCATAGTAGCCTCCACACCACATTTCGCCAATATGTGGTTTGAGATGCTGCGATTCTATATCGGTGGCATTACAGGTATGTGGATGGTATTCACGATCTTCCGTCTCTCAGCCTCGTGGCTCATGAGATTGCGTCTTTCTAAACCCCTGCAATATGTAGGCACGCGAACATTGGATATTTATCTGTTGCACTTTTTCTTCTTGCCCCGCTTCCTCATAGCTTATACCAGTCAGCTAAAGGCTTTCGATAGCCAGTTCCTGGAATTCATAGTGATCATGGGTGTCTCGCTTGTCATATTGGCACTTTGTCTCTTGGCAAGTTACGTGATCCGCCTCAGTCCTTTCTTGGGGCATTATCTTTTCGGTGTGAAATACGAACGTCTCAAAGATAATCGATGAATTAAATAGAATCGCTCATGGAACTTTTCACGGTAAATAGAATCCTCGTCAGGATCAGAAGACTCAAATGGCTGTGGTGGTCATTGGTTCTTCTTGCCGTGCTTGGTTATCTGGGCTACAAAGCCTATTTGTTTATCGATAGTGAGTTTTGTGTGGCTGATGAGTTGCCGTTCTATGATGTTGGTCCCCGTCCCAATGATGATACTTTGCGAATAGCAGTGATTGGCGACAGCTGGGCAGAATATCACATGAATCTTGAGTGCGATACCCTCTTTGAACAGTATGGTAGGAAAATGACCGCCCAGCCCATTAAATGTATGACTAGGGGAAAGGGTGGCGCAAAGTCGAAAGACGTATATTATTATATGTTCAGAAGTCATACTCAGGAATATTCATGGATGCATGACATCTGCACACAACCCTTATTGGAAGAACATCCAGACTATTGTGTCATTATGGCTGGAATCAACGATGCATGGAAAAAGCGTCCTGTATCCTATTATACAGGAAACTACCGTTTGATAATCAGACTGCTGCTTGCCAATAAGATTCGCCCTGTCGTAATGGAAATACCTGATTTTGAGATGGGGAATTGGTTGGACACGCACAGGAAACGCCAAAGATTTCTTTATCGCATATACTCTTATTTTACTGGTGTGGTGGAAGATGATATCACCCCATTTCGCGATGGACTCAGGAAGATGTTAAAAGATACAGGCCTTGGCGATAGTGTCTTGTTTATTCCTGCTGACCACTGGATTCCACAAAACCATCAATATTCAGAAAAGATATATTTGCGGGATCATGTCCACCTGAACTATCAAGGTTACCACATTTTAGACTCTTGTATCGTGTCTGATATTATCAATGATTATAACAAGAAGATAAATTTACCCATCTCCAAATAGAAAACTATAGTTTATTATGGAAAAACCTAAAAGATTTGAAGAAATATCTATCATGCGTGTTTTGGCAATGACCATGATAGTCGCCTTTCATAGTTTATGCTTTTATAATGGCAGATGGGCAAAGGTGAATGCAATAGATATACCTTTCTGGCACAATGTGTCATATTTCCTCAACGTGATAGACTTGAATATGTTTGTTTTCATTTCCGGTTATTTGTATGGCTATCTGTATATATATAGGAATAAGTACCGTCATCCATCGGATGTGATTCGTATTAAGGCAAGACGTCTGTTGATACCCTATTTTTTTTGGGGCATTCCAATGGCCATTGTGTGGCCTTGGAATACATGGACAAAGCTGTTTTATGGTATTGGCCACCTGTGGTTCCTACTCATGCTGTTCGGTGTATTTACGCTTACTGTTATTCTTCAGCTGTTGAATGCTCAAAGGGTTAAGTTTACTGGTAAATTAGGCATATCTCTGATTGTCATAGGCTATTTGCTTGGGCTTGTTTTTTCAAAGTTTGTTTATGACGGTCAGTTCCTTTGTATCAATAAGATATTGTACTATTTCCCCGCCTTCATGGTAGGCTATGTTTGTGCAAAATTGCGTGTGGGATGGATGCTGCCTAACTGGTCTTATATAACGTTGCCTTTCGTCATATTAGGTTTGTTTGTCTTCGTTTGGTATCCCATTCCATTACCTTACACTCTTGTTCTGCTAATTAGGACTGTCCTGGTGTACGTCATTTGTGTCGAAATGCTGATTATTTTGAGTAAAGGTCTGATGTCAGACCGTACTCAGCGGGTTGTGCAGACTATAGAGCAACTCAGTATGGGGCTTTACATTTTTAACCAGATTGCTATGGACTTGGTATTCACGACACCTGTATTGCATCAATGGTTTGAAGTGCATTGGATGATAGGACCATTTGTGTTGTTCCCAATCGGTTTCTTCCCTCCGTTGCTGTTGTCATACATATTTAATAAGTATAAGCGGCTGAAATGGACGATTGGAGGATAATTCGGTTTAGTGTTGAAATATGAAAAAGATAATTATTTATATATCCGTTATAATACTCACCATCATCGTGTTGAGTGTTATCGTGGTCGAAAAATCAATCATTCGTGTTCAGTTGCCACATGGTGCAGTATTACATGTTTTGCCTGCCCCCAAGAATAATCAGACACATGGTGCTGTCATATTATGTCCTGGTGGGGGGTATAGATATTTGTCAAAATGGAATGAGGGCTATCTATGGTTCCCGTTCTTTTATTGTCAAGGATTCACAGTGGCTATGTTAGAATATAGGTTGCCGAACCACGACCCTCAGATTCCTATGACTGATGCGGCCGATGCCGTCAAACTAATGAGGAAACTTGCAGAGGAATGGGGCTATTATGAGAATAACGTCGGTGTTATGGGTTTTTCTGCAGGAGGACATCTGGCCTCAACCTTAATGGTGAGTGACAGCGCTTCAGTCCGCCCAGACTTCGGTATCCTATTCTATCCTGTCATTTCTATGAAAAAAGAGATGACCCATCAGGGTTCACATGATCATCTGCTGGGGAAGGATGCTTCTGAGGATTTAGAGAACCGATACAGTAATGAGCTATATGTGTCAGATCTGACACCTCCTGCTTATATCGCTCTGTCAATCGATGATCCCAAAGTGAATCCTCAGAATTCTATCTGTTTTTATGATGAGATGTGTGCTATGCACCGTCCTGTTACGCTTCAAGTATATCCTTCTGGAGGGCATGGTTGGGGGTATTTGCCTTCATTTAATTATCATCAACAGATGTTGGATGATCTGTCAGATTGGCTTAGAAGTAGAAATCGGTAATAATAGTAAGGAATTAATAGTAGTGTTAAGATATGAGAGAATATAGATTTGATGTTGTCCGAGTTGTTTGTATGACCTATCTTGTTGCGTGTTTTCATCTTTATGGGTATATTTATCCTCAGGAGCAGATGACAATTATATATCCAGCATGTGTCGCTATTGCCCATGCTAGTCTTGGATTGTTTACTTTTGTTTCTGGTTATCTATTGGGGAAAAAGTATTGTTTTGGACAATATGGGAATGTTGTCGTATGGACTTTCTACAAAAAGCGTATATTGAGGATAGTCCCGTTATTTGTGGCTTCTTCCATTTTGTTGTGGCTAATAGATTTTAATAATGCAGATGCCACATGGAATGGTCTGTTATGTATTTCTCCTTTTGTCAATCCGAAACCTATGACTTTGTATTATATACCTGTTATTTTATGGTGCTATCTAATAACACCCTTGATTTCCAGACATGAGTTGAGATGGCGAGTCACTGGTTGTCTATTCCTTTTTGCTTTACTTCTTATTGCCCGTTTCTTGTTTCCTTCTATAGATAATCGCTTTGTTTTCAATGTGTTCTTCTATTTTGTCGGAGTGATATCTGCATCTTGTTTCGATTGGAAGTTCAATACTTCATATGGGACTACCATCAAGACCCTTGCCGTTGTGGTATTTGTTCTTTTGATGGGAGTTTCCATCTATTACTCATTCATTTTCCGACCATCATATCAAATGGCAGTCGGAGCAGCAGGTGTTTTTGTGATTCTATTTATATGCGAAGGTGTTGCCAGACTGCTTTTTGACAATCTTAACCATCGACAGAATGGTCTTAGGTTGCTTGTATGTCGATTAATAAATGTAGTTAGTTATGCCAGTATGAGCAGTTATATGTTCCATCGGTTCTTTTATTGGGGAGCAGAGAGAATATGGAATCCGACGGATACCTCTGTTAAATGGTTGTATATGGTAGGTCTTGTTTTCCCTGTTATCATTGCTCTTTCATATATGATACAAAAGTTGTACGACAAATCTGTTGCAATAAAATTCAAAAAAAATAATTTGCCTTAGCAGTTTATATTCCCTCTAATGCCCTAAAAAAAGTTTAATAGACTGTTGCTAACCATTCTGAAAAGAAAAAGTCGTAAATACGATAACCATTTTCAGTTTTGGTAAGTTACAGCTATATTATTCATCGTTCCTTACATTTTTATTGCAAATATAATAATTATATTCGTAATAAAGTGTCTTTCTACTTGATTTTTGGTGTTATTTAACGGAAAACCAGTAGATTTAGATTCCCTCCAATGCCTTGAAGAAATTCTTGGCGTATGTCTCTTTGTCGAATAGTTTGGCTCGTTCAAGACCTGCAGCTGCCATTTGTTCCCGTTCCTCTGGATGATTATAAAGATCTAAGATGGCGGCAGCAAGACTCTCGACAAAGTGTTCATCAGTATCAAGCAAAATAGCATTTTTCTCAGTAACTTCTTCTGGAATTCCACCGCGACGGGTGGTAATGATTGGTAACCCCATCGCTTGAGCTTCAAGAACTGTTGTTGGGAATGGGTCATCCCATACGGAGGGGATGACAGCCACATCTGCCATTCGAAGATAATCTGGAATGTTGGAGTAGGGAAGAAAGCCCGTAAATATGATGCGTTCTTGTAGGGGTTCGGCTTTTGCCTTCAGTTCTGTTGTAAATGCGTTTTCATTTGTATCATTGCCATAGAAGGTGCTACCTATTACCATTAGTTTGATATTTTGATGCTCCTCTAGTAAATTCATGGCTTCAATCAGTTCCATAATGCCTTTTTCGCGATTTACCCTTCCACTAAAAACGAGAACGAAGTCCTCATCTTGAAGTCCTAACGCAGAACGATTATTCATGGCATTGATATTGAAAACGGCAAGGTTAATGCCATTATGAATTGTTTTTGTCTTGCAGTCTTTATTATTAATCGTTTGAACACATTTTTTTATATAGTCTGACACCGTTAAAATCAGAGTTGCTGCATCATAGATCTTTTGAGCATGAACCGCCTTTTTATCTAACTTCTCATTATGAAGATGGTATATCAGTTTGGCATCAGTTATTTCTTCCAGCTTGAGAGCGTAACCTGGGCGATTCTCTAAAATGATGACATCGTAATGTTGCTTACGTATGTCCTTGATGACCTCATGCAGGAAATATTCAATGCTGTAATGGTAATATTCTTTGTCGTGTGTCTTTTGGTAGAATTTCTTCCTTAATTTGTTCCACCATCCATTCATTTTAATATATTTGTAGTGATTGACTTCTGATAGCAGTGCTGGATGCTTCTTAACATCGGGATGCCACACACTATACACGGTGATATCGTGTATTTGGTGTAGCTCGTTATATTCCAGATAGAAATCTACAAGATTCTCTACGGCCCCTCCCTGTACGGCAGGAACGGATAAAATGCCTGATGTAAGAACCGCAATTTTCATAAGTCTTATTTTTTGCAAATTTAGTAATAATACCAGTAATATATTTAGATGTTAATAAATATTTGTCATTATTTAACGAAAAAAAAGGGATTTCTTATTGGATTGTCGAATTAAAACGTTACCTTTGTGAGGAAATAGCATTTAATAGTACTTAAATATGAAACGTAAATATTATTTTGTTATTGTGGTGGTTATGATATGTCTCTTGGCAATAGTTTATCATGAGATAAACAAAAAGGACTATGGCCATAAGGTTGTCGTATGTATTCCTGTTTATGGTCAAAGCCTTGCTCTGGGGGAAGAGGCGGTACGAATAACTGATTTTGATTCTCTGCGACTAAAGTATAATGATAGAATTGTTACAGAGAATATGGATTATGCTTTTGGATATTTTGATCATAGCAGTAGATTCAAACAAAATGTCAAGAGACTGCTACATTACGATAAGAAAGCTTTTGAACTCTCTGTATATGGTATGGCTGAGAAAATGGTTCCGCAATTGGGTGAAGATACATTGATTTGTATTTTTCCTGGTGGGCATGGCATGAAGACCATCACTCAGTTAATGAAACCAGCCGCTCCATACTTAAAATTTATTGGTGAGATAAAACATGCCTATCAAGAAGCAGAAAAGAGAGGATGGACTTTTATTGTACCTGCAGTCTGTTGGATGCAAGGAGAGTCGGATATCGCTGATTATCCCAATACGGATTATAAAAAACTATTCCAACAAATGTACAAGAATCTCAATACAGATATTAAGGCAGTTACTCGACAATCAGAAGATATTCGTATTATTTGTTATCAGACCAATGCAGTTACCAAAGGAACGCGTTATAAGGAGAATTATTACAATACCATAGAATCCCAGACTCCGACCATTCAAATGGAAATGATAAGGGATGACAGTTTAATATGGGCGAGTGGCCCCGTTTATCCATATAATTTTGTCAACGAGAATATTCATATAGATGCTGAAGGTCAAAAAAGTATTGGAGGTTTGGCAGCACAATCTGCATTAGGTATTCTTCATCACCAAAAGCGCAGAATCGGACTTGTTCCTCTAGAAATCAGTTGTTCTGCAAATAATGTGGAGATTCTTTTCAATGTTCCTTCTCCACCGTTATGTTTTGATACGATACAGGTTAGGAAGGCACCTCATTATGGATTTAATGTGATAAACAAAGATAATTCTGATATCATATCATCTGTTAGTATAGAAGGTAATAGTGTTGTTCTTACATGTAATGAATCCCCAATAGGATGTAAGGTCCGTTATGCGGTTAATGGTGAGTATTTGAAAGGTGGAAGAATCAATGGACCAAGAGGAAATCTCCGTGATTCACAGGGAGAAAAGTTAACGATTGGAATTAATGAGAAAGAACTCCCATTGCATAATTGGTGTTGTCAATTTGATTTGTTGAATTGCGGTTTATAATCTATAATTATGAAAGAGCGATTAGAATATGTTGATATAGCTAAGGGTATTGGAATTGTGTTGGTCGTTTGTTCTCATACTCATGCTTTAGATTTGATGTGGCTGTTTATGGGCATGTTTGTGCCAATATTTTATTTCTGCTCTGGTTATACTTATTCACAAAGAGACACCTTTCTAAAATCAATGAAAAATAGATTCGTTAAATTGTTTGTACCATATTTGTTCTTTAATTTTGTTTTGTTTTTGGTGTTTTGGAGTTTTTCATTACGTGAATTTGTAGGTATGCTGTATTCAAGATATTGCTTGTATCCACTGGGCGTCACTCCTAATATAAGGTTCTTGACTTCAGGTAATTATCCCATGTGGTTTCTTACATCAATGATAACTACGTATTTCTTTTTTTCTCTGATAACCTATAATGAACGATATAAATATGCAATAATGGTATTTTATGCCCTATTGGCATATATATTTACCCTTTGCCCTATTTTGTTGCCGTGGAGTCTTGACACAGCGCCGTTGACGGCCTTGGTAATGTATGCTGGTATGGAATCTCGAAAGCATGAGTTAATAAAAACAAATGTCTGGATAGTCATATTACTAATAGGTATATATATATGCCTTCAGTATGTTGGCGGTGAAATGAATCTTTCCGCTAGAATGTATGGATCTTCAGTGTTGATTTATTTTGTTTTGGCAGTTTTTGGTAGTTTCATAGTTCTTTGGGCTTCCAGGTATCTTCAAGGAACGCTTGTTGGAAGATTGTTTACGGCATTAGGTCGGCATTCGTTGACGATCTTCAGTATAGAAATAGCATTTATTGTATTAGCAAAAGATGTATATCGTTGGGTATTTCCAGATATGGAACTCGGTTATTTCGCGGGGGTGTTTGAAATTCTCTTGGCACTAATAGGTGGTTGGATGGTTTCTATTTTAATACATAAAAATAAAATCCTGAGCAAAATAGTTTATGTTTCGTAAATTAATCATTTTTCTCCTAGTTGTGTTATTGTCTTTGGGTGTTATATATGGTTATTATTATTCCCGATGGAGACACTTCTGGTCAATAGCTCAGCCTCTAAAGTCTTATGAAATACCTGAAAAAAGTGATGATACACTTCGAGTTATTATGATAGGTGATAGTTGGGCTGGTATTCATCACGGGTTACAAATGGACACATTCTTAAGTTCGGAATTAAAAAAGAGAGTTTCACAACCAGTAAAGGTGATTTCTAAAGGAAAAGGAGGTGCAAAGAGTAAAGGTATCTACCAGCTGATGTTCGAGTCTGACGGAGACGGGACAAAAACGTTGTTTCAGAAACTTCCAGATTATTGTATCATATCAGCAGGTATTAATGATGCTGCAGCTAATCTAGGAACTAAACAATTTTGTGCACATTATCGTATGATACTTAGTTTTCTTTTTGAGCATAAGATTACTCCTATAATCATAGAAATTCCTGATGTGGATTTGTGGCATTTATATAAGAGTAAATCCAAGAAGGATTTGTTGACTGATTATCTGAGATCAACCATGACCCGTTGCGGGATGTATCGTTACCGTGAGTATTGTGAAGCCTTACGAGCAATGATTCTTGAGGAACACCTGATGGAACGTGTTGTCTATGTCCCAATGGCCGACTGGAACGGAGAAGGAACGGCTATCAACCAAGAACTGTTCATGACTGACAGGGTACACCTGAACCGTCTTGGCTACGAAAGGCTTGACGCGTGTGTTGCAAAGGTTATAGCCCGTGACCTACAACAATCGCAGAATTCCGCTCTTGTCAATCAGCCAATGCACAAGGATGCCGAGTAATGACGAAACGATGATCAGGAGTATCGTGACGGCATCATGCCAGGCTGGTTCGATGACGAGTACTCCTGTGACGATGGCATGAAAGAAGATGGCCTGTATCAGATACGTTTCCAGACTTGCTTTCCCAATGGCTGCCAGGAAAGACCTCAGGAAACGAACGTATTTTGCAAGTGCGGTGAAGCTGATGATGAACAGCGGAAGCAGGAAAACCAGGGAGAAGTATTTGTAGTTGTATATTTCGTGGTGGTGTGGAAACAGTAGGGCAAAGAACGGAATACCCGCCAGCAGTATCATCAGGAAGTATTTCGCACCGATGTCCCGCTTCGCCCAATAGGCGCACGTCATTCCTAACATGAATGTCGGGATGCGATAAAGCAGGAAGAAGTGCGGTTCCTTTGCGTCTACAATCTCTTTTGCTACCAAGAAGTAGGAAACACCTAAGATGGCAATGGCCAGGCAAACCATCAGGAACAACTGCCTGTTGTCAATCATTTTCTTCAGGAAGGGGGCAAATAGGTAGAGCACTACAATAGACGGGACATACCATTCCCAATAGAGACCGCCCGTCCAGAACCCGATGGTGGAATAACGGTACAGATAGGTCAGGATGCCATCGTGGAACAGGATGATGCTGGCTGCTATCCCTATTAGGTAGTAGGTGGGAAAGATACGCAACAGCCTTCTCCTGTAAAACGTCAGGAGGCGGGAATCCTTGTCGAGCGAGAAAAACAGACCGAAGCCGGATACCAGCATGAAGATCTCCACACCGGCAAAGCCGTATTGCGCCACAAACCCCAGAGGCTTTATCTGAGTGAAGGTGAAGTGCAACATCATAATCCACACAATGGCACACCCCATTAGCTCTGAGCGGTAGGTGGAAATGTCCTTAATCTCGAATAGTGCTTTCATCTTTTTTCAGTCATTTTTCTTTTTATCGTTTCTTCCCTTTTATCTGATATGGCCTTTCCCCATTTTCCATAGGATGCGGTCTTTCCATTGGTAGTACTTAGTCATTAAATAACGTTTTCTGCTATAGAATTTCAACTTGAGTGTAGTGAAGTTACGGGGGTAGTCTATCATGGAAGACGGCGTAATCAGAAAATGTTCATAGTCCTTTACAGTATCTTTCATAAATGGTCGGTGTTGGAAATGGGCATATAAGGATTCTTTTTTTTCTAATTTCCCATTATTGAAGCGAAGCATGTATAGCTTGCTTCCTTGATGTTCAAACAGAATCTGTTTCCATCCTCTAGTGAGACTATTCATTGAATACGATTTTTTGGGGATGGATATATTATCAAATTGCCAATCGAGAAAGCAATCCTGTGTCCTGCACTCTTTCCATTTGTCTGCAGTTCCTTTGTGATCATATTCGTCAAAGAAAGTCTGCTTATGTATAGTTAGAACTTCTCTATAGTCTTGATAACCTGGGATTATTACCTTGTAATAGGTGTTGGTTTCTTCATCATTTTTATATAATGTCAAATGTCCAAAACCTAAGAAGAATTTATAGCGTGAAAGAACCTCATCTGTAAAGAATGCCCTAAAGTCGCCATAAACGACATCCAGGTCACCATAGCCCCAGAAATCATATTGCCCAATGAATTGCTGGAGAGCCTGTCCATATACGGGCTTGAAATCGCAAAGAATATAGGGCCTGTCAAGAACGATGGGGAAATCGAACGCGGCTTGGATGTACTGACTAAATTCTTCGAACTTCATTTTGTGTACAAAGATATTCTTTGCTGGTTCTACATTTGCATCTGTGAAAAACATAAAGTCAACAGACGGGTTGCGGAGTGCAGATTCACGCCACATTTTGTATTGTACTGGCAATTTGCCAAAATAAGGATATATGATAACAATTGATTTCATGTCGGGATATTATGATGTTGTTTCTTATTGTGTCCAAATATGTAATGTGCAGATATTGGGCTTAGTCTGATAATATAGCTAACAAGAAGAGACATAGCAATGATGGCAATTGAAATGGATAATGTTAATGCAAACTCTATAATCGGCATTGGACTATCACGGAATATGGATGTATTCTCATATAGAGCGAGTGGTAGAAAAAAATAGTGAATAAGATATATGTCTAATGTCCTTTTACCAGTAAATGTCATAATTTTATTTAAGAAACCTTTTGGAGGATACTTCTTGAAAAATTTTAGAACAAGGATAATCCCTGTTACATATGTTGTAATACGGAAAAGGTTAAAATGATTACTTTGGAGAGGGTAACTAAATAGATTAAAGATAATAAAAATAAAGATGCATATAGCGATGAATATACTGCTGTCAAGAATATTGACAAAATGTGTGTAATGCATTCGTGCCAATACTCCTAAAATAAAGAAAAAGAAAAATCCCCAGTATTCCATCCCTAATGTTACCTTGATATCATCGACGATAGGTAGATTGTTATATACAGACTGAACAGAAAATAGTAAGTAAAAAATAGTTCCACAGGTGAGTAATAATATAGACTTAAATAGCTGGTTTTTAAAATAACTAAATAATAATCCAATGATAGAATAAAAAACGAAATATAGAAAAAGTGATAATGTAAACCAATGAAACCACAAGTCTTTGATACTATTATGCAAAAAAGTACGCCCGTGGAATGACGGATGAACATATAGAATTGCTGCAAGAAACAGAATTGTTGGCCATGCTATTGTCATAAATTTTCTTTTTATTAATTTGCAACAATAACTCCCGCTCCATGCAGTTCCTGCTTTGTATGCAAACATACCGCTAATGAAGAAAAATGGTGGATTTCGGAATTCAAAGAGTATTGGTTGGAAAGAAGGAATATCATCTTGTATGCCAATGCAAAAACCTGCTACATGACACATAACAACAGAAAGGATTAGGAATCCTTTAAGGGCATCAATATAATCAATCCTTTGTCCAGATGTATATGATATTGTTTCGTTATCCATAAATTCTATTGATGATTTTTATACACAATGTTATAAACTTATTGCTTCTAGGATTCTCTATAAGGCGTAAAAATTTATAAAGAGTTACTTTGTCCAATAGTGCTAATGTATTGTAGTCTTTTATAGACCCTTTGGGAAGAAATTCTGAGAGAACTGCTTGATGTTCGCCGATACGTCGCTCGTTATACGATTTACTTATTCCATCAGGTTCGCGTCGACATATAATCTCGTCAATCAACTGAATGCTACAATCTTCAATACATATTTTTTGGATGTAGAATTTAATGTCAGCTACGATCTTGAGAGACTCGTCATATAGTGTATTGCTAAATAATACCCGTTTGAAGAACGAACTTTGATGAGGGAGAGTCTGAATGTAGAAGGTTAGCATTGAGATGCGTGGGGGCAGGATAGTGGAAAAGCCTTTTCCTGTTTGTTCATTGTAATGATAGTCTCTTCCCACAATGATATCGGTGTCGTAATTGTTTTTAGAAACTTTCTCTAAAATATCTGGAGCATAAAAACAATCGCCTGAATTCATAAAATTTAGATATTCGCCTGTTGCCTTTGCAATACCTTTATTCATCCCATTGTATATCCCGGTGTCTTTTTCTGATACCCAATAGGTGATTTGCTCATCGTATTCTTTCAATACATCGGCACTGCCATCTGTTGAACCACCGTCAATGACGATGTATTCGAAATCACGATAGGTTTGATGGATAACGCTCTCTATGGTTTTACGTAACCCCTCCTTATTGTTATAATTGACTGTTATTATAGAATATTTCATAATTTTTTTCTAATTTTCTTATATAATAAAACTGGTATTGTGCATAATAAGATAGATAGGAAAATACTGGAAATAACCAATAGAGTATTGTTGATTACAAAATAATGAAGTCGTTCATAAACCCATTCGTATACTATTGAAAAATAAAACATTTGAAAAAGAAAAATTTCGTATGAGAATTTTCCCACAATTGAGAAGAAATGCATGATGGATTCTGCTTTCTTTAGGTGATTATATGCTGTTTCTAACAGAAATAGGAGTAAATATGCGATATATATATAACAAAACCAATGACATACAGGATTAACAAAAGGATAGAGTATTGGTGAAAAACTATTGTTGGAATATGTGATGTATGATGATATGACAAGGCATAATATGGATATCATCAAAGTATATTTATTTAGGACGTAGCCTTTCTTAACTAAGAGGTAACCTAAAAAGAAAATGAAAATATATCTGAAAAATAGCAATCTATAGAGTACTTGATGCATCTCACAATAAGAGCATACAGTTTCAGTTATTTGTGAAATAATGATAAATACAAGACAGCATACCTTGGTATTTAATCTAAATATAGGAACAATGATTGGAAGAATTAATGCAAATTGAATATAAATCCATGGATAATAAGCTCCAGGCCCATAGCCTCCATACTTGATAAACGAAATGGCCTCGCTAATATAAGCATAGAAGTTTGTATGTTGATACCTAACGCTAACAATTATGAATATAATAAGTTCACAAATCAAAAATGGGTATATAATTTTCTTCCACAACCTTCTATAATTAATAGTAGCATTGTTTACCCCCCTTTTATATGCATGAAATACTTGTATGATAAGAAAAATAGGCACTGCAGAAACTCCCCAAAAGAAAAAAGCTGTATATTCCATAACCTTGACAGGCATGCAATGGTTAATAATAACAAAAATGATGCAAATGCCTTTTAGAAAATCAATAAAAGGGTCATAGCCTATTCTATTAAGAGTAAAGACTCTATTATGTGTAGGGTATTGATTATTGAACATCATCTCTTCTTGATACTTTTTAATCGAACTAAACTGTCTTTAGCTCCTTTCGCAAACAATAATGTTGCCGAAAGTTCAATCGTTAGGAAAATAATCATGCCTATGGCACTATATACTACCCAATCACCGATGGTGTGATAGGGACTGATAGGAACGAATTGGATGAAATAGAGAGATGTTCCAATGGCAAAGGCTGATATGGCATAGTTGCGAAGAACTCCTTTCCAGTATATCCATACAGACTCCTTGAAACCAGAGCTAAACAGGTAATAAGGTTTCCAAATAACAACTATGGGGATAAGACTGGCAATTTTCCCAAGCAGAATGCCGATGATTCCCCATTTCAAGCCACATATAATAGTAACACTTACATTGATGATCAATTCTGCCCATGCAGACCAGACATCCGCATAGAGTCCATGAGCATAGTTAAAGGAGTCGACAGAGTTCCGAGAGTTCGTAATGTAGATATATATAACTAACAGAATAAGAATACGATTGTCCATGATGTATTCTGAACCTAACCAATGTGATACAAAAGGTTCCAAAAAGGCATATAGTGAGAAGGTAAGAGTGGCGGCAATGGTATGTTGGATGGTGGTGTATTCCCAAAATACTTTTAGCATGTGTTCTTTATTCCCTTCGGCAACAAGGTTCCCTACACTGGCTCCTACACTGCCAGTAACAGCAGAAAACATGGAGATAAGTTTTGAGATGATTATCATATAGTTACCATAATATGCAACCATCTTTAATGACACAAATAAGAAGATGAATAGCTCATCACTCTTGACCAAAACAAAGTCCTTAATTTTATGGATAAAGACCTGTTTGGTTTTCGTAATTATCTCAGGATATTGTTTCAGCAATGTCTTGCCTTGCTTCTTGTTGACTCTCAGCCAAGGATATTCTTTATTAATCTTCCAATTAAGGATAATACACCCTATAATGCCAAACAAAAACTCAACGGCTACCCAAACATATAAATTCTTATAATAATATGCCAAATAGATTTGAAGACCTAATTTGACCAATTTGGCTGATTGGTAGTATATGGCAACCAAATAGTTTTTTTGATCGGCACTCAGCAATATTTGTCGGTAGTTAATGAAATATCCTATGAGCGAAGAACCTAAAAAAGAATAGAAGGCAAAATAAATGAGGCCATGATTTAATTCCGCATTTGAAAAAATAAGGGGGAAAAATAGGCTGATGATGAATGCACCTAAAAATATAATACTACCAATCCAATTATATAAATACCCTAAAAGTGACAATATGTTTTGAATCTCTTCCCTATTATTGGTTTGAATGGGTTTAAACAGGAAATAACCAATACATGCAGAAATACCTAATTCAGACAGATTGAGAAAGCCCAAAATATTGTAGAGCGTTCCTGTTAGGCCAATAAACTCCGCACCGAGGTTGTCGAGGAAGATTTTACGCGAAAAGAAGGTCAAGAAAAGCGATAGGAAGTAAAATAGCAAATTTACTTCCGCATTTAATATGCTTTTATGAACTCGTTTTCCCATCTTAGGTTCTAGATTCTATTCTACAAAAGTAAGAAAAATAAAATAAATAACAAAATAAAATATCTTTTTATAACACAAAATTTGTTTTATTGTGATAATTGCATCTTTTTCTGATGATAATCCTTTAAAATAGATTGTGTAATAGATGAGTCTAAAAACTCATAGCCTTTCTCATTCAAGTGAATCCCATCTTCTTTGTAAATATGGCGTGGGTCTTTGTAACCAGATGGATTCCAAAGTTTTTCTCTTATTATGATGATTTTATTGCTATAGTCATTTTGTTCTATCATGTGGTTTAATGCATGACGATTCTCATTTCGACAGTCTAAATTGCTCCCTGTCACTGCCATTGATAATTGCCTCCGGATTTTTTGCATCAGAGAAGATTCTGAATAGACCTTTTCAATGTTATAGTCTGGGATTTCTATGATGACTGGAACGATTTCGTTACGCAAGAGAAAATCAATAATAAACCTAACATGTTGTTGATAGTAGTTGCATCCTAACTTTATGTTAGAATCGTTGATTCCTGCAGAAATGATACAATAGTCAGGTCCATTCTTAAGTACCTTTTGGATGGGAGTGTCAGTGGCAAACTCTGCATATATGGTTTTGCTTGTAGCACCAGGAATACCTGCAGACATAATAGATACAGGCTTATGTATACTATCTGAAAGTATTCTGCATATTTGGCACAGGTGTTCTTGATGATAAAAAGCCCAGCTGTCACCAATGAAGGCAATTCTAAGCGTATCATCATGATGGTGTTCTATTGAGTAGAAATCTATTTCCTCAGCAATTGCGTAATAATGCCTATTATGTATGATGAAAATACAAATAATGAGTATTAGCAAACAAACTACCAATATGAGCCATTTTACACGTTTCTTCATAATACGGTTTGTACTAATCTCTGTTACCAGTAGCGATCCTTATGAAGGAAGGCCAAATACTTTTGGTCAATTTATAGATAAAAATAGTAATAATGGTAACTGTTAGAACAGTAGTGAAATATAATGCTATATGAATCCCATCAGTTAATTGTGGATACCATAGGACTGGTTTGCGGAATAGAGCCACTATGGGTAGATGTATGCAGTATATAAAAAATGCCATGTTAGATAGTGACTTCATGGAGATATGGTGATTAATAAATAACTCACCAATAATGGGTATGGAAAAAATGTTGGCGAGGATCGCTAAACGATGTATTTGTAGATTAAAAGGGATATAATATACGGTATTGGTAATAACATCAGCAATACCCAATAGAATCATACTCCCAATCACAAGTTTTTTGTGTTTATCCAGAAAGTCCATTGGATTCTTATTGCATAGTGGGAAATAAGCACCAGCACAGAATGCCATGATAGATTCTGGGATTAGCCAAAAACCAGGAAAGAACAACCAAAAAAGGATGGCAGCAAGTGGAAATATGAAATGAGTGTTTTTTATAATTACTTTTATGATAGGACTAAGCAGACATAGAAGAAAAAGATCCCGAACAAACCACATAGGAGGATATATCGGCTTTCCATTCCCATAATACCAGTCACCACAATCCCAAAAAGCTCGTATATAGTCGATAATACCATAATCAGCAATAGCCTTAACGTGGTTAATAATATGATTGTACCCCCAAAGGAAAGCAACAATAAAGGCAGAGAGCATGATAGCGTTCCATAAAAAATAGGGGATTAATAATGATTGAGTTCTTGCATGAATTTTCTCTTTATAAGTTTTCTTGCTGTAAAAGAACCAAAGTCCAGAAATGAAGAAAAATGCAGGTACACCGGTTTCTCCTAACCAAAGAGAAAACGGATAAATGAATTTGAAATAGAATTGGCTTCCGGGAATAGATACTATGGTATATGAATGATAGAAAATAATAGTAACAGCAAGTGGAAATCTCATGCACGCAATGGATGAAGACAAACGTTGGAAACTGTCATTCTTGTCCATTATAACACTGGTTCTTGTGGCATTCTCTTTTTCCATAAATAATTATTTCTCGTGAGTAGTATGTATAAAATCCGCATTCTTACGGTCAATCTTGAGAAGATTCATAGCCATCTTCCAAACAAGATTGGGTAGGGAAAGAATCTTTCCAAATACAGAATGCTTACGTAATTGGTGTGGAATCGCGATATATAGGGCAATACAGATGGTAAGGAATAACCCCCACCATTTGATATACCATAATTGAGAAAAAATTAGGGAGAAGATGGTTATGAGGATGGACATCCCAAATGTCCCGACAACAAGCATTGAGCGGGGAATCAGTGCCTGTTGGATAGTCTTGTCAATATAGTCTAAATTAAATGACATAATTGCCTTAGGGATATATGGAAGCAAGTTGAACAGACTTTGTATCTGTGCTGTCATCCAACGCAAACGCTGCTTTTGGAAATTATCTTTATTGCTGACCTTTTCGTCGAAAACATGTATGTCAGGCTCGTAGTGGATATAGACCTTTTGTTGAAGTAAGAGCGCTTCCAACTCTCGATCCTCGCCAGCAGTAGTCAACTTATAAACGTTTTCCTTAAACCATTGGAAATCGAAACACATGCCAGAACCGATGAGAGCAGAAGAAAGACCGATACGGTTGTGGGCCTTGCGAAAAATGGTGTTGTTGATTTCTTCGCTGACGCCATCGAGCACGGCAATATCGTTGTCATTGTTTTTGGCACAGCGGTGACATTGGATGGCCTTGTAGCCTTTTGCACATTCGGTATTCAATTGTTCCAGGAAATGGGGCTCTACCACATTATCCGCATCTAAGATGACAATATAATCGAAATCTTCTGACATCTGACCTTTGACTTCTGCCTTCTGAAAGTGGTCCATGGCATATTGCATGGCCTTCGCTTTGCTGCTCTTCTCAAAGACGGGTTGGAGTAGGGTAATGGGGAGTTCACTCAGCTTTTGGTTGGTCTCTGGCTGCATGTGGTCGGAAATGACTACCACATGGAAACAGCTATAGGGGTAGTATTGCGCTAAGAATTTTTGGACAGAATTGACGATGACCCTGTCTTCGTTATAGGCTGGATAAAGGATGAGGTATGAATAGAAATCCTTCTTTCGCATGGATAGTACCTGCCCAGTCAAATATCTTGTCAGCCGAGAAACCCGTTTTTTCCATAGGGTTGAAATCAATGCAAAGAACAAAATATAGGCTGCTGATGCTGCCATGAACAACCAGAGGGCAATATCGATGATATGAAGTAAATGCCAAATCATAACGCAGACTTATTTTTGGAGGTCAATCTTTTTTAGGAGTTTCCTGCCTAAAGAGAATTTGTTGAGTATGGGACTTAATAGAACTATAGGCACTAAGAAGAAAGTCCTGTCCCACTTGTCATCAACTAAATAATTTGGTGTCGCAATGGCAAATATCAGCACAACGATGGCAAACAAAGCCCACCATTTCAGTGCTGCTGACATATAGATAAAGGGGACAATGAGACTCATGGCCATAATCACCAACATCATCATCATACGGGGCATGAGCATCCATTGCAATAGCTTGTCGATGAGGGCGTAATGACGGTTCAGGATAGCTGTCAGTAAAAAGCGGCTATTGCGGAAGATTGTCTTCAATTGTGACCACATCCAACTACGATGCTGTCGGTTAAAATCATCGGCATGGCGTGCTTTTTCATTATAGAAGAAGATGTTGTCGAAATAATCTACATAGATATGTTGGCGAGTCAGCATGGCTTCCAATTCTTTGTCTGCCCATGATGGCTTGGCGACTTGCAAATAATTCTTGAACCATTCAAAATCAAAAACTACACCAGAGCTATGCAAAGCTGCTGGAAGTCCGATGCTGATATGGCCCCGACGGAATATAGAATTATTGATTTCTTCAAAAACAGCACTCAAACGGGCTGTTACTGTATCGCGATTCAGCGATAGTTTATGTGCCTGTATCGCTTTGGTTCCTGCTGCCTCATAGGCATCGTTAATCTGTGTAAGGAACTCCGGTTCTACCACATCGCCTGCTTCTAAGATGACTACGACATCGTATATTTTAAACTGGGGCAAGTTGTTGAGTGCCAATTGGAGAGACTTGATACGTGAACTGTTTTCAAAGTTGGACGTTAATAAGGTAATGGGTTGTTGGGCTAAATAGAATAAGGTCATCTCATCCTCATGCTCAGCAATGACCGTAATGTCAAACTGACGCATGGGGTAGGATTGTCCTAAAATGGACTTAACGGTCATCATGACACTCTTCCCATTTTTATGAGTAGGAATCAAGACGACAAAGCGGTTTTCCTTTTTGGCTTTTGGCGTTTCACTATGCCTAGGGAATAAGGAGGTGATAGCGAAGATACCCAAATATAATACCGTCAGCGAGATGAGGATGAATAAAAACCAATCGAGATATGTGAGAATAATCCAAAAAGTCATGAAATTATAGTTTAGTGTTTAGAGATGAGAGTTTAGAGAAAAAATCGTGGAGGCCCTTGATGGCGGCTTTGGCCAAATCAAGGCGATGTTGGAGAGTATATTTGATGATGTCACGGAGAGCAACGATGCCGATTAAATAGAGATAGGACAAATACCGTGTCGCATTTGGGTTGTTGCGTTTGACAAACAAAAGACGGTTGCGGGTGATATAATAGGTACGGAGGGGACTGTTTTGGCCCGTTGTCTGGCTCTCTTTGTGAAAGATAGTACAGGCTGGTTCATACCAAATATCGTAGCCAGTTCGGCGGATCATCATGGACCAGTCTAATTCTTCATAATAAAGAAAAAAGCATTCAGGCATCAGCCCAACCTTGTCAATGACTTCGCGTTTGACCATCATCGCAGCCCCATGGGCGTAAGGAGTCGGGTGAGGCGTATCGTACTGGCCATTGTCAGCTTCACCACAGCCAATGGCAGTATTTCGAAGGGTTATCTTTGATAATGGGGTATAGCCAGCGTATTGTATAGGATTGGTACCCCAGGCGAACTTGATTTTTGGACAGACCATACCAATCTTTGGAGAGGACTCCAAACGATTGGTCAGATGTCTGATGTCTGATGTCTGAGGGCTGAGAAGCGTGTCGTTGTTTAGAAAAAAGAGATATTTGCCTTGGGCGGCTTGGATGCCGAGATTGTTGCCACCGGCAAAACCGAGATTCTCATTCGAGCGAATGACTTTTACCTGAGGATAGCGTTGTTCAATCTGTGTGGCTTCGTCTTCTTTAGAGGCATTATCTACCACAATTACCTCTATGGAGTCGTCCTCTAAAGGTAATGTGTCCAACAATTCGCAGGTATCCTTTAGCCCATTATAATTGATGGTGATAATAGATACTTCACACTCTTGATGCACGCTTTTTCTCTAATTTGAGTCGTTTTTTTTCTTCTTGTTTTGCTAATTCATTATTTTCCCATTCAATCCATTCTTTTTCTATCCATGGTAAAACATAGACTAGGCTTAATCCACCATAGAAAACAAGTCCATTAGGGAACTGTGTAAGAACGCCATTACCATAACCTCCTAACTGCATTGCGACCATGGCACAGCAGAATCCTGCTCCTATACCTCTTAGGGATGGACTTTTGAGCGTAAAAAACACTATCCAACATGCTCCAGCAATCATAAAAAATGTACAAATAAGGAATAATGTAATTCCAATAACACCCGTATGTATCCAGATAAAGACATATTCAGAATCGGGAGGGACAGTAGACATGAATGCAAATTTATTATTGGCAGGTACATTTTCTCTACCCATACCAATTCCAATACCCCAAGGAGCATCTCTCATGTATTTTTTCATGGCTTCTTGGTTTATGTCTCGAGTTTTTGCAGATGCATCATTTGGGTCAAATGCCGACCGCATACGTCGAATCTGCTGGTTGCCGCTACCAATATCCGTAAAAGCTAAAATAAAAACGAAAAAAGCAAAAAGGATAGTAAAAGGGACTGCTATTTTTACTGATTTAGACAGGAAGATATAAACCATAAATCCTGCAATTAAACAGGCAATGGCAGTTCTTGTGCCAGACGGAAACATTCCCCATGCACAAGCAAAACCTACAATGAGAAAGAAATACCTGTATTTCTTGACTTTTGCTGTGATGCCAAATATGATAAATGCTACAGCAGTTGCAGCAATGCCAATACCATAACTCGCAGCATCGCTATAAATGGAAAAATAACGAATGAGAGTTCCTGCTTGCAAAATATGTGTAGCCCTACCTCGTGTTTGAATCCAAGCATTTTCTGCTTCTGTAAATCCGAGGTGTTGTTGTTTCCACACCCAGAATACAGCAAATAAAGCAAATGCTCCCCAAAGATAGAGATATTTTATGAGAATCTTGGGTCGATCGATATAAATGGAAAACACGATGAAAGCATATAATAACTGAAAAGCCATCGATCGTGCTCCTGCATACCAGGCACCGACGTCAATACCAATGTCGCAAGTGTCGTTAAGAACTTCCAGAATGATAAAACCACACCATACAATTAAAGTTATGAGCATGACATTTCCTAATCGCTCCCAACGAGTGTTCTTCACATCAATGATAGCCAATGCAATTAAGAGTATTTCGAATATTTCATTGGGCAAAGAAAGGGGGATACCCAAAGAATTGTTTTTCGTTGAAATGAAATAGTTGATGGTAACTAATGCCCAAAAAACAAACATCCGATAATGGAAAGATGCCAAAGCAAATAATACCAATAAGGGACTGATGCAAATAACAGCAAAAGTGGAAAATCCAGAAGTAGCTAACTCATAGATAGCTAGCAAAAACAGGAGGAGGAGTAACGATACTCTTCCTCCGTGGTCTTTGGCGTATGCTTTTATTGCATTATTCATGCTTACTTGGCGTGTTCATTCTCAGTGGCTGTCAAACCTAATTGTGACAGGCGATAGACAAAGTTGTTGAACTTGGTATAAGGTGGCAACTGGCCTACAAATTCCTCGACTGCATAGCGGCTGGCTTCAGTGAGATACATAAAGAGCGAATCCTTATGGCCCTCATCCAACATCGTTTGTACTTCTTTGAGCGCCTTCTGATCGACATCCTTCCAAGTACGGTTGGCACGGGTGACCATCAAATTGACGGTACCCATATTGAGGAGGGCTGGTGAAATGGAATTCTCGTTCAAATTCGGATATTCAATAATGGCAATCTCATCGGGTAGGATGTCAGGACAGATATCTTTAATATCCTTGGCTAAGATGAAACGACTGTCTTCTGCGAGGAAATCCTCATCGTAGGTCAAGCGGCGAACCTGCAGGCCAATGGATATCCAATAGTTCTCTAATTCCTGAGCCAAATAACTCTTACCGTTACCTGAATCCGTAGAAATCAGGTTCAGCACATTCTGCTGACCTTCTTGGAAATGGGGAAGGAGAGCTTTGCTGAGCTGCTTCATTGCCATGTCACCAATAGTCTTGTTGAAACGACGATAACGCAGATTGCTTTCTTTGGGATAGCAGCCCATTACAGGAATCTTGGTGATGCGCTCAGAACGCATGCGGTCGCGGAGTGTGCGGTCCAACAACTCAACAATCAAGAACCATAATGCCGTCAACATAAAGGTTAGCAGAAAAGCTCCCAACAGAATCATCATACGATTGGTGGGCTGGGCATTCAGCGGGAACATGGGCGGATTGAGCACACGCAGGGTGGCTGTCGACATCTGTAAATTACGCTGACGAAGACGGGCTGCGTTCAATGCTTTCAGCATTTCCATATAGTTGCCCTCAATAAAGCCTATATGACGGGCCTTGCGATCCAATGTGGCACCAATAGGAGCATAAAAAAGATATTGCTTATCAATATTATTCTTCATGATGTCTGTTGCCGTCATTTCTGCCTTGGTCTTTTCCAACAGTAAGAGTTGTTCCAACCATCTTCCTAACATGTCGTTGGCTTTAACACCAGTTTCTGTACTATAGGTGGAAGCCTCAATGTCCCTCGTTAGTTCTGTTACACGGCCAGTAACAGCTTGTAACTCACGCTGGGCTTTCGCTAATTCTTCCTGTGACTCAGAATCACGACCACCACCTTCACTACTCATTAGTCGAAGATTGGAAATACGGGATTGTAAACGGGAAATGTCCTTCACTTGATTGGTAAATTCCTGATTAGCGCGAATCACTTGAGCACGATTGCCCAACTGACGCTCCAAATAATCCAACAAAGCTTTCGCGGTGGTATAATTCATCAACTGGTCATTGCGGAAATTCTGCTGCTGAGCCTCCAAACCTGCCAATACTTTAGTTTGTTCACTGTAATTGATGATTTTTTTAGATATGTTATAGCGGATGAGATCATCTTCGGCATTAGATAGGGTACGATAAAGACGAGCTACCTCTTTTTCAAAAAATTTGATGACATTACTGGTTTCACCAAAGCGCAATTGCTGGTACTGACGAGCAAAAACCTCATTCAAAATATCAAGTGTGTTGTATGCAATACCTGCATCATTAGCAGAATAGCCGATGTCAATAATATCACTCTTTTGTAGTTGCATCACCTTTAATCGGGAGGTAATACTATTAATGCCAAAATAGGGATGATAATTCAGAATACCAAACAGGTAATTGTCCTGCCTGGGCTTTTCGAATGCTTTCAGATTTGCGTATGTCTGAGACTCGCTATTGTGATTAATCAGAGCCTTCACCTCAGCAGGAACGGAAGCATTCAATTGGCGGAAATGTTCGGCGGAAATGTAATTATTATCCTTGTTGGGATTACCATACATCATACAGCGACCAAACAAGCGAAGTGCCACCTCATGGATAGTATTATCGGTGGTGATAATCAGCATGAGGTTGGTAATATTAGTTTGTGAATTGCCGCCAGCAGCACCCACACCTCCTTCCAGATTGTAGGCGGTAATCATACCCGTATAGATAGTCGTATTGGTATCGTAGACACGTTCCATGTGGCGAGTCGAGAACCATGCTACAATTAAAGCAATCATTGGTAAAATGACTAAATACCAACGAATCTTGTATAAAAAACGAACGAGATATCTAAATAAATCCATGATGTTCTTATCTTTTATGTTTTACTTGTTTTTTTTCTCAGCTTTCTTGGCTAACTTAGCTGCTTTTTCCTGGGCTTTCTGCTCAGCTTTTTCCATTTCAGCATATCTTTTCTCTTCAGCTGCGGCTGTTTTGCGGATCTGCTTGTCAATGGCCTTGTTCTCTTTGCGAATTTGTTTCTCTGTCTTCTGATCGCCACTATCTAAAGTGACTTCAGTAGTGGTGTTAGTCAAAATAGGGGTATGTGAAAGAATTTCTAAGGTAATTATATCAGTAGTGATAGCAGTTTGCATATTTTGATAACTGCTTACTTGAGAATACTCATGCATTTTTGTCCAAGCATAATCTTCAATGTTCATATTACCTTGGTGAAAATCTTCCTGATTCAAAGCACCCGCACCTTGATAGGCAGCAGCTGCTTCTCCTGCGGTTTTAAGAGTTACAAGTTGGTTGGTAATTTTAATAAAAAGAGTGGCAATTTCTTTTTTTAAATTATCATATTCCTCGTCAGTTCTATAAATGGCTATTTCTGCTTCCAGTCTTTTACGTTTAACTGCTGCCGTCAAATCCAAAATGTCTTCCAAAGGAACAGCCAAATTGACGCCGACATTCCAATAGCTTTGCTCACTGCCTTGGTATTGTTGGAGTACCAGATTGTAAGAACTGGAGTTCTGCCCCCACATATCGGTTTTACCATAGCTGTAGCTGGCATGGCCGGTGACATACGAGAAAATATGACGCTTTTGTTTGGCTACTTCAGCCTGAGCCAATTCCCGAGCTTTTTCCAAAGATAGAACACGAGGGTTCTGTTTTGCATTCTCAAAAAGTACCGCCAAAGGAGGCAGATGGAAATTCGAGAAATTAATGGTGCTTTCCTCGCTGGAGTCAAAGAAACCAGCACTGATACCACTCTCGTTAAATTGGGCAGCAGCCGATAAAGGTAAAAAGGTAAAAAGGTAAAAAGGTAAAAACCTCTTTGCCCATTGGGTTACCATTTTGTTTACACTGATTTTCATATCTTACTTTTTACTTTCTCTTATAACTTATACGTTTTCTTTCTGAACAAATGCAAAGATGGTGCGGAAGATAATCTTCATATCGAGGGTAAAGCAATAGGTCTGGCCATAAAGGATGTCCAGCTGCTTGCGCTCCTCGGCACTCATATTGCCACCCTTGCCGCGTTCTTCGACCTGCCAGAGGCCGGTCAGGCCTGCAGGGGCCATGAAACGGTCGATGTTCGAGTCGGCAGTGAGTTTTTCGGCCTCGTAGAGTGGGAGAGGACGATTGCCCACAATGGACATATCGCCCTTGAGGATGTTGAAGAGCTGAGGGAGCTCGTCGATGCTATATTTGCGGATGAACTGACCGACCTTGGTGACGCGGGGGTCGTTCTCAATCTTGACAAAGGCATTGTTGATATCTTCCTCTTTCTTCTTGTTATAGTCGCTCTCAGCCATGACGAAATCGTCACCAACGAGCATAATCTCTTCGTCGTCAATCATCATCATTGACTCCATGCCCATATCCAGCATTTCCTGCTCGGCTTCTTCGCCTAACGGAGCAGTGACCGTGGTCTTGGGCTCTTCCTCGTGTTGCTCGGCATACTGGTTGTGGTCCTTGCTCAACTCCTTCAAGCGGTCTTCGGCATCGATGTACATGCTGCGGAACTTCAAGAAATCGAAGATGGTGTAGTTGGTTCCCACACGCTTGGACTTGAAGAGTACCGGACCGGGACTCTCCAAACGGATGGCAATGGCCGTAATGATGAAGATGGGGGAGAGAAGAATGATGGCCAGACCTGAGAACACAATATCGAACAAACGCTTCCAAACGGGAATCTTGAACTTCAAGATGCGATATTTGGGCGCCTGGTCGTCGAAAAGGATGCTCTCACGGTCGGAGATGAACATAATCTTCTTGTTCAGCTCCGTGACAGAAGCCTCGGCCACAATGGTGTCGTTGATACCACACTTCATGTAGATGTTACGCTCCTCCTCCGACATGTTGTTGGTGATGAGGATGATATAGACATTGTGGCACTTCTTCCGAAGATAGGTGATGGCGGTAATATCCTCATTACGCACATTCCGCTCGAAAAAGACGATGAAATGTTCGTTGGAGACATGGGGAGTACATATCTGAGCTGCATCCTTATAGGCATTGGTCATGCGGACCAACTGACCGGGGATGTAGCGTAGACGCTCTTGTGTCTTGGGATTGTTTCCTAAATATACTACACCTATCATGTTATAATATAATAATGTATATTATTAATTAGGAAGGATCTTCTTGACGCGAATCTTTAACTCCATCGGGTTGAAGGGCTTGACGATGTAGTCCTCGGCACCGATTTCCAACAAACGGATACGCTCGCTGGTGGAGTCTTCACTGGAAAGCATAATCACAGGAATGTGGCGGAACAGCTCGTTCTGCTTAATCCACTCCAAGAAATCGTCACCACGCATGCCTGGCATACGAATGTCGGAAATGATGAGGTCAGGGGTGTTACCTGCCTGAAGCCACTTGACACCCTGCAGTCCATCGGGGAGCCACTGGACGTCATAATCACTCATCAAATAGATTGAGAGCACCTTTGCGATGGTCTCTTTGTCATCAAGTATTAGTATCTTCTTTTTCATATATGAAATAAATCTTTAGTCTAATGTATTTGCCAATTTTGGCAGCCAATTCGATGCAAAGGTAAAAAAATATTTTTAATTGTAGTCAATAAATGATAAAAAAATGATGAAAAAGTGCAAAAAAGTTGTTTTTTAGAAAATTTTTAGAGAAATTTGTAGTGGAAAACGTAATAATATTAGTTATAAGTACATAAAAAATTATGGCAAACAGGTATCTATTAGGATTTGATGTCGGCAGCTCGTCTGTCAAGGCATCGTTGGTGAATGCCGATAGTGGCAAGTGTGTGGCAACAGCATTCTTCCCCGAGAAGGAAGCACCGATTACGGCAGTCAAGGCCGGATGGGCTGAGCAGGACCCGCAGATGTGGTGGGACAATGCCAAGCTGAGTCTGAAAAAAATCATGGCAGAGGCCGGTGCAACCGGTGAGGAAATCAAAGCCATCGGTATCTCCTATCAGATGCACGGTCTGGTGTGTGTGGACAAGGACCTCAAGGCGCTGCGTCCGGCAATCATCTGGTGCGACTCACGTGCAGTGCCCTACGGTGAAAAAGCCTTCAAGGAATTGGGTGGTGAACTGTGCTTGAGTCATCTGCTGAATTCTCCCGGTAACTTCACGGCAGCCAAACTGGCTTGGGTGAAGGAGAACGAACCGGAGCTGTATAGCAAGATTTACAAGGTGATGCTGCCGGGCGACTATATCGCTATGCGCCTCTCTGGTGTAGCAAACACTACTGTCAGTGGTCTCTCAGAGGGTATGTTCTGGGACTTCAAGAACAATCAGGTGGCTGACTTCCTGATGAAGTACTATGGTTTTGACAGTTCATTGATTGCTGACATCGTGCCAACATTCGCCGAGCAGAGTGTGGTAAGCGCTGAAGCTGCCGCTGAACTGGGACTGAAGGCCGGTACACCGATTACCTATCGTGGCGGTGACCAGCCGAACAATGCCCTGTCACTGAATGTGCTGAATCCAGGCGAGATTGCTGCAACTGCCGGAACATCGGGTGTGGTATATGGTGTGCTGGGTGAAGTGAACTACGACAAACAGAGCCGTGTAAATACTTTTGCTCATGTGAACCATACTGCCGACCAGACGCGTCTGGGTGTGCTGCTGTGTATCAATGGTACGGGTATCCTGAATGCCTGGACACATCGTAACATCACGCCGGAGATTGGTTATGCTGAGATGAACGACCTGGCAGCACAGGCTCCTATAGGTAGTGAGGGTGTGACGATTATCCCATTCGGTAACGGTGCTGAGCGTGTGCTCGAGAATAAGGAGATCGGTTGCTCAATCAATGGCGTTAACTTCAACAAGCACTCGAAGGCTCATCTGGTGCGTGCTGCCCAGGAGGGTATCGTATTCTCGTTCTGCTATGGCATGGAAATCATGCAGCAGATGGGTATGGATATCAAAAAAATTCATGCAGGTAAAGCCAATATGTTCCTGAGTCCGCTGTTCCGCGACACACTGGCAGGCGTCAGTGGCGCTACCATCGAACTGTATGATACGGACGGATCGGTAGGTGCTGCCAAGGGCGCTGGTATCGGTGCTGGCATCTATGCCAATGCCAACGAGGCCTTTGCTTCACTGGAGAAATTGCAGGTCATCGAACCCAAGGAGGCTGACCGCGCTGCATACGCTGCTGCTTATGCGCACTGGAAAGAGTCGCTCAAGAAGAATATGTAAACGACTTACACCTTATTATATATATAGGGGCGGAAAAAACTTCCGTCCCTATATATTTGTTCACTCCTATGATTGTGGTTAGTCGTAGACTTTAGCCTCGCGGCGACCTGTCAGCACAGCCAGTGCATTGAGTGCCAAGGCTTCCATCTCGTCTTCACCGGGGAAGGTATAGACAGGAGCCAGAAAACCGATGCGACGGCGCAATTCATGGATAATATACTCTGAATGAGCCATGCCACCTGTGATGAGGATGGCGTCAATCTGACCACACAACACCGCACCTTCGGCGGCAATATTCTTGGCAACGTGGTAAATCATAGCATCGACAATGAGTTTGGCATGTTCGTCGCCATGATTGATGCGATTCAGAATCTCACGCATATCGTTGGTACCCAGATGGGCGTTCAGTCCGGCCTTACCGGCAATACGCTTCAACAACTGTTCCTCCGTGTATTTGCCACTGAAACACAGGCGGATGAGGTCGACAGCAGGAAGACTGCCTGCACGTTCGGGAGAGAAAGGCCCTTCACCGTCCAAAGCATTATTGGCATCGATGGCCCTGCCGTGTTCATGGGCTGCAATACTGATGCCGCCACCAAGATGACAAATGATGAGGTTTAAATCCTCGTATTCCTTACCGATGCCACGGGCATAGCGACGGGCGATGGCGCGCTGGTTGAGGGCATGCCAGATGCAGATGCGGGGCATCAACGGAGAACCACTGATACGAGCCAAAGGAGACAACTCGTCAACAACGCCTGGGTCGGCGATGAAAGAACGGCAGCCCGGTATCTGGGCAGCAATTTCGTAGGCAAGCAGACAACCGAGGTTGCAGGCATGGCTGTGCATGACACAACCATGCAATGTGTCGTCCAGCATGCGCTGGTTGATTTCATATACACCACCACTGATGGGCTTGACCAGACCGCCACGTCCGATGACAGCATCAAACTCCAAGGGTATGTCGGCTGCTACGAGCTCGTCGAGCACCAACTGACGTCGGAAATCCTGCTGTTCAGTGATATTGCCGAAAGGAGCCAGCTGTTCGGCGGAATGGGTGATATTGCGTAACAGAACAGGCGTCTCGTTTTCATAGACGGCAATCTTGGTACTGGTGGAACCAGGATTAATAACAAGAATCTTCATATAGCAGCCAATGCAAGAGAATAATATTTGGAGTCAGGACTGTCGGCACGAGAGGGAACCACGCAGCAGCATTGGGTACCTTCTAACACACCTGCCGTCTTGGCATAACCGAAAAGGGTCAGCGTCTTGTAGAACACATTACCGGCCACGATGTCGGGGAAGATGAGGGCATCGGCCTGTCCGTCGATGATGCTATGGATACCTTTCTCACGCAGAGAGACGCTGTCGAGGGATGTCTTCAGGTCGAGCGGACCGTCAATAATGCAACGTCCGAACTTACCTGTCTGTGCCTCGGCAATGATGTCGAGATAGTCGGTGGTATAAGGAAATGCCTTGGCACTGACTTTCTCGGCACAGTGAATCAGCGAGATGCGTGGCTCCTCGATACCCAAGCCGTGACAAACGTAGTTCACATACTGAATCTGCTGACGACGCTGAGCTGGGGTGGGGACGGGAATGACAGCCGCATCAGTGAAGAAGAGCAGCTTCTCGTATTTGGGAATCTCGGCCATAGCCA
This sequence comes from uncultured Prevotellaceae bacterium, assembly GCA_902774925.1. GTDB lineage: Bacteria > Bacteroidota > Bacteroidia > Bacteroidales > Bacteroidaceae > Prevotella. Next base: position 45,344 of record CACYKE010000004.1, on the reverse strand, counting down.
CATGGGTCAGTACATGACCGGGACGCAGGATGCCTTTCTCTTTGTCGAGGATGGCACGCAGCAAGACATCGGTATTGATGAGCCCCTTCATCAGGATATCGGCCTCGCCATTCTTACACATGGCTACGGCACGGCGAGCACACTCTTCCTTGTCGTCGCCATCGACGTAAATGGGTTCGATAAATCCCATTTCCTTTCCTTTTTCTACTGCATAGCGGGTACTGGCGTCATGGGCGCATACCACAGCCACACGTTTACGGTCTCCTCGCTGTTGCAGGAAGACAATCATGTCGTTCAGTGTTCTAATAGATTGCATAGGTCTTCAAGTTATCGTTAGTATTTATTGCGTTATCGTTCTGCTCGCATCGGATTATTTAAGAAATCCTCATAAGCCAGTCGGATGCCGTCCTCAAGTTCTGTTTTGTAAATCCAGCCCAATTTGGTGGCTTTGCTGACATCGAGCAATTTACGCGGGGTGCCGTTCGGACGGGTGGTATCCCACTCAATACGGCCCGTATATCCTACTACCTTGGCGACTAATTCTGTCAGGGCCTTGATGGTGAGTTCCTTGCCCGTACCGGCATTGACGGTCGCCATGTAATCTGGCGACCTTTGACCGTGCTTATTGTCGCTCTCGCTCCGACCACTATAGTTATTCATTAAAAATACACAGAGGTTGGCCAAGTCGTCCACATACAGGAATTCGCGGAGCGGAGAACCGTCACCCCAGCAGGTGACACTTTCTTTGCCCTCTACTTTAGCCTCATGGAACCTGCGAATCAATGCAGGTAGTACGTGGCTGTGCTCGGGGTGATAGTTGTCGTTGGGACCATAGAGGTTCGTGGGCATCACAGAGATATAGTCAGTATCATACTGGCGATTCAGAAACTCGCAGTACTTTAGGCCGCTGATCTTCGCCAGAGCGTAGGCCTCGTTGGTTTTCTCCAGTTCGCTGGTGAGCAGGCAACTCTCGGGCATAGGCTGCGGTGCCATACGGGGATAGATGCAACTGCTGCCCAGAAACTCCAGTTTCTTACAACCATTTTTCCATGCGGCATGGATGACATTCATCTCCAGAATCATGTTGTCATACATAAAATCGGCCAGGGCACTCTGGTTGGCTACAATACCTCCAACCTTTGCGGCAGCCAGAAATACGTATTCCGGACGTTCCTCAGCAAAGAACTTTTCCACGGCTTCTTGCCTCGTTAAGTCTAACTCGGCATGAGTACGTGTGATAATATTGGTATAACCCTGGCGCTGGAGTTCACGGACAATGGCAGACCCCACCATACCGCGATGGCCTGCTACATAGATCTTACTATTGCTCTGCATCTTCTTTATCCATTTGAGCCTTTAGGAATAGTTTCTTCACGAATTTCATATCGTGCTTCACCATAATCTTAACAAGATCGGGGAATGAGGTCTTCTGGGGATTCCAGCCGAGTTTAGCCTTAGCCTTGGCAGGATTACCCAACAGCTGATCGACCTCGGCAGGACGGAAATACTTCGGATCAACTTCGACCAAGGCTTTGCCTGTAGCCTTGTCGTAGCCTTTCTCGTCAACACCATCACCACGCCATTCCAGTTCGATGCCCACTTCCTTGAAGGCCAGAGTAGTAAACTCGCGGACGGTATGGTATTCACCTGTGGCAATGACAAAATCGTCGGGCTCAGGCTGTTGTAGAATGAGCCACATACACTCGATATAGTCCTTGGCATAACCCCAGTCACGCAGCGAGTTCAGGTTACCTAAGTAGAGCTTGTCCTGATAACCTTGAGCGATGCGAGCGGCAGCCAACGTAATCTTGCGTGTCACGAAGTTCTCGCCTCGCCGTTCACTCTCGTGGTTGAAGAGAATACCATTGCAGCAGAACATGCCGTATGACTCACGATAGTTCTTCATAATCCAGAAACCATAGAGCTTGGCAACGGCATAGGGTGAACGGGGATAGAAAGGAGTGGTCTCACTTTGTGGAACCTCCTGTACTTTGCCGTACAACTCAGAGGTTGAGGCCTGATAGATGCGGCACGTCTTATCCAGTCCACAGATGCGTACAGCTTCCAATAAGCGCAGCACACCATCGGCATCCACATCAGCGGTGTATTCAGGCACGTCGAACGATACCTTTACATGGCTCTGAGCAGCCAGATTATAGATTTCCGTCGGTTTCACCTCACCGATAACACGGATGAGTGATGAAGAGTCAGTCATATCCGCCCAATGCAGGTTAACCAGACGGGCTTTCTTCATATCGCGTACCCACTCGTCGAGATAGAGGTGTTCTATACGTCCTGTGTTGAATGACGAGCTACGGCGCAGTAGTCCGTGCACCTCATAGCCTTTTTCAATCAAGAACTCGGCCAGATAGCTTCCGTCCTGACCCGTAATACCGGTAATTAGCGCTATTCTTTTTTCTGCCATAAATTTGTTTGATTCGTGAAATTCGTGGTTTTATTTATCTTGTCCGCTGAATTGTTTGATACGTTGTTCTTCGGATAGCTTGCAGATGAGTAGGGTATCATCATTCTCGGCAACGATATATCCGTCAAGGCCTTGGATGACGACCTTCTTCTCCTGAGTCGTATGTACGATACAGTCGTGAGATTCGAAGATGTTAATGTCGGGACCGATGGCAGCATTGCCATAGAGGTCTTTCTTGCTTTGCTGAAGCAGTGAGCCCCACGTGCCGAGGTCGCTCCAGCCAAAGTCGGCAGGACAAACGAAGATTTCCTCGGCTTTCTCCATGATGGCATAGTCAACGGAGATATTCTCGCATTCAGGGAACAAACGGTCTATCTCCTGTTGCTCCTGTGCTGTACCATAGACGGGCAACAGCGACTCGAAGATCTTTGCCATTGCCGGCTGGTAGATACGGAAGGCATTGACGATAGTTGACACATTCCAAATGAATATGCCGGCATTCCAGAAATAGTTCTTCTCGCTGATATACTGCGTGGCGGTCTGCAGGTCGGGTTTCTCACGGAAACTGTCGACACGGAAAATCTCCTTGTTGCGCAGCGATTTGCTGGAAAGGTCGGCTTGAATGTAGCCATAGCCTGTTTCAGGACGCGTGGGCTTCATGCCCAAGGTCACAATGGCATCGGTGTCGGAAGTGAATTTCAGGCACTCAGTGATGACACGCCGAAACTCAGCAGAATCCATCACGACATGGTCACTCGGTGATACCACGATATTAGCTTTCGGATCCTTGGACTTGATACGCCAGGAAACATAGGCAATACAGGGTGCCGTATTTCTCCGACAGGGCTCACAGAGAATATGGTCGACAGGCATGTCTGGCAATTGGCCGCTGACGGTGTCGGCATATTTCTGATTGGTGACCACCCAGACGTTCTCTGGGGGAACAATGCCGCTGAAACGGTCAACGGTCAACTGGAGCAACGACTTGCCGATACCTAAGACATCGATAAATTGCTTGGGCTTATCGGTGGTGCTCATAGGCCAAAAACGGCTTCCTACACCGCCGGCCATAATGACGAGATGGTTGTTGATTTTTGCCATAATAATCTCTCTTGTACATTTATGCCTGCAAAAATATAAAATAAATATGACAATGGCAAAACTTTATGCAAGAAAATGTAATTTTCTTACGATACGTCAACGTTTTCTTGGAAATTTCGCAAAAAAAGCGTACCTTTGCAACCATGATGGACCATGATATATTAAATGATTTGAATGACGGCCAGCGTGCTGCGGTGGAGTATTGCGACGGACCACAACTGGTGATTGCAGGTGCTGGGTCTGGCAAAACCCGTGTGCTGACCTATAAGATAGCTTATTTGTTGGAACAAGGGATGGCACCATGGAATATACTGGCGTTGACTTTTACCAACAAGGCCGCACGGGAAATGAAAGAACGCATCGGAAAACTGGTAGGGCAGGAGAGGGCTATCTACCTGCAGATGGGCACGTTCCACTCTGTCTTTGCACGCATTCTCAGGGCAGAAGCAGAACGAATCGGCTTCGGTTCCAATTTCACGATTTATGATCAGGCTGATGCGCGTTCGCTGGTGAAGAGTATCATCAAAGAAATGCAATTGGACGATAAGACGTATAAGCCTAATAGTGTGGCCGACCGGATATCCATGGCCAAAAACCACCTATTGTTGCCACAGCAGTATGCCGTCAGCTCGTGGGCGGCGGATGATGCACAGCACAAACGCCCTTTGGTGTCAGAGATATACAACCGCTATGTGGAGCGTTGCCATCAGGCCAATGCGATGGACTTCGACGACCTGCTGGTAAAGACCTTTGTACTATTGCGTGACCATGAGGATATCCGGAACAAATATATTGAGCGTTTCCAATATGTCTTGGTGGATGAGTATCAGGATACCAATTATGCCCAGCAGGAAATCGTGCTGCTGCTGACTCATGGACATGGTCGTGTCTGTGTAGTGGGCGATGACGCACAGAGTATCTATAGTTTCCGTGGGGCTAATATTGATAACATCCTGAATTTCCAGAAACAATACAAGGACGCAAAACTGTATAAGCTGGAACAGAATTATCGCTCGACACAACTGATCGTGCAGGCTGCAAACAGTTTGATAAGTAAGAATGAACGGCAGATTCATAAGGATGTTTTCAGTAAGAATGAGGAGGGTGAACGGCTGATGCTGAAGCCTGCCTATAGTGACAAGGAGGAGGCGATGATAGTGTGTAACGATATCAAACGCATCCGCCGGCAGGAGGGGGGAGAGTTCTCGGACTTTGCTATTCTTTACAGAACGAATGCACAAAGCCGTTCGTTTGAGGAACAGATGCGCAAGGATGGTATTCCATATAGAATATATGGAGGGCTGAGTTTCTATCAGCGCAAGGAAATAAAGGATGTCATCGCCTATTTCCGTGTGGTGGCGAATCCGAATGATGAGGAGGCACTGCGAAGAATCATCAACTATCCTACCCGGGGTATAGGAGATACAACAGTTGCCAAAATAGCAGAGACAGCCAACATACATCGAGTTAGTTTGTGGCGGGTCATCCAGCAGCCAGTGGTGTTTGACCTCAATCTCTCCAAGGGGACATATACAAAGTTGGAGGCGTTTAGGATGTTGATAGAAGGTTGGACAGCGCGTATAGACAAGGAAGATGTCTATGAATTGGGCCATTCTATTATCATGGAGAGTGGTATCAGTAAGGATATTTACGGATCTTCTAATCCTGAAGACCTGTCAAGACAAGAAAATCTGGAAGAATTCCTGGGTGGCATGCAGGATTTCGTAGAGTCACGGAAGGAGGAAGACCGTGAAAACGAAACTGGACTCAGTGATTTCCTTCAGGAAGTGGCATTATTGACGGATTTGGACAGTGAAGGAGATAAAGACCAGCCTAAAGTGTCGCTGATGACGATTCATGCTGCGAAAGGATTGGAGTTCCCAACGGTTTTTGTCGTAGGACTTGAAGAGAATATCTTCCCTTCGCCGATGTGCGTCAACACGATGCGTGAACTGGAGGAAGAGCGACGGTTGCTGTATGTGGCTATCACCCGTGCAGAGATGCATTGTATCCTGACATGTGCACAGAATAGGTTCCGTTACGGAAGAATGGAGTATGATACGCCCTCGCGATTCATTAAGGATATCGCCCCTAATCTGTTAAAAGTGGAGGGGAATGCAGGAATGTCAGGATTTAAAGATTCCGGCTTTTCCAGGGAGCCTAGTTCTTTTAGAGGCTCTAGATATTCTAGGGTTCCCGTACAGAACCCTCGTCCTGTGGCAACACAGTTTGTCGCTGATCCGAAACCGCGTCTGATGCCTGTACGCAAGGAAACTCCCCGTCCGCAATCTGCTATAGGAAATATTGGGATCAAGGAAGGAAATGTCATTGAGCATCAGCGCTTTGGCATCGGGACAGTCATCAAAGTGGAAGGCTCGGGTGAGAATACCAAAGCTACTGTGGCATTTAAAAATACCGGAACCAAGCAACTGCTGCTGAAGTTCGCAAAATATACGATAATTAGCTAAATTATAAAGCCTCGTCTTCCGGACGCTCCGGAAGGCGAGACGTTATTTTGGGAAGATGTCTCTTCTTGCGAAGATAAGCGGCCTTACGGGCCTCGTATTCTTCGTAATGTTTCTCAAGAAAATTATCTGCCATTAATCACTTTGACTGTATACAATACTAATGCGTGTCGGATCGTGTTTGTTGTTGCTGCCACCTACCAGTCGGACACTGACAACATTCAGCTCATTGTTGACACTGGCAATGGACGAGGTGGAACTGGACGTCGATGCGGTCGTAACCTGCACGGGAACGATAACGGCTTTGTTCCAGTTGGCGGAAAGATTACGTTTGTTGTACATACTGTTAATCATTCCGGAGATGTTGTTGAATGTGTAAGTGTTCTTGTTACTATTGTATGATGCCACATAGGACGCCACGTTGTTGGGCAGGTTGCGGTTCTCGAAGAATGAGTAGAGGCTGTCGCGCTCAAGTATCATCAGATATTGGGGCTCGGCCAGCAAATTGTCACTTAGTTCACTGATTTCATTCATTCGACGGAAAACCATCTTGGCAGAAGTAATGGTATCGTTCTCATGACCGCGCTTGATGTCGTCGACAGGTAGGATTACTTCGGTGAAAATACCATCAGGCGCTTTCAGATAGGTACATTCATCGTCTGCAGCAAGACGCTTGATATTCTCTTTGTCGCTAGTGAAATGTGTGGTTTGTAATACTTCCTCATTACCACTAAATACTTTGGAATTGGAATACTTCTTGCTGCCAATAGTATAATGGTAATGAATAATCATTTGCGTCTGCTGTACCTCTGTCATCAGTCCCAGACCATCGGTCGTCTTGAAATAGAATCCCGGACAAACCTTCTGGATAAAGGTCTGGGAATTCTTAAAATATTCAGGATGCTCATAATAGGTTCGCATCACGTAGGAACCATAGTTGTTGTATGTTTGACCCTGCTTGTCGGTATAGGGAACGTTGAGGGGAACCCTAATACGGAAGTAATTGGTTCCATCCTGATTCTTATAACGTAAACTGTCGCTCTGGGTCAAGTCTGACAAGGAATATACCTTGTTCTGACAGATACCGTTGGTACGAATGAAACCATTCTCCTCGAGATCGAAATTCGTATAGTACTGGAGATTTTCTTTGACGGGTTTATCGAGCTCAAGGGTTGTTAGTTTCATGGCCGACAACGAATCTCCCATGAAAGATTCTATGATGATATTGAGAAAGCAAGAGTCTGCCATTGTCACGTCCGTGTGATCATCTACCTCATCAAAGAGGACATCCTTGGGAGGAAATAATGACTCTTGCTCACTCTCAAGCGTGGAGAACTGCGTCATGAAATCTGCCGAGATATACGAACCGGTTTCGGGATCCTTGATCTTTCCAAGGTAACTATAAGTGCTGCGGGCCAAAACCGAGTCGGCAATGATGGAACGTGTAGATACATCGAATGTATCGGAGGTAATGACAAACTGGTCAGCACTATTGACAAGGGTGTTTCCCAATGTCATGGTGTCTTCTGTACACGAAGAGATTGCAATTGTTATCATTGCAATCCCCATTAATACTATTTTCTTTATCATGTTATAATATCTTCTCGTAGAAGTTGTCATAAGCATCGGCAAAGTCCTCGCCGGGGTATGCCAGGAAAGGAACATCGTTGCCCTTAGCATATTTTATCAGTTCTTTACTTACATTCTTGTTTGCGGCAATTACACCATCACTATAGTCAATGGCCAGCTTGCCTAATTCATCAAAAGTAAACGGGTCTGCGTATTTCTTTAGCAAGTCAGCCTTCGCATCACGAAATTCTACACATTTCTTGAAGTTCTCGCTGAAATCAGACTTGAGGCTGTTGGTGAACAACGAAGTTACAACCTTTGTATTGGCAAACGATGGCTCGTCGTGATAAGCTGTCTTGATATATAAAGGTACGACAGCTCCCATCCAACCCTGGATGTGTATGATGTCGGGTATCCAGCGCAGTTTCTTGACAGTCTCCAGAACACCACGGGCAAAGAAGATGGCTCGTTCCCCATTGTCGGAATAGTCTTCTCCTTTTTCATCCTGGGCCATCTGACGCTTCGAGAAATAATCATCATTATCAATGAAATACACCTGAATGCGGGTTTGCGCTATTGTAGCAACCTTGATGATGAGCGGATGGTCAGTATCGTCAATAATCAGGTTCATTCCCGATAGGCGTATGACCTCGTGTAATTGTCCGCGGCGTTCATTGATGTTACCCCATTTGGGCATGAACGTACGTATCTCGTGGCCTTTCTCAAGAATGGCCTGCGGGAGGGCTTTACCCATTAGCGAGAGATTGCTGTCTGGGACGTAGGGAACAATTTCCTGATTGATGAATAATATCTTTTTTGCCATAAAATGTAGTTTAAACCATGTGCAAAGATACAAAAAAAAATTCACAAAACCACTAAAACGTGCATATTTAAGGATTTTTAGCCTCAAATTTGGCATATTTTTACGTTATTTTTTTCTTATTTGGTAAAAATGTTGTTATTTTGCACCCGATTTCAGAGATAAGCATAGAAAAAACAATGAAAGTATTCGATAAGATTGTTGATCTTCAGAACCAACTTTTTGAAGATTTCAAGCAAGGAAAAGAGGTCGGTCTTGTACCGACTATGGGCGCACTGCACGAAGGACATGCTTCGTTGGTGCGTCGTAGTGTGAAGGAAAATGCGGTGACAGTTGTGTCGGTCTTTGTCAATCCCACTCAGTTTAATGACAAAAATGACTTGAAGAACTATCCGCGTACGTTGGACGCTGACTGTCAGTTATTGGAAAAGTGCGGAGCAGACTATGTGTTGGCTCCGTCGGTTGATGAGATGTATCCCACACCTGATACACGACAATTCGAGTATCCGCCTGTATCGACAGTGATGGAGGGTGCCCATCGCCCAGGACATTTCAATGGCGTCTGTCAGGTGGTAAGCCGTTTGTTCTATATCGTGAAACCCCAACGGGCCTATTTCGGAGAAAAGGACTGGCAGCAGATTGCCGTTGTCAAGGCTATGGTACGACACCTTGGAATAAAGGTACAGATTGTGGAGTGTGAGATTGTCCGAGAGAAAGACGGTTTAGCCCTGAGTTCGCGTAACACACTGCTCACAAAGGAAGAACGCGCCATTGCTCCAGCTATTTACAAAGCACTGAAGAGCAGTTTGGTGTATGCCAAGAAACATACCGTGAAGGAAACCCATGACAAGGTGGTAGCCGATATCAATGCCGTTGAAGGGTTGAATGTTGAGTATTATAGTATTGTTGACGGAAATACCTTGCAGGATATTGAAAATTGGGAAGATACGCCTTATGTCGTTGGTTGTATTACGGTTTACTGTGGTAAGACCCCCATCCGTCTGATTGATCATATAAAATATAAAGAGCAATGATGATAGAAGTAATGAAGTCGAAGCTGCACTGTGTGACAGTGACAGAGGCGAACCTTAACTATATGGGGAGTATTACCATTGATGAGGATTTGATGGATGCAGCCAACTTGATTGCCGGTGAAAAAGTGCAAGTGCTTGACAATAATAATGGCGAGCGTTTTGAGACCTATATAATAAAAGGTGAGCGCGGTTCTGGATGTATATGTCTGAATGGTGCTGCTGCCCGTAGAGTCCAAGTGGGTGATGTAATCATCATTATTTCATATGCCCTGATGGATTTTGAAGAAGCAAAGACGTTTAAACCTACAGTGGTTTTTCCACAGGAAGGAAATAGAGTATAACAACAAAGCCGCTCATCAATGAGCGGCTTTGTTGTTGGATTATAGATGAGTCTTACTCAATTACGACCAATGCATCGTCTTCCATGACGCTCTGACCAGGCTGCACACAGATGGCAGTAACCTTACCATCCTTTTCTGCTTCAATGTTGTTGGCCATCTTCATAGCCTCGAGCACGAGCAGGGTGTCGCCAGCCTTTACCTCGTCACCTACATTTACTTCAATAGAAGTGATGACGCCTGGGAGTGGAGCTTTCACTGCATTGTTGGTGTTGACAGGAGCAGAACTGGACTCGCTAGATTCACTAGAAGTACTTGTCTGGGCTGAGGGACGAACCACAACCTTCTTTTCCGGCTCGGCTTCCGGCTCCCATGCAACCTTGTATTCCTCACCATTCACGGTGACCACAGCTCCATTCTCTACAATATCACCAATAGCAACCTCATATTCATTGCCATTAATAGTGTACTTATATTCTTTCTTCATGATCCGTCTTTTTTAGGGATGTTCTGTCATTGTAAGGGCATAGCCATTCCACTGAGTCTGCTTCTCTACTATCGTAATGATACCAGGCTCCTTGTCATGGACATTATTACCCTTGAACTCGTAAAGTGCCATAGCAATGGCTGCATACACTTCGTTCTTCATAACGTTTTCGTTTTCGTTATCGTTACATCGGAATATTTCCGTGCTTCTTAGCAGGCAGAGCGTCGCGCTTGGTAGCTAGCTGAGCCAGTGCACGACAGATGCGGAAACGTGTATTGCGAGGTTCGATAACGTCGTCAATATATCCGTATTTAGCAGCCTGATAGGGATTAGCGAAGAGCTCGTTGTACTCGTCCTCCTTCTCAGCGATGAAGGCCTTCACATCCTCACCAGCTTCCTTCTTGGCCTTGGCTTCCTTAGCATAAAGCACAGCGGCGGCACCACTAGCACCCATCACAGCAATCTCGGCTGAAGGCCATGCGTAGTTGAGGTCGGTATGCAACTGCTTCGAACCCATTACTATGTGCGAACCACCGTATGACTTACGCAGGGTAACGGTAATCTTGGGCACTGTGGCCTCACCATAAGCGTAGAGCAACTGGGCTCCGTGCAGGATGACAGCATTGTACTCCTGACCTGTACCAGGCAAGAATCCAGGAACGTCAACCAGTGAAACGATAGGAATATTGAAAGCGTCGCAGAAGCGGACGAAACGAGCGCCCTTACGAGAAGCATTCACGTCGAGCACACCAGCGTAGCAAGAAGGCTGGTTAGCGACGATTCCTACGCTCACACCATTGAAACGGGCAAAACCGACGATGATGTTCTTGGCAAACTTAGGCTGTACCTCAAAGAACTCATTGTCGTCAGTGATAGCGCTGATAACCTTGTACATGTCGTAAGCCTCATTGGGATTCTCAGGAATAATCTCGTTCAGTGAATCCTCCAGACGATCGATGGGGTCGGTGGTCTTCTTGTAGGGAGCTGTCTCCATGTTGTTCGAAGGAATATATGAGAGCAGGGTCTTCAGCATCTCGACAGCCTCTTCCTCAGTCTTAGCGGTGAAGTGGGTTACACCAGATTTCGAAGCATGTACCGAGGCACCACCCAAATGCTCTTGGTCGATATCCTCGCCAGTCACGGTCTTTACCACCTTCGGACCTGTTAGGAACATGTATGATGTACCTTCCATCATCAGCGTGAAGTCGGTGAGGGCAGGGGAGTATACGGCACCACCTGCGCAAGGACCGAAGATACCTGAAATCTGAGGAATCACACCTGATGCCAGGATGTTACGCTCGAAAATCTCTGCGTAACCTGCCAGTGCGTTGATACCTTCCTGAATACGTGCACCACCCGAGTCATTGATGCCAATCACAGGAGCGCCCATCTTCATGGCCATATCCATCACCTTGCAGATCTTCTGGCTCATGGTCTCTGACAGAGAACCGGCATGAACGGTGAAGTCCTGTGCAAAGATGAATACCAGACGACCGTCGATGGTACCGGAACCGGCTACGACACCATCGCCCAGGAACTGCTTCTTCTCCATACCGAAGTTATGGCAGCGATGCTCCTTGAACATGTCGTACTCTTCGAAAGAACCCTTGTCCAGCAGCATTTCAATACGCTCACGGGCAGTATACTTACCTTTGTCGTGCTGTTTCTGAATGGCTTTTTCACCACCACCGAGACGGGCCTGTTCGCGCTTCTCGATGAGTTGTTTGATCTTTTCTAATTGCTTGCTCATTGTTTTATTTCGCGTTATTACGTTATATCGTTTACGTTATTTCGATTCTTTACTCAGGATGCTCGCACAATTCAGTCAGGATACCGCAGGTTGACTTCGGATGCAGGAAGGCAATGTTCAGACCCTCGGCACCCTTGCGAGGCTTCTCGTCAATCAGACGCACGCCCTTCTCAGATACCTCGGCGAGGCCTTTAGCCACACCGTCCTCTACGCAGAAAGCTACGTGGTGTACACCCTTATTGCCCTTGTCGAGCCACTTCTGGATGGTGCTCTCAGGTGATGTCGGCTCCAACAGTTCCAACTTTACCTCACCGCAACGCAGGAAGGCAGTCTTTACTTTCTGGTCCTCTACTACTTCTGTTGCATAACACTCTAAGCCCAGTACCTCAGTGAAGTACGGTAGGCTTTCCTCGATGCTCTGGACGGCGATGCCCAGATGCTCAATGTGAGAAATCTTCATATTCTAAAATGTTTAAGTTAACCTAATTTTATGCAAAGATACAACAATATTGGCAATCTTACAACAATGTCGCGTGAACATTATTAATTTTTAACGCAAGGCAACTGATAAGTTCTTCGTTTCTTACTAACAAACAATTTATTCCCAGCCTGGGAATAAATAGCCAACTGTTGGCTTACTTTTAGTTTATTATCTTTTCAAGAGGGTAAACCAAATCCTCAGTGATATGGTTATACCAATCCTGATAGCCTGTTGCATTTCGGGCCCAATTAAGGAAATCTTGATAGGCTGCTGTGATACTTTGTCTTTCTTTTGGATACTGGAAATCGAAAGGTATAATGATGGCCAATGGGCTCTCGCCTGTCTTTGCCACATGTACCTCTTCCCCTGTCGTCTGATTCTGGATATAAATCTTGGCCAGGAACTGGGGAATGGTCATTCCGTCAGGAATTCTGTAAATACCTGAACGGGGAGTTATTGTCCGTTTTCCATCCACTGTGTTAACAAAACGATCGTACCCTGTTGCACTTGCAATGCCAAAGCGCTGATGGACTTCTTTGTTGTTAAGTTCATAACCTCCATCTTCAATTAAGGTACCATCTATACCTCTAATGACAACATCATCAGTACCTCCCGCAGCTACGAGACTGAGTTCCACACAACTTGGGTCGTCATAATAACGCTGACAGCGAAGCACAACATCATTCATATCGTAGTCGGCTGAGGCTGAACGGTCTTCAAAGAGTAACATGTAAGATGCATTAGAAATCTCTTTCTCGTCGTAGAGCTGTGAGTTTTGTACACCAGTACTACTGTTTTCGTTGCCAGTAGGATCTTCTTCATAAACCTCAGTGTCGTAACCGCCCATTTCAATAATAACGTCGCTGAATCGAGTGTCAGCACCTTCTTCAAAGCAGAAATATATTTTACCGTTAGCTTCGAACATAGCAATGCGAGGATCATTAACCTCCATGTTGCCAAAGGTAGTCGAAGACGATTTAAACTGACCGTATTGATTGATTTGCCTGTTCAGTTCTCCATAACCGTACAGACATCCATTCTTCTGGCCTCCATAATTTGTGGCTTCTGTAGGTTGAACCTTTCTGATCATGAATCCAATCTTATAACCAGCAGGAATAATTGCCGATGGCGTCGTGCTTGGCGGGACAAGTACTGCGGAGAAATAATCCAATGGCAGTTCAAAGTCTTCAATAGCAGTTGCTTGAGGATAATTATATACCTCGAATGTCCATTCTCTATATTGGTTCGTGGTGTTTTTGGCACCAACTCCAAGCCTATAGCCTGCGTCAGATTTCAAGCATTTATTCTTATTGTATGTGTATATATATGCTTTGGTTCTGCTTTCTGTTGGATTAATTTTGCTGTCGGTTATATAGAAATTATATTTTTGCAAAGAGTTCTCATTTATCTCCTTTATCTCAGGGCGTCCACCTTCACCTTCACCACCATTACACCAAAGGAATTTCTTTGATCCAACATTGTAAAACATAAAGGTACCCTCATTCTTGTTTTCAAAAATCTGCCAGAGCTGATCCTCAATGTTCTCTTCATAGGCACCCTTCAAATCGTCATTTTTATCACCATTAGTGATATAATGAGTTGCCCCATCAGAATAGTTGCTGATGCGATAGAATAGTCCATCTGTTTCATAGTCATACGTACTTAGTTTGGATGGTTGTGGTGCGAACTCTGATGCATCTCCATAGTAAGGTAGGAGATACTCATGAAGTCTCATAAAAGTCTGGTCTCTTTCATCTACTGCAATACCCGAAACACTACTAAAAGCATTTCTCTCTACGTTTAGGTCAATAGCCTTGAACTTCGGTAGCGTTTTGATATAGTCTGCTTCGGACCCAGCTGATGCAGTGTCTGCTGGATTGTAATAATAGTAGTAGATAGAACACCAGAAAGCTTCAGTTGATGCTAACTGAACGGGACTCAGGACGATGGGCTTACCTGTAGTGGTCAATTGGTTGTCAAACAATTTTACCACATCACTATTTCGAATGAGTTCCAAATTATTCCTCCTACTTCCGTTCTTGTCATCACGGATAAGATATTCGTCGAAAATATCCTGTAGATTGGTCTTCTCGTCTTCCGTAAGAGCGGTTGCGTCTGTATAAACAGTCTGTCCGTCAGTCGTCCATGAACCTCCAATATTTCCATTATCGGTAGGTGCATACAGTCGGTCGTTATCCCACTTACTGTTTTTCCAGGCACTGAATTTATTGCTGTTAATAGCACGATAAGCATTAAAAGACAATTGAATGCTATTTAAGTCCAGCGCCACTTTTGAAAAGTCTGGCAAGTCTGATGCTGATCTGCGTGCAGCACGAGTGGTTGCTCCCTTCTTAAAACTTACATTCGTCTCACCAATATCAAATCCTTTGAAGAAATAATGCCCCTCGCTATCAATACAGGCTGCTATCAGACGTGTGTAGCTGTTGAGCACATCATAATTCAATGTGACTGTTTGTCCTTTCTGAACATTGGCTTCTGCTACGACTCTAGTATCGGGATTCAGAAGGGGTGATTCTGTCAGAATCTGCACACGGGCAATGTTCTTCAGACTTGCGTCAGCTGTAATGGTAACTGTACCGGAAATGGATGAATTCCAGTCTTGATTGGGGTCTATTTCGCCAAAAATATTTGCTGCATTCTGACGAATAGCCTCATTTCGCGTTTCGTCAAAATCAAATCTTTGACAACCAATAAACGTAATCATTCCAACGAGTGTTGCAATGAAAAATAACCTCTTTTTCATAATCTGCTTTTAGTTTAGTACTAACTCTTTTTGATATATCGATGGCAAAGATACGTACTTTTTCTAACAGTTTGAATACAAATAAGATGAAAATATTGATAATTCTTTAAAAATTAACAATATTTAGCAAAAATCAGAACTCTATAATCACTTTTCCGTTAATTTGCCTGCCTGTCAAGTAGTTAGGAACGGCATATTGTTGGTTGGTTACATCGGTCACCCAATAGTAGCTGTTGACATTGGAAATGCCGAAAATGTTGAGGCCGTCAATGCCTAACCATACGCGGGGCTTTCTGAAAGAAGATTTCTCTCCAGGCTGTCCAACAAGCAGATAGCTCAAACCGATATCAGCACGTTTATATGCTGGTGCACGGAACAGCTGATATTCTAGTCCGCGGTGAGGTGCTCCAAAAGGAAGCCCGTCAGCAAAGGCAAGTTTCAGAGCCATCTTCCAGCGTTCTGTTCCTGGGAAATAGTCTGTAAAATGGAGATTAACGCCCCAACGCTGGTCTGTAGGCATGGGAACGCTGATGCCATTGATCTTCTGACGGGTAGACATCAGGCTGAATGTCAGCCAAGAATCAGTACCTGGAACAAATTCACCATAAAGTTTCAAATCAAGTCCAATGGCATGTCCTGAGGCTATGTTCTTGCCGTAGTAGACCACCTTCATGTTTTGTACGTTATACGGAATGATGTTGTCCATCAGCTTGTAATAAGCCTCTGCCGAGAAACGGAAAGGACGCTCGGCCATACGAAACTTATAGTCGAAGGCACCTACGATATGAATACTTTGCTGACTTTTTATTTTCTCATTCAGTGTCACAATCGTCTGATGGTTGACGGTAATAGTGTCACGTAATTCTTTATAGAACGGTGCCTGATAGTAGAGTCCTGCTGCTAGACGGAACGTAATATTCTGATTCCAAGAGGGTATCATGGCCAGTGACACTCTGGGAGACACAATGGTCTCTTTGTTATAGCTCCAATTAGCCATACGCACACCATAGTTCAGCGTCCAAAGGGTTGGTTGTTCGCTATTTGCGCCACTTTGCCAACGGTAAGTATCCTGAATGTAAGCCTCAATACGGTGAGATGAAATCTCGTTCTTCGAGCGTAGTGAATAGATCAGATCCAAACGGTCTGTACTATGCGGAATAGAATAGCCACTGGAGTCGCGCATCTCATATTCTTGAGCATTCTCTTCTATCTTTTCCCACTTCATGGTAATACCTGTCTCCCAATCGTGTTTGCGTGTTTTGTGATTCAACATTAGCTTCACACTGGCTACGTTGGCTTTCAGATAATTACGGGCATGTTCCATATAGGTACCGACACCCAATTGTTCCTGTGTCTGGGCATCGTCCAGCCAGTATTGGCCCATGATGTCGTACGTCTCCTGTTCTTTTGTGTGGAACGCGGAACCCAGGAGGCTGACCTTTGTATTCTTCGTGAAATGACGCTGCAGACGCACGGTACCGAACAAGGTGCGGAAGATATCCTCCTCCTGTCCGTCGAAATATACCTTGAATGACTTCACGTTCTGCATCGTTCCGAATGATGTTTCGCGGTCTGAGGGATAGAAGTTATAGTGATTCTCCGAGATGTTGCCGATAAAATCTACTGTCCAGCGTTCGTTGGGTTGGTAGGTGATATACGTCTGGTAATCCAGGAAATTTGGACGATATTCACCTTTCGTCTCTAATGACCCCAGCAGATAACGGTTAGTCTTATAGCGAATGCCGTGACTCATCGAGAATTTCTTGTTGCCGTAACCGACAAAGGCGCTGGCACCTAACAATGATGCCTGTAGGTTACCCTCCCAGCGGGTAGGCTTACGATATTGGATATCGAGCGCTGACGACATCTTGTCACCGTATTTTGCTTCAAAACCTCCTGACGAGAAGGCGATGCGTTCCACCATATCCGAATTGATGACCGACAAACCTTCCTGCTGACCGCTACGGATGAGCAACGGACGATATACTTCTACATTATTAATATATACAGAGTTTTCGTCGAACGAACCGCCTCTGACGTTATATTGGCTTGAGAGTTCGTTATGACTACTGACACCTGCCTGTTGCTGCACCAGTTCCTCTACGGCATTACCGCTTGTCGTCGGAGTTGCACGCAGGTCCTTGGTATCCAATTCTGCAGTAGCAGTCGTCTGTCGGCGTCGTTCAGTCACTACCACTTCGTCCAATTCCTTCATCGGATGCAGCGTGACGAGCATCTTCTGATTACCCTTGGGTTTACGCAGTACACGTGTTCTCGTCTGGTAACCTACCATCGAGAATTTCACTACCACTGAATCGGCAGAATGTAGTTTCAGCGAAAATTCACCTTTCAGATTGGCCATCGTCACAGCACCCTGTTCCAAACACGACACAGTGGCTAACTCTATGGCGTTGCCCTCTTCGTCGGATACTTTGCCACTGAGTGTAAACTGCTGTGCTGCTGCCGTCAGAACCGACAGCAACAAAGCCAATATTCCTATGACTTTTCGATAGTCCATCGTTATAATAAACGGACTATACCTTTATTTATTGTTGTGAGGTGGTGTTTTTCTTTTTCTTTCCGCCATGATGGTGGCGTTTTTTCTGCTGAGAGTCCTGCCCGTTCTGTTTATTCTGAGCTTTCGGACTCTTTCCACTACGACGGCGTCCTCCACGACCACGTGAAGACTTACGGGGCGCAGAAGCCCTGTACTCAGGACCTTCACCGAGACCTTCCGGTAACGGGTTCTTGTGAATGTCCCGTTCCAGGAAACGCTCGATATCTCCAAAATAGCGCATATCCATATCCGAGACAAACGTGATAGCTACACCGTCACGCTGAGCACGTGCTGTACGGCCAATGCGGTGGACATAGTCTTCAGCGTCCCGCGGCACGTCGTAATTGATGACACACAGGATGTCGTCAATGTCAATACCTCGGGCAACAATATCCGTAGCCACTAGCACATTCACCTGTCCGGCTTTAAAACGATACATCACATCGTCACGTTCTGCCTGCGACAGGTCAGAATGCATGGCGGCACAATTGATGTTCATACGTTTCAATTCGCGGGTGATGTCCTTTACCTTGTCTTTCTTACCCGAGAAGATGATAACTCTTTCCAGTTCTCCAGCCTTGAACAGTGAACGGATAATACCCAGTTTCTGGGGTTCGTAGCAGACATATGCCGACTGCTGAATCTTTTCTGCCGGTTTTGATACGGCAATTTTAACTTCTACGGGGTCGGTGAGCAGTGTGCGTGCCAACTGCTGAATCTTCTGGGGCATAGTGGCCGAAAACATAATAGTCTGATGATTCTTGGGCAACAGCTTGGCTATCGACAGGATATCATCAGAGAATCCCATATCGAGCATACGGTCAGCTTCGTCGAGGACAAAGAAACTCAATTGGCTCAGATCCAGATGTCCCATGCGAATATGGCTAAGCAGACGGCCTGGTGTGGCGATAATCACATCGGCACCCATTTTCAGTCCCTTGGTCTCTACATCGAAACGGCTACCGTCGTTACCGCCATAGACAGCGACACTCGAGATACCGTCCAGATAGTAACCAAAACCCTGCATGGCCTGATCTATTTGCTGTGCCAGTTCTCGTGTCGGAGCCATCACGATACAGTTGACAGCATCCTTCGGATATCCCCCGTCATCGAGCATTGACAGAATAGGCAGCAGATACGCTGCAGTCTTGCCCGTACCGGTTTGTGCAATACCAATGAGGTCGCGCTCGTCCAGAATCTCAGGAATACACTTCTCTTGAATAGGCGTCATCTCCTCGAAATGCATATCATACAACGCGTCGAGGATATTATCGTTCAAATATGTTTCTTCAAAAGTCACTTAACTTTAATCTTTAAACTTT
Source organism: uncultured Prevotellaceae bacterium (assembly GCA_902774925.1). Lineage (GTDB taxonomy): Bacteria > Bacteroidota > Bacteroidia > Bacteroidales > Bacteroidaceae > Prevotella. The sequence goes on along the minus strand of CACYKE010000004.1, from coordinate 26,231 downwards.
CAACTTTAATTTGGTGCCTGTCTATAGCAGAAGTAGGCGATAAATGCATAAAGTATGTTTGGAATCCATGCTGCTAGCATTGATGGGGTACCTGCATTGATGGCAAACGTAGCACTGATGGTCTGCAACAGGATGTAGGTAAACGACAGGGCAAGTCCGATACCTAGATAGAGTCCCATACCGCCCTTACGTTTACGTGACGACAGCGAGACTCCGATAATCGTTAGGATAAATGACGCAAACGACGATGCTATGCGTTTGTGGTATTCAACCTCATACTGTACGACGTTGGACGAGCCGCGCTCCTGCTGTTTTGAGATGTATCGTTTCAGTTCGGGCGAGGTAAAAGTCTCCTGCTGACCTCCCGAGAATACCAAATCCATGGGTTCCATCTGTATCAGCGTATCTATCTCGTTACCGCTGGTAATCTGTTCGCGCATGCCTTTCAGTGTACGTATTTTGTAATTGCGCGCCTTCCAATGGTAGCGTTCTTCCGAAATGGTGTCGTACTGAATGACCGATGCATTCAACTGACTCACCATCTTTTTATTCTCAAACTTATAAAGTGCGAAACCATATCCTGTCTTACGGATGTCGTCATACTGTGAAATATAGGCTACTACGCCTTTATCTACCATTAGCTGGATATTCGATGCCGAGGTGTTTTTCTTGTTGTTCTTGTACAGCGACTCGAAATCGTGACGTACAACCGTACCTTTTGGAATGATATACGAGCCGAGATAGAAGTTGAGCAGGGCTATGAGTGCTGCCGAGATGATGTAGGGTCGCAGCAATCGCTTAAAACTCATACCGCAGGCCAACATAGCGATGATCTCTGAGTTACCGGCCAGTTTGGAGGTAAAGAAGATGACTGCAATAAATACGAACAGTGGCGAGAACAGATTGGCGAAATAGGGCACGAAGTTGGCGTAATAGTCAAAAACGATAGCACGCAATGGTGCGTGGTAGTTAGTGAATTTCGCCAGATTCTCGTTGACGTCGAAAACAATGGATATCGAAATAATCAGAAGAATGGAGTAGATGTAGGTACCGATGAACTTCTTGATGATATACCAGTCCATACGCTTCAAGTAGTGGAAAGGATTCAGCTTCTTCAGTGGAGCCAGGCGGTACCAAGGTAACGAGCGCAACCACTTGAAGAATGGTCGCAGCATGATGATCAGCCGTTGCCACCAGCGCTTCATAGTCTGCCACCAGCGCTTCATCATTTGCCATATGTCCTTTATCTTGCTCATCTTCTGCGTCCTAAATTGTCTATCACGCTGCGCTTCCACTGGGTGAAGTCTCCTTGCTCAATATGCTGGCGGGCATCTGTTACCAGTCGCAGGTAGAAGGCCAGGTTATGTATCGACGCTATCTGCAGGGCAAGCAGTTCCTGTGCCTTGAACAGGTGGTGCAGATATGCCTTGGAATGGATACGGTCGATGTCGCAACCATTTGGATCAATAGGAGAGAAGTCATCTTCCCACTTTTTGTTCCTCATGTTCATCGTACCCTCATATGTAAACAGCATGGCATTGCGGCCATTACGCGTAGGCATCACACAATCGAACATGTCGACACCGCGCTCAATACCTTCGAGGATATTCTGCGGTGTACCGACACCCATCAGGTAACGTGGACGGTCCTTTGGCAGGATGTCGTTGACCACCTCTATCATGTCGTACATTACTTCCGTAGGTTCACCGACTGCCAGTCCTCCGATACTCGCTCCACCACCGTCGTTCAGTTTACCCAGCACGTCACAAACATGTTTGGCGGCATCCTGACGCAGGTCTTTATACGTACAACCCTGCACGATGGGGAACAGCGTCTGATTGTAACCGTAGAGAGGCTCCGTCTCATTGAAGCGCTTCACGCAACGTTCCAGCCAACGCTGGGTCAACCGCAGTGAATCGTGAGCATATTTGTAGTCGCTTTGTCCGGGGGGACATTCGTCAAAGGCCATCATGATGTCCGCACCAATCACACGCTGGGTATCCATCACGTTCTCGGGGGTGAAGACATGTTTCGAACCGTCAATATGACTGCGGAACTCACAACCCTCTTCGCGCAGTTTCCTGATTCCCGTCAGCGAGAATACTTGAAAGCCGCCAGAGTCTGTCAAAATAGGACGGTCCCATGTATTGAACTTATGTAGCCCTCCCGCCTTGCGCAAAGTATCGAGTCCCGGACGCAGATAAAGGTGGTAGGTATTGCCCAGAATAATCTGTGCTTTCACCTGTTCACGCAGTTCCGAGAAGTGTACACCTTTCACGCTTCCCACCGTGCCTACAGGCATGAAGATGGGTGTCTTAATCTGTCCGTGATTGGTGGTGATAACACCGGCTCTGGCACTGCTATATGGGTCGTTATGTTCTACTTCGAACTTCATACTTCATACTTCTTTCGTGATAACGCTATAACGATATTACGATTCTTTTTTCTCTTCTTCAGGGATAGTGAAGTCAGTAGGATGTTCCACTAGTTCGTCCGTCAGGGCAAATTTCCATACGTCCTGAACATTTTCTACATAGTGGAACTTCACCCCCTTCAGATACATGTCAGGAATCTCGAGAATGTCCTTCTCATTCTCCTGACACAACACGATATCAGTAATACCGGCACGCTTGGCAGCAAGAATCTTCTCCTTGATACCACCTACAGGCAGCACCTTTCCGCGCAATGTGATCTCGCCAGTCATAGCGGTATTCTTACGTACCTTACGCTGTGTCAGTGCTGAGGCTATTGATGTGGCGATGGTGATACCGGCCGACGGGCCATCCTTCGGCGTAGCACCTTCGGGAACATGGATATGGATGTTCCAATGATCGAAGATGCGGTAGTCAACGTCTAACGTGTCCACATGGGCTTTTACGTATTCCAGCGCAATGACGGCACTCTCCTTCATCACGTCACCCAGGTTACCGGTCAGCGTGAGTTTAGCACCCTTGCCCTTCGATAATGACGTCTCGATGAATAGTATCTCACCACCGACACTGGTCCATGCAAGACCGGTAACGACACCGGCATAGGCGTTGCCCTGATAGATGTCGCGATAGAAGGGTGGCTTGCCCAGCAGGTCTTCTATCTCCGTCGGTGTAATCTTCTCGTAGGGAAGTTCACCGGCTTCAGCTTTCTTGAAGGCCAGTTTGCGGAGGGCTTTGTTCACCTGCTTTTCCAACTGTCGCACACCGCTCTCACGAGTGTACTGCTCGATAATCTTCTCAATGGCAGCCTTATTGAACGTCAGTTTCTTATCGTTCAGACCAGTATTCTCCTTCTCCTTCGGAATGAGGTGACGTTTGGCAATCTCGTATTTTTCCTCGGTGATATAGCCGCTGACTTCAATGACCTCCATACGGTCGAGTAGGGGACGTGGAATGGTTCCCAGATTGTTTGCCGTAGCAATGAACATGACCTTTGAAAGGTCGTAATCTACGTCGAGGTAGTTGTCGTGGAAGGCACCGTTCTGTTCGGGGTCCAACACTTCGAGCAATGCTGAGGCGGGGTCACCATTGTGCGTATTCTGCGTCACTTTGTCAATCTCGTCGAGAATGAATACGGGATTCGAGGAACCAGCCTTTTGGATATTCTTGATAATACGACCAGGCATAGCTCCGACGTAGGTGCGACGGTGGCCGCGAATCTCGGCTTCATCGTGCAGGCCACCCAGTGACACACGGACATACTTACGCTTCAGGGCGTCGGCAATCGACTTGCCCAGCGACGTCTTACCCACGCCCGGAGGTCCATACAGGCAGAGAATCGGCGATTTCAAGTCACCTCTTAGTGACAATACGGCGATATACTCCAAAATGCGCTCCTTCACCTTCTCCATACCGTAATGATCACGGTCCAGTATGCGTTGGGCACGCTTCAGGTCCATATCGTCTTCCGTATATTCACCCCATGGCAGATTCACCAACGTTTGCAGGTAGTTCAGCTGCACGTTGTAGTCGGGCGAATTCTGATTCAACTGATCCAACTTGTCAGCTTCCTTATAGAAGAATTTCTCGATATCCTCGGGCCATTTCTTCATACGGGCCTTTTCCAGCAGGTCCTTCTTCTCAGGTGTACTCTCGTTACCCATCTCGGCCTGCAGGTTCTTGATCTGCTGCTGCAGGAAATAGTTTCGCTGCTGCTCGTCAATGTCGTCACGCGTTTTGTTGCGGATGTCGAGCTTCAAGTTCTGCAGGTTAATCTCACGGTTCACGATACGCATGGTGTTGAACAAACGCTCCTTCACGGAGTCCATCTGCAGTAACTTCATCTTCTCCTTTGTACTGAAGGGCAGGTTCGAGCAGATGAAATTCAGCGCCATGATATTGTTTGTCACGTTCTTCAGCGCAAACTGTGCCTCGTCGGGAATCTCATCACTCATGCTGACATATTGACTTACCGACTGGCGCAAGTCTTCCATTGCAGTTTGGAACTCAACGTCGCGCTTGTCGGGCTCTTCCTCAGGCATATTGGTGACGTGGCCCTCCAGATAGGGGTGATATTTCGTGATATCCTCCAACTTGATACGTCCCAATCCCTGCACAATGGCGGTGATATTACCGTTGGGCAGCGTCAGGGTCTTCAACACCTTTCCCACTACGCCGTAGTCGAAGAGGTCAGAACGGATAGGCATCTCTACCTCTGCATCTCGCTGGGTGAAGATTCCGATGAGTATGTTTTTCTTCTCGGCCTTACGGATGAGTGTCATACTCGACTCACGACCGATAAGGATGGGTGAAACGACACCAGGGAACAATACCAGACTGCGTACTGCCAAAATAGGCATTGTCTCGGGCATCTCGATGTTCGTCAGGTCGTGAAAATCGCCGTCAACATCGGCAATCATTGAGAACGACCTGTTCTTGTTATCCATGTACATTGTTATATTATCTTTCATAATTAGGGCGCAAAGGTACAACTTTTTTTCGAAATAATGCACGATTGATAAGATATTTTAATATCTTTGCAGCATGTTTCAGTTCAAACGATTCAAAATAGAGCAGGATTTATGCGCCATGAAGGTCGGCACCGATGGTGTTTTGCTGGGTGCTTGGGCGCGCGGTGGGGACTGTATGCTCGACATCGGCTGTGGCACGGGAGTAATTGCTTTGATGTTGGCTCAACGCTATCCGCAGGGACGTGTTACCGCTCTGGATATTGATGAGGGTGCCGTGTGTCAGACCGAGCAGAACGTGGCGCAATCACCGTTTGCTGACCGCATAGAAGTGCTGCAAACGCCCATCCAGAACTTCAACGTTCAACGTTCAACGTTCAATGTTCAATGTTATGATGCCATTGTGAGCAATCCGCCGTTTTTTGTCGATTCGCTGAATGCCCCGGACCCACAGCGGAATATTGCCCGTCACGCTGAGACGTTGACCTACAGCCAGTTGATGCAGGCTGCGTGGCGATTGCTGAAGGATGATGGAGAACTGAGTGTCGTAGTGCCCTTCGATTACCGTCGGCGTATGGAGGACGAGGCGATATTCGTGGGGCTCTTTCCCAGTCGCGTGTGTGCCGTGCGTACTGCAGCACACAAGGCTCCCAAGCGCTTTCTGCTGGCGTTCCGTAAACACCCGTGCAATTGTGAAAAGACCGAAATGACTATTGGTAACGAGGCGTACACAATTCTTACCCGTGATTTCTACCTCTAACTTCTTACCTCTTACTGATGGAATCCTGTTCTGATAAAGTCCTCCCACTGTCCCTGATAGCCGTTAAACACGTTGATATCTACTGGTCCGGTAATACCGTTTACGCGCCCTTCGGGTGACAGTTGCCAATACACAAGTTTTACATCGGGTTTATATTCACCGTAACGGGCTATCCATACGTTGTAGTTCTGCTTGATATCAGTGGCATTTTGCATATGTTTGTTGATGAACATCTGGTTGATATACAGGATGGGGCGCATGTGGGTACGTCGTTCCACATATTCCATGAAGGTCCGTATGCGACGCATCAGTTCTTCGTCTCCACCTATAGCATTGATTTGTGCGTCGGTGGGTTCTACGTCGAGCACAGGTGGGAAGTCCCCGTCGCGGAATAGTGTGTGGTTGACGAAAAAGGTGGCCTGAGCCAGTGCCGGTGTCTTCAGCGAGAAGAAATGGTAGGCTCCGACGCGTAGTCCCTGTTGTTTGGCTTTGGTGTAGTCTGTCATAAAGTAATGGTTACGGATGGTCGTTCCCTCAGTGCTCTTGATATACACAAACGACACCGGGAATGTCTGCCCGCCAGCAGAATGACGCGATCCGAGGGAGGTAATACGTAACTGACGCCAGTTGATGCCATAACGCTTACGACCTTTTTCATGCTGGTGGCGTGATATGTCGATTCCGTAGATTCGCTCAGTGGTATAGCGTAGCCTTTCACCTAGAAAACGACCATTCTTCCATGTACCGACTCGTACGTGACGGGGGGACGACTCAAACCCAAAACCATTGCGCTGGTCGTTGTCCCAGAATCCTTCGTAGTGTGAACCGTCCAGCGCGTCGTAAGTGCCTTGTCCAGAGGCCTGTAGATCGTGGTTCATCTGTCCGCGATAGGTTCCCAGCGAATCGGTACGTATGACCTTGACGATGGTATCGGCGTCGTAGATGGCACAGAGGATGCGCCCTATGGAGTCCTGCAGTATGGCGGGGCCATTGATACGCCCTAAATGAAAATGTCCCGCCTTCCAGTAGCCCCCGGAAATCTTGACAGCGGGCAACAGGCGGTCCTTGGCGGCAATACGGATAATTCTAGATGTTCTAGAGTCTCTAGATGATCTAGATATTCTAGACAGCAGAGTATTATACTGCGCAATGAGGTTATAACCTTCGTCGGTTACATTATGTGTCCGCAGGTAGTATGCCAGTTCGTTTAGCTGGGAAGCAACCAGCGCAGAATCCATCTGGGGCTGCTGATAGATGCGCACCTCCACCTTGTCGGGGATGCGTGGCGGCTGTGTGTTGCAGGCATAGAACAACCCAAGAGCGACAATGGCTAGGATTGCTTTCAATAGGATTATCGGTTCTCTTCTTCCAGCCATGAGTCTAAGAGTTGTCGCGCAATAGAGAGCTTCTCGGGGATGTGGGGCAAGTGGTTGCGGTCAAACCACGCTCCCTTCGATAGCTCCGAGCGTTGTAGGTGGATTTTTCCAGAATCATAGTCGGCAGTGAAACCAACCATCAGTCCGCAGGGGTAGGGCCACGGCTGTGAGGCGAAATAGCGCAGGTTGGTGATGTGCAGCCCGGTTTCCTCCATCACTTCACGGTGGACAGCTTCTTCCAGCGTCTCGCCTGTTTCTACGAAGCCCGCCACAAGACCGTAGTGGTCGTCGCGGAAACTGTTGGCATGAACTAACAAGACCTCGTCTTTGCGCCTGACCAGCACGATGATGGCGATAGCCAGTTGGGGCCATATCTCTTTGCCGCAATGCTCGCATTTCTTCGAGATGGGCGTGTCGAAACGCATTGGACCTCCGCAGACACCGCAGAACTTTGTGTTCTGGTCCCAGTAGAGCAGTTCATGACATTTGCCAGCCTTCAGATAGTCTTCCTCCGGCAATTTATAGTAACTCTGTCGCAGCGGACACATCTCATAACGTTCGGAACCCGTCAATGGCTGGTCAATGCGGTAGGCCTTGTGGCCGTCGATATCCATCACCGTCGTCCAAGGTTTGAGTTCTGTGGGCTGTTCGGTGGGTATCTGATAGGCGTCGCCAACCTTTTCCAATACTAGGTCCGACTGACAAAAAACGAAGTATTTCATTCTCCAAAAATCAATTTACGGTCACGTTCAATGGCGGGCTGTGCCCAAGCTTCTGGGATGAAGCGCCAGTTGTTCAGAGCCTTCGGCGTGATGCTACCCTCACGTTCAATCTTCTCCGTCAGATAATGCCGTTGGTCACGTTCACTTTGATATTCTATGCGCTGTGGAATAGAGTCCAACGGAATGCCTGCTCCGCGCACCAACAGTTCACCGCCGCCATTACCCCTATAGCTGTTCATGGCCACGCGATACCACGCATTCTCGTCGAACGGCTGACCATTGGACAGTTGCAGGATGTGCACTTTCTGACCGTCGGGCTTGGTGACGTCGACGACGTAGTCGATACCTGCTGCAGAGTCGAAATTAAACGTAAAGTTCTTGAAATTCTCACGTTGGTTGTCACCAGCCACCTTTGGAGCCAGTAGCATGATATGGTCGTCGGGAGACGTCATTGTGTTCACCCATTGATCATACGACATCTCGAGGAAGTTGCGAATCTCCTTTCCCGTCATACGTACTACGTAGATGCCGTTTTCGAAACGGTAGAGTTTGAACATATCGCTCTGATACACCGGCCCGGCCTTAATCTCGCTATTGAATGTCAACGGAGCCGTGAACGACACGTCGGCATGGGTATGTTCCAATTGCAGCTGGTGGATGAGGTCAACGAAGGCTGCGGGACCGAAGAAGGCGTCTCGCGACAACATGTTCTCGTTAAATGATCCTATCTTACGCTCTACGAAAGCCTTTACCTCGTCAATTTGGGGCTGGAAATGCCGCATAAAGTCCTCGTCGAGGGGTTCCTTTGTCACGTCAACGAGTTCACCTTTCTTGCTGGTAACCTTGCCGCCGCTCACCTGGATGGTTGCAACGGCCACCTTCTGGGCGTTACACGAAGGGTCGAGACAGAGCACTTTTTTTACGGTGGTGTTGCGTTCCCGATGGTCGTGACCGAAGAAGATGACGTCCAGTCCCTCCACCTGTTCGGCAACTTTCTGCGTGGCGTCTTCGTCATACGTGTCGGTGACGATACCGCCGTCCCAACCGCTATGGAACAATCCGATGACGACGTCGGCCTTCTCCTGTTCGCGCAGGATTTTCACCCAGCGTTTCGTACAGGATACCATCTCTTCGAAACGCATACCCGACCACAAACTCTGGTGCAACCAGTTGGGAATGGCGGGGGTCAGCATACCGAGGATGGCTACGCGTACGCCCTCGCGTTCAATCATAACATATGGCTCGACATAGGGCTTGCCGCTCTTCAAGTCGATAATGTTCGCACCGACGACGGGGCAGTCGAGTTCCTTGATCCATTTGTCGTAAACCTTGTGTCCTACCTCCACGTCGTGGTTGCCGAATGTCTGGGCATCGTACTTTAGGTAATTGACGACCTCAGCGGCAATGTTGGGTTTGTCGGTGGCCACGAAATTGGTGTAGTAGCAGGTGGGCTGACCCTGCAGGATGTCACCATTTTCAAGGAGAATCAGTCGATTGCCCATCTCCTTGCGTTGACGCTTGATGTAACTGCTCACGCGAGCCATCGTACCACTCATATCGCAGCGCTCGGTGAAGTTATAGGGAAAGAACGCTCCGTGGACGTCGGACGTCTCCACGATGCGTAGCGTGACGGTCTTTGGCGACTTGGCCATCAGGGTTGTCATGCTCATTAAAACGGCTGTTAAAACGATTATTCTTTTCATACTTTATCGATTTTTAAGGAATTCCTCGGCGCGACGGAGGTCTTCGGGGGTGTCTATGCCGACGGTTTCGACGTCGGTGAGCCCCACGCGGATGCGGTAGCCGTTCTCCAGCCAGCGAAGTTGTTCCAGGCTTTCGGCAAGTTCCAGGGGTGATTGCGGCAGTCGGGTGACTTCGCGCAAAACCTCACGACGGTAGGCATATAATCCGAGGTGTTTCAAGAATGGGTAATGATCAATCCAAGTGGCTTGTTCCTGACCCCGAACGAAGGGGATTACGGAACGACTGAAATAGAGTGCGAACCCTCTCTTGTCGCATACGATTTTCGGGGAGTTTTGGTTCAAAACAGCATCCATTGTGTCGAATGGTTTGCCGAGTGTACCTATCTGAGTCTCAGTAAAGTCAAACAGTTGCATTAAAGTTTTTATTTGAGACTGATGAATGAATGGTTCGTCACCCTGAATATTGATGATTACGTCGGCACTCGTACCGATTTTTTCGGTTGCTTCCTCAATGCGGTCAGTACCGCTTTTATGGTCAGCACGGGTCATAACGACACGGCCTCCGAAAGCCTCTACGGCATTGAAAATCCGTTCGTCGTCAGTAGCGACATATACCTCTTCGAGTACGGAAGAAGCCTGTTCGTATACTCGCTGGATGACCGTTTTGCCACCTAAAATGGCCAGCGGTTTGCCTGGAAAACGCGTCGAGGCGTAGCGCGCAGGGATGATAGCAATGAATTTCATATCGTGTAAAAATCTTAATGTGCCTGCAAAATTACAAAATAAATCCAAAAAACGAATAAGATTCCGCAAAATATTTGGTGGTATCGGATAATTATTGTACCTTTGTGAAGTTTTTGATAATACGACAGAGAATTATGGTTAAGACAAAATATATACTCACGACAATATTGATGGCGGCCGCACTCGGGGTGTCGGCACAGAAAATTACGCTGGGTTCGTACAAGATGAAGGACGGTGGCAGCTATCAGGGCGAGATGCAGGCAGGAAAGCCGCATGGCAAAGGACGCACCACATGGAAGGACGGCGATATGTTTGAGGGCGAATACGTCAAGGGCAAGCGCCAGGGCTTCGGTATTTACACTTTCGCCGATGGCGAGAAATACGAGGGTGAGTGGATGCAGGATCACCAGCATGGTAAGGGCATCTACTACTATGCCAATAATAATAGGTATGACGGCCTCTGGTACCGCGACGACCGCGAAGGTCACGGCGTGATGTACTATTTCAATGGTGACAAGTACGATGGTGAATGGAAGGCCGATCTGCGTCACGGGCACGGTCGTTACACGTTCAAGGCTGGCGCTTATTACGACGGCGAGTGGAAACAGGACAAGAAGAGCGGCAAGGGCCGTTTCGACTGGGGTGACGGCTCGGTGTACGACGGCCAGTGGGTGAATGACCACCAAAACGGCAAGGGCCAGTATAAATACTCCAATGGCGATGTCTATATAGGCCAATTCGTCAACGACAGACAGCAGGGCAAAGGCATCTACCGCTTCCAGAACGGTGATGTCTACGAAGGCGACTATGTTGAGGGCTCGCGTACGGGCCAGGGAGTCTTCCGCTATGCCAATGGCGACAAATATACAGGCCAGTTCTTGAATGGCGATAAATCCGGACAGGGCATGCTCGTGTGGAAACATGGCGATACCTATCAGGGCGAATGGAAGAATGATAAGCCCAACGGTCGCGGCAAGCTGACAAGTGCTAATGGCGACATCTTTGAAGGACAGTTCAAAGATGGTAAGATACACGGCGAGGGTATTGCCCGCTATGCCGACGGTTCGAAGTTCAAGGGCCATTTCAAGGCCGGAAAGCGCAATGGTCCTGCCATCGAGGAGGACAAGGAAGGCAAGCGCTTTGAGGGCACTTACGTTGACGACAAGCGTGACGGTGACTTCGTGGAAAAAGACCGCAACGGCAATATCACTGCCCAGGGTTCTTATGTTCGCGGAAAGCGACAAGTAAAGAGATAAATGTGTTTAACTACTTAAAAATAAGATTGTTATGATTATTGACAAGATTGAAAACCTCAAGAATTACGCCTCGGTGAATCCGCTGTTCCCGAAGGTGGTAGAATTTCTCGAACAGCACGACCTCAACGCCCTTGAGCCCGGTAAGCACGAAATCGTTGGCAAGGACCTCTTTGTCAACATCCAGGTCGCCAAAGGCCGTTCCCCCGAGGAGGCAGTCATTGAGACCCACGACAAGATGATTGACATCCAGATTCCGCTGTCGGGCGAGGAAACCTTCGGCTATACCCAGCGCGACCAGTTGCCGAAGGCCGAATATAATGCCGAGAAGGATATCACGAAGATTCCCGACCTCGCTGCCGACAGCTATGTCACCTGTCAGCCTGGTATGATGGCTATTTTCTTCCCGCAGGACGGTCACGCTCCCTGTATTACCGGTTTCCCCGAGATTAAAAAGGCCATCTTCAAAGTGAAGGCCTAATCCCTGATAACCCCTACAATCGCTAACAACCCTACATTACCTAAATATTATGGCAACAACAAAGAAAACAACAACAGCAGCCAAGAAGGCTCCTGCAAAGAAAACTGCTGCAAAGAAAGCAGCTCCGAAGAAAAAGGTAGAAGTTCCCCAACATATTGGACTGGTACGCGACGACGGCTGGCTCGAACCCTTCGAGCAGGCCATCCGTGGACGTCACGACCACGCTTTGTGGAAGATCGGACAGTTGACGCGTAACGGCAAAAAGACCCTGTCGGACTTTGCCAGCGGTCACCTCTATTTTGGTCTCCACAAGCTCGCTAAGGGCTGGGTGTTCCGCGAGTGGGCACCTAACGCCACAGAAATCTACCTCATTGGCGATTTCAACAACTGGCAGGAGGACGAGAAGTACAAGTGCAAGCGCATTGAAGGCACAGGCAACTGGGAGTTGAAACTCTCGGAGAAAGCCCTCAAGCACGGACAACTTTATAAGATGAAGGTGAAGTGGAATGGGGGAGAAGGCGAGCGCATTCCCGCTTGGTGCCGTCGTGTGGTGCAGGACGACCAGACGAAGATCTTCTCTGCTCAAGTATGGAACCCCGAAAAGCCCTACGAGTGGAAGAAAAAGACCTTCAAGCCCAACAAGTCTCCGCTGTTGATTTACGAGTGCCACGTGGGAATGAGTCAGGATGCTGAGAAAGTCGGCACCTACAAGGAATTCACCGAGAACGTGCTGCCGCGTGTCAAGAAGGACGGCTATAACGCCATTCAGGTAATGGCTATTCAGGAGCATCCCTACTACGGCTCCTTCGGCTACCACGTCAGCAGCTTCTTCGCTCCCAGCAGCCGTTTCGGTACTCCCGAGGATTTGAAGGAGATGATTGACACCGCTCACAAGATGGGTATTGCCGTCATTATGGATATCGTTCACTCACACGCCGTAAAGAACGAGGTCGAAGGTTTGGGCAACCTCGCTGGCGACCCCAACCAGTTCTTCTACGAGGGCGACCGCCACGAGCATCCCGCCTGGGACTCGCTGTGCTTCGACTATGGCAAGGACGACGTGCTCCATTTCCTGCTCTCTAACTGTAAATACTGGCTCGAGGAGTTTAAGTTCGACGGTTTCCGCTTCGATGGTGTTACCTCTATGCTGTATTACTCGCACGGTCTAGGTGAGGCCTTCGGAGGCTATGGTGACTACTTCAATGGTCACGAGGACGACAACGCCATCTGCTACCTGACGCTGGCTAACTGCCTGATTCACGAGGTCAACAAGAACGCCATCACCATTGCCGAGGAAGTGTCCGGCATGCCCGGCCTTGCAGCTAAGTTCGAGGATGGCGGTTACGGCTTCGACTATCGCATGGCGATGAACATCCCCGACTACTGGATCAAGACCATCAAGGAAGTGCGCGACGAGGATATCAACGTCTGCAGCATCTTCTGGGAAGTGAAAAACCGCCGTCCCGACGAGAAGACCATCTCGTATTGCGAGTCGCACGACCAGGCTTTGGTGGGCGACAAAACCATTATCTTCCGTCTGATTGATGCCGATATGTACTGGCACTTCGCCAAGAAGGACGTCAACGACCTCGCTCAGCGCGGTATCGCCCTGCACAAGATGATTCGCCTTGTGACGGCTGGTGCCATCAACGGCGGTTACCTTAACTTCATGGGTAACGAGTTCGGCCATCCCGAATGGATTGACTTCCCGCGCGAGGGTAACGGCTGGTCGTACAAGTATGCCCGTCGTCAGTGGAACCTCGTGGACAACAAAGACCTCTGCTACCACTGGCTGGGAGACTTCGACCGTAAGATGTTGGAGGTCATCAAGTCGCAGAAGAATTTCCAGGCAACACCCGTCCAGGAAATCTGGCACGACGATGGTGATCAGGTGCTGTGCTACATGCGTGGCGACCTCGTCTTCGTCTTCAACTTCTCGCCCACACGTTCGTATACCGACTACGGATTCCTCGTTCCTACGGGTTCTTACGAGGTGGTGCTCAACACCGACGCCAAGGAGTTTGGCGGCAATGGCTTTGCCGACGACACTATTACCCACCTCACTAACTACGACCCGCTGTATGTGCAGGACAAGAAGGAGTGGCTCAAACTCTATATCCCTGCCCGTTCGGCTGTCGTCCTCAGAAAACTGTAAGTGAGTTTTTAATCAAGAATTAGAGAATTGAAGAATTCATCTCGTATATGAAAGTGAATTTTCGCCGTACGTGGCAAATATCTCTCATCATGGCTGTGCTGATGCTTGTCATCGGCATAGCCATTGCTCCTCGTGACGTAGATCTGTACGCTCAGCACATGGAGAGCCTCATGGCCAAAGGTGACTATCAGGAGGCCTTGAAGGTTGGCGAGCGTTCTGACAAGACGAACCGCAAACTGCTCCAGCTGCGTATGGAGGCGCTGAACCACGAACACCTGCTGGGTGAATGCCTCTTTCAATATCCCATTACCGGTACGGGTGATGAGTTTATCAAGAAAGGCGGCGACTACGAGCTCTGCGGTTACCTCATCAACAAGAACCTTGACCGTTTTGTCGAAGTGCTGCCGCGCCATTACAAGATTGACAAGCAGCTGCCCCGCTACTACAAGCAGGCTTTGATACAGTACAACCACCTGCGTTCGAGCCGTCAGGTCAACTATCAGGACGAGGTGTTGGAGACCGACTATCAGGATATGCAGCGTCTTGAGGCACAATATCCCGACAAGAAGGCTCGTCAGGTGGCAGTTTTCCGTCAATATGAAGGCACTTATTGGTACTTTTATGCATATTTGCACTGAAAAATGATATTTTTTTTGCAAAATGCTACTCGTTTCCAATAAAAATTAGTAATTTTGCGCACGATAAGTAAGAATTCTTAATTTTTATATGGTACGAAATATCTTCAAAGGGCTAGGTATAGCATTGGTGACGCCCTTCAAGGAGGACGGATCGGTGGACTATAAGTCACTCGTCCGTCTTGTCGAGTATCAACTCGACAACGGTGCTGATTTCCTGTGCATTCTGGCTACTACCGGTGAGACTCCTGTGCTCACGGCCGACGAAAAGCAAAAAATCAAGGAGACGATAGTGAGTCTGGTGGGAGGCCGCGTGCCTATCCTCATGGGTTGTGGCGGCAATAATACCGCAGCTATCGTCGAAGAGCTCCAGACGCGCGATTTCCAGGGTATCGACGGCATACTGAGCGTATGTCCCTATTACAATAAACCTTCGCAGGAAGGACTCTATCAGCATTTCAAGACCATTGCCGCAGCCACGAAGCTGCCAGTGGTGCTGTATAACGTTCCCGGACGTACGGGTGTCAATATGACGGCTGCTACGACGGTGCGTCTGGCCAACGACTGCGAGAATATCGTGGCTATCAAGGAGGCCTCGGGCAATCTTGAGCAGGTCGACGAAATCATCAAGAACAAACCCAACGACTTCGACGTCATCAGTGGTGACGATGCCCTGACATTCCCGATGGTGTCGTGTGGTGCCGTTGGTGTCATCAGTGTCATTGGCAATGCGCTGCCTAAGGAGTTCTCGAAGATGATTCGCCTGCAGATGCGCGGCGAGTACGACCCTGCCCGCAAGATTCACCATCGCTTCACCGACCTCTTCTCGCTGCTCTTCGTCGACGGCAATCCCGCCGGCGTGAAGGCTATGCTCAGCGAGATGGGCTTTATCGAGAATGTGTTGCGCCTGCCCCTGGTGCCTATGCGCATCAAGAATATGCAGCGCATGAGTGATATATTAAAAGAATTGAAAATCTAGAATCTCTAGAGTATCTAGATTAACTAGAAAAAACAATGGAAGAGTCACGAGTCATCCACGAAATCACCCCGCTGATGGGTAAGGACGCCCTCTATATTGCCGACCGCAGGAAGAAGGAGTTCACCTATCCCATCCACAACCACGAGGTGTTCGAACTCAATTTCGTTGAGCACGCTGCCGGTGTGCGGCGAATCGTTGGCGACTCTAACGAGGTCATTGGCGACTACGACCTCGTGCTCATCACCAGTCCTGATCTTGAGCACGTCTGGGAACAGAACACCTGTACCAGCGACGACATCCGCGAGATCACCGTCCAGTTCTATCTGGACTTGAGCGACGACGGATTCCTCTCACGTAATCCCTTCCACAGCCTGCGGAAAATGCTGAAGGAAGCCCGTAAGGGCCTGTCGTTCCCCATGGATGCCATCATGCGCGTCTATCAGCAGCTCGACACGCTCAGCAGTGTGAAGGACGGCTTCTATGCTGTGATGCAGTTCCTGACCATCCTCTACGAGCTGTCGCGCTGCGAGGGTGCCCGCACGCTGGCTACTTCGAGCTATGCCAAGGTCGAGGTGGAGAGCGATTCGCGCCGTGTGCTGAAAGTAAAGAACTATATCGCCAAGAACTATATGGACGAAATCCGCCTGAACACGCTGGCTGACATTGCGGGTATGAGTCCTTCGGCCTTCAGCCGCTTCTTCAAGTTGCATACGGGCCGTAACCTGAGCGATTATATCATCGAGATGCGTCTGGGTTATGCCAGCCGTATGCTCGTCGACACTGCCAGGAGCATTGCCGAAATCAGTTTCCAGAGCGGATTCAACAATCTGAGCAACTTCAACCGTATCTTCAAGAAGAAGAAAGGCTGTTCGCCCTCGGAGTTCCGCGAGAATTATCATAAGACGCGAGTCATCGTCTGAACCATTTATGCGTATGTTAAGAGCGATACTGACCATCACCATCTGTCTCTGGGGAAGCATTCTGATGCCTCTCGGGATTCGTGCTGCCGGTCAGGAGGTCGTTCAGGAAATGAACAAGAAGATCAAGAGTGCCAGTAAGAATAATTACAAGGAAGAACTGGCTAAGTTGTTGGTGGAACGCATGGCAACTTTCTATAACGGGGGTAAGAAAGATTCTATCGATGCTCATTTTGAAGAGGATAAGAAAACGCTGGCACGACTTGAGCAGTGGAATTGCTATTACGAATTGTGGACTTATTATATCAATACCTTAATATATTATAATAACCAGAAAAATCTTGCCCTTCGAGAGGTGCAAAAGATGTTCGATGAGGCTAGGGAGAGTAATCAGACCTATCCTTTGGCCATTACCTATTACACGATGGGTAATGTTTATTTGAACATGAACAACCTCGAGGAGAGCAAAAATGCTTATCAGAAAGGCCTCGGCCTCATGCTGACTATTTCGCCATATCCTTCCCCGACTCCTGAGCTGTACTCTTATCTGGGTGACGTGCTTAACGAGCTGGGTAAATATGATGAGCTGCAACGGCTGACTGTTGGATGGAAGCCTTTTCTGATAAAATTCATACTTGAAAACAAACAGTTCAGAAAGGAAATTCAGGACATGCTTTGGTTCTACTACGATATTGCTTGCGCTCAGTCAGCTTTGGGGCAGAACCGTTTGGATGATGCAGACCAGATTTTGCAACATGCGAAGACGCTGTTGTTTATTGAGACAGGATACGAAGGAGCGGCCTGGCTTAATACTCAGGCTCAACTGCGACTGAAGCAGGGACGTCTGAACGAAGCAATAGAGTTGAACGATCGTCGTATGAAGTTGATCCAGCCCGGTGAGGATAAGGCTGTCTATCTGACTGTCGCCGCGCAACGGGCTTCGATACTTAGCCAGCTGCACCGTTATGAGGAGTCGTCGGCACTCTATCATGATATGTATCAGATAAAGGACTCCATCAGCAGGGCAGATACCAAAAACCAGCTGAATGAATTGAGCACGATTTTCCAGGTTGACGAACTGAAGATGCAACAGGAACGTGCACAGTTCCGTAACATGCTCATCATCATTGGACTGATACTTGTGGGTTTGGTGATATTCGTCGTATTCCGCATCATTGCTGCACGGCGCTTGAAGAAAGCCCACGACCAGCTGCAGGCTACCCACGAGGAACTCCTCACCGCCTACGACCAGCTGGAAGAGACGACGACCGCCAAGGAGCGTATCGAGAGCGACCTGCGTATCGCCCGAAACATCCAGATGGGCATGGTGCCGCGCACGTTTCCAAACCGTCCTGACCTCGACCTCTATGGCTCTATGACGCCTGCGAAGGAGGTTGGTGGCGACCTTTACGGCTACTATTTGGCCGAGAGCAACGAGGAAGGCAAGAGCGACAAGCTGTACTTCTGTTTGGGCGACGTATCGGGCAAGGGTGTGCCGGCCTCACTGTTTATGGCTCAGGCCACACGACTGTTCTGTACGCTGGCCGCTCAGGAGATGAAACCTGCCGAGATTGCCACGCGCATCAACAACGCCCTGTCGGGCGAGGACAACGAGACGGGTATGTTTGTGACGATGTTCTTAGGCTTGCTCGACCTCGAGACAGGTCATCTGGACTTCTGTAATGCAGGTCATAATCCTCCCGTACTCTTGCGTAACGGCAAGCCCGAATTCATTGATATGGTGCCTAACGCCCCTGTGGGAATCATTCCCGAACTCGATTACGAGGGCGAAGAGATAGCAGATATTACCAACAGCCCGCTGTTCGTCTATACCGACGGACTCAACGAGGCCGAAAACCGCCAGCAGGAGCAGTTCTCCGACGAGCGCATCCTGGAACTCATGGAGACGGTGCCCTTCGAGAGCTGCGAGCAGACTGTCGAAATGCTGCGTGCGGAGGTAGAGAAACATCGTGACGGTGCAGAGCCGAACGACGACCTCACCATGATTTGCGTGAAGTTTATCAAAGAAGAGAATAACTGAAAAGTAAACTATAGGATTATGAGAAAGGAACTAAGACTGAAAAACCAGATGAGCGAGCTGGAGAAAGTAAACCAGTTTATCGAGGAAATCGGCGAAGAGCTGGGGCTCGAAATGGAACTTCAGATGAACCTTAATCTGGTGATGGAGGAGATGGTGGTCAACGTCATTTCCTATGCGTATCCTGAAGGCAAGACGGCAGACATCGAACTGCTGGCAGAGTCGGACGGAAAGGAGCTTACCTTCGTTCTCAGTGATCGTGGCAAGGAGTTTGACCCTACCTTGAATGAAAGCGCCGATATGGATGTCAATCCTGCGGAGCGCGACCTGGGTGGTATGGGTATCTTCATTGTCAAGAACATCATGAACGAAGTAACCTATCAGCGTCTGGAGGGCAAGAATTTGCTTACGATGAAAAAAGACATTTAAGTTTAAAAAATCAAGAAATTCAATAATTAAAAAAATCAAACAATTATGACACAGATTATCAAAGAAGGTGGTAAGACCATCATTAAGACAGGTGAGCGTATTGACACGATGAATGCTCCTCAGTTCGAACAAGACATCCAGCCTGCGCTGGCTGACGGCGGCGTAGATCTTGAGATGGACTGCTCAGATCTTACCTACATGGCCTCTTCAGGTCTGCGTATCATCCAGAAAACCATGCGTACTGTCATGCAGCAGAAGGGTCAGTTCAAGATGACCAATGTCAGCCCCGAAATCTATAAAGTGCTGGCAATGACCGGTTTCACTAAGTTTATGAAGGTCGAGAAAAAGGCCTGATAGCATTTTAAAATTAGCGTTTAACGTTTAGAGATTATGGTTTACGCTTTTGTTGTAGCATTAGTCGCAGCTATCGTGCTGGCTTACGCACTGTACACACAGAACAAGGCCAGCGCCAAACAGGCTGAGGAGCAGCAGCGTCTGCTCGACGACTACCAGCAGCGCGTCAACGAACAGCAGAAGCTGCTCGAGGACTATCGTGCGCTGGAGAAAAACTTTGACAATGTTGGCGAAGGTTACGAGCAGGCTCTGCTCGCCTTCGACAAGATGAACGAAGAGCAGGACAAGGCTCGTGCCGCTAATGAAGCCCTGCAGAATACCGTCCAGCAGTTGCAGGAGGCCAACAACCTGTTGCAGCAGGACGCTCAGAAGAAGGCTGAGGCCATGAAGCAGGTCGTTAATGACCTCATGGCCACAGGCGACCAGAAGCTGGCAGCACTGGCAGGCAAGATTTCCGATTTGGACGAGATTCAGCCCAACCAGGCTCCCTTCGAGCGTACGGACAATATCATGGTCGCTCAGGTGGCCGAAGAGGCTGTGCGCCAGTCGGGCATCGACCAGGCACAGTACATCAAGTTCAATCAGACGGTGGATCCCGTAGCAGCCGCTACGATGATGTCCACCAATCTGCAGAAGGCTGCACGCTCGCTGGTTCACGTGTTGGACAACGCCCTGAAGTTCACCACCGAAGGCTCCGTCACGCTTGCCGTCACTGTCGATATGGACAAGATGCAGGCCATCTACACCGTCGAGGACACAGGCTCAGGCATTGAGGCTGGCGACGCTGAGAAGGTGTTCGAGCCTTACGTGAAGCTCAACCAGTTCTTCGACGGACAGGGCATCGGACTCACCGTAGCCCGCAACATTGCCCGTCGTCTCGGTGGCGACCTCGTGCTCGACACCGCCTTCGCTGGTCCCGGAGCCCGCTTCGTGCTCTCACTGCCCATCTAACATCCCAACGGACAAATAAGAAATCGGGCCCACTATCGCTAGTGAGCCCGTTTTCTTTTACTCTTACCTATCCGTTTAATCCGATTGTCCACCTCGGGATAGTACTTGCCGAAGCCAGCGCTCGTCGAGATCTTGTTCTTTCTCAGGTTAATACCCAGTGCAATTTTTTCTACTGCCATAATTTTTAATGATAGGATAAATAGTTAAACATTGTCACTTTTCTACGGCTCGGTCATTCATGTTAGCATGATGGCGTCGCTTAAAACGAAAGTGATTGCACAGTACATACCCTTCTCCCTACAAAACTGTTATCTGTTATCTGTAACGCCCCTGACCGATTTTGCCCCAAAAATTTGGTAGTTACAAAAACTTTTCCTATCTTTGCACGCTGTAGCGTGCGAGTCTGCTCACGCAGTCTTGCGTGTCGTAAACGATTAATCATTAAAAAAAACAATAAAGAAAATGAAACCAACAACAAGACTGGCTTCGCAAAGACGCGCGGCGCGGCAAACACTGAAGGGCGCACTCCAGCGCCTAACCATGACGCTGATGTTAGTAATGCTTACGAGTATGAGCGCGTGGGCCGATGAAAGCGGCTTATTCGACGTCAACAGATTCAGCTGGGAGTACGTCACGGCAACACAGACGCTCACCATTCAACACGTCAGCGGATCGACTGACATGACAGATTTTGAATACAGTGGCATTAGGAAATGGGACTCCTACAAGAACAATATCCAGCACCTGGTCATCGGAAGCGGCATTACTTACATCGGTAAATATGCCTTCAAAAACCTTCCTGCCCTGCAGGATGTCACTTTCGAGGCAGGAAGTGCGTTGGAGAGTATCGGACAGTATGCCTTCAACAACTGCCCGAGCCTGACGAGCGTGACGCTGCCCTCGAGTCTGAGAACCATTGGCGACTGGGCCTTCAATGCTTGCACTGGTCTGACGAGCGTGACGCTGCCCGAGGGTCTGACGTTCATCGGACAAAAAGCCTTCTACGCTACGGCGCTGACCTCGCTGACCATTCCCGCCAGTGTGACGACTATCAGATATGAAGCGTTCAGACATTGCAACTCGCTGGAGATGGTGATAATGAACGTCGCCGACCCCTCGACGCTGACGCTGGAGAGTGCCTTCCCGCTGTACATGACCGTCCACGTGAACGATGTTGCCGCCTGGGAGGCACAATTTCCCTACGCCACCTACTTCTGCGTCTTCGAGGACATGCCGACCAACATCTGGGAGTGCGGCAACACGCATGTGAAGCTCTTCGTCGACGGCACGGTAAGGGTCAGCAAGAAAGTGGGTACCGACGGGGTCATGGCGAACTATACAAGCGGTTCTCGCTGCCCTTGGTATGATAACAGAAATGATATCCAGAAAGTCATCGTCAAGTCGGGCGTGCTGGGTATCGGTAATAACGCCTTCTATCAATGCTCATATCTGACGAGCGTTACGCTGCATGAGGGCGTGTCGAGTATCGGGGATCACGCCTTCCGTGAATGCTCAAACCTGACGAGCGTAAAGCTGCCAGAGGGTTTGACAAGCATCGGAGATTTTGCCTTCCGATATTGTACGAGCCTTGCATCGGTCACCATCTATGCACCATCATTGACGGAATATGGCGTAAACGCATTTACTAATAATGCCACAGGGCGGAAGATATATGTGTTCAGCGACTGCGTAAATACCTATAAGTCGCAGAATAATTGGCAAGAATACACCACGGTCATCGTGCCCATCACGCTGACGGCAAACGACGCTGGCGGCGAGTTGGGACGCTGGTGTACGTACTACAACGGACTGGCGGACGTGACGATGCCCGAGGGCACGACCGTCTATAAGGCCGCGCTGAACGGCGCGAAGACAGGCGTGGTGCTGACCGAGACGGGCAGCCGCATCGTGAAGCGCGGCGAGGCCGTACTGCTGAACACCACGTCGGGCAGCCTCCAGCTCTCGTCGGCAGCCGACGGCGGCTCGGGCGACTACTCGGGTAACGAACTGAAGGGCGTGGACGTAGAAACGCCGCAAGATGCCAACACGACGTACTATGTGCTGAGCAAGGTGAACGACGTCTTCGGATTCTATAAGCTGGCGCGAGAGAACGGCAAAAGCGAGCCGATAAAGCTCGGCGCCAACAAGGCGTACCTGGCAGTGGCGATACCACCAACGTCAGCCCCGGCATACCTCGGATTCGACGTGGACGGCGAAACCACAGGTATTAACGAACACGAATTTAACGATTGCAACGCCACACTCTCAAAGAGAGAATCTCACGAATTAAGTGGCGCGATCTATGACCTGCAGGGTCGTCGCATAGCTAACGGCCAAAAGCCCTCGCAACGCCACACTCTCAAAGAGAGAACAGCCAAAGGCCTGTACATCGTGAATGGTAAAAAGGTTGTGATTAAGTGAGAGAAGAACCGAGCTTGCTCGAGTTCTTCCGAGCGGGAACGAGCTCGAGCGAAGCTCAAGGTAGTGATAAAATAAAGACCCCCTTCGCCTCCCCCTGTTTAGGGGGACAATGATGGTTTACCGCATGAAGGCGCAGCCGCAGCTGCTGCAGCAGTCACTGCCGAAGGACGACCTCGAGACCCTCGAACAATGGTAAAAAAAGAATAGTATAAAATGAAAACAACAACAAGACTGGCCCTGCAAAGACGCGCGGGGCGGCAAACACTGAAGAGCGTACTCCAGCGCCTGACGATGACGCTGATGTTAGTAATGCTCACCGCCACGACGGCGTGGGCGGACGATAGTGGCACATGTGGAGCAGCAGGTAATGAAAACAACGTAACGTGGTCATTTGTCTCATCGACACAGACGCTGACCATCAGCGGTTCGGGACCGATGGCGGACTTCAGCAATGTCAATGAGGACCAGCCCTGGAAAGATTATCGTGATAACATTACGAGTGTCGTCATTGGGGACGGCGTGACCACTATCGGCAAAAACGCATTCTACCTTCTCAAAGTCCTGAACTCACCCGTCACCATCCCCTCCGGCGTGACCAGCATTGGCGAACAGGCTTTCCGCAAATGCGAGGCTCTGCCTTCGGTCACCATCCCTGCCGGCGTGACCAGTATTGGAAACTATGCCTTTCAAAAGTGCGAATCGCTGACCTCCATCATCATCCCCAACAGTGTGACGACCATTGGCAATAATGCCTTCAGCAGTTCAGGGCTGACCTCGGTGATTATCCCGTCAAGCGTGACGAGTATCGGCCGTGAAGCTTTCGGTGCGTGCTATAGTATGTCCAAAGTCCTCGTGATGGCCGGCGAATCGCCATCGACTTTGGGTGAAATACCTTTCTATAATACCAGCGCTACCATCTACCTCCCGGCAGCCTATGCCACAGCCGACGGCTGGAGCAATTATAGCAGCCAGTTGTGGCCATACGCTGGATGTTGGGCCAGCGGTGGTGCCACCGTATTCAGCAGCGCTGACAACACGACACTCCGAGTAGAGAATATCGACAACACAGGGGCGATGGCCGACTATGCCGATGCCGCCACCCGTCCGTGGGCCAGCGTGGCAGCCACAGTCACCAAACTGGAGATAATTCCTGCCGTAACCGCCATCGGTCAGAATGCCTTCAACGGGTTCACCGCCATCACCGACGTCCTCATCCCCAACAACGTGACGAGCATCGGAGGCGGAGCATTCAACGGATGCAGCAGCCTGACGATGGTGACGGCACAACGCCCGACTCCGCCGACGCTGGGGGCAAATGCCTTCGACGGCAATGCCGCAGACCGCAAGATTCGTGCCCACGTGTCGTACAAGACGACTGACGGCTGGAACGCCTATGCCGACGACATCGTTGCCTACAGCGGCGTATGGGTATGTGGCGGCGTGACGCTGTTCTACGACGGCACGACGAAGCAGATGACCGTCGAAAAGTGCTGCGGTTCAGGCAATATGGACGCCTACCAAAATTTTGAAGACCGGCCGTGGAACGGTATCAAGGACGATATCGAGACCGTTGTCGTAGAGTCGGGCGTGACGAAGATTGGCTATAATGCCTTCTGCCATTGTGGCAACCTGACCACGGTGACCATCGCCGAGACCGTGACCAACATCGGCGGCGATGCGTTCAGGTACTGCAGCAATCTGGCGACAGTCTATATGCTCCCCGCCACGCCGCCAGAGGTATTAAGCACGTTCGACGATTGTTCCGACGACCTCCTCATCATCGTGCAGGAAGAATACCTTAATACTTATTACACCAGTGGTGGGTACTGGGCGAACTATCGCGAACGCGTGGTTTGTATGGGCAGTTGCGGTACCGATGTCAAGTACTACTATGCTCCTAGCTTTCACAAACTCACCATCAGCGGAACGGGAGCCATGGCGGACTACGCAGACCAATCAACGCGTCCGTGGCATAGCTACATAGGCGACCTGCAGACCGTTGTGATTGAGCCTGGTGTGACACGCGTCGGCACTAAAGCTTTCCGTTCTTGTAATGGAATTACCTCGCTCACCATCGGTAGCGACGTGACAAGCATCGGAGAGGAGGCCTTTAATGGCTGTAGCAGTCTGTCGTCAATCCACATCCCTGCCAGCGTGACCAGCATCGGAAAGGATGCATTTGCTAATTGTACTGATGTGCCCGCCATTACGGTGGCTGTCGGCAACACCGTCTATGACAGCCGCGACAACTGCAACGCCATCATCGAGACCAACACCAACAAACTGATATTGGGCTGCATCAACACAACGATTCCTGCCACTGTGACGGAAATCGGAGAGAAGGCATTTGATACGTGTGGTATGACAGCCATAGCGATACCATACGGAGTGACAACTATAGGCAAAGCTGCTTTCATGTCCTGTATGAAACTGACCTCCGTCACCATCCCTGCCAGTGTGACCATTATTGGATATGATGCGTTCTGTGGTTGTTCTGCATTGGCATCAGTCACCATCTATGCTCCATCGCTGACGACCTATGGCGTATATGCTTTTAAAGAAAATAACTATGGCCGCAAGATCTATGTATTCAACGACTGCGTGAATACTTACAAGAAAAAGGCATCGCCGATGAGTGTCAGCGAGAATGACATCGAGGCCATTCCTGATGTGACGGTCAGCGGTGTGACGGTGAACCAGAACCCCGAAGTGACGTCGGACTACTGGTGTACCTACTATCATCCTGCAGCCCACGTGCAGATCAACACGGACGGCGTGGAAATCTATAAGGCCGCGCTCAACGGCACCAGCAGCGTGACGCTGACAAAGGTGGAAGGCAATGTGATCAAGGCCGGGCAGGCGGTAATGCTGAAGGCTCCGGCTTCTGGCTCGCTCTCAATGGAACTGACGCCCGATGCTGCTACAGGCGACTACTCGGGCAACGAACTCAAGGGCGGCTCGACGGTTGCCGACGGATATACCGCCTATACCTTGGCAGCCGAGAACAACAAGATGGGGTTCTACAAGTTCGCAGGCGCGGCACTGAACCCGAACAAGGCGCATCTGGAGATAGCACCGACGCTTGCACCAGAATACCTCGGATTCGACGTGGATGGCGAAACCACAGGAATTAACGAACACGAATCGCACGATTGCAACGCCACACTCTCAAAGAGAGAATCTCACGAATTAAGTGGCGAGTGGTACACGCTGGATGGGCGCCGCCTCGGTTCAACGTTCAATGTTCCTCGCAACGCCACACTCTCTCCGAGAGAACGTTCAACGTTAAAGAAGGGCCTCTACATCGTGAATGGTAAAAAGGTTGTGATTAAGTGAGAGAAGAACCGAGCTTGCTCGAGTTCTTCCGAGCGGGAACGAGCTCGAGCGAAGCTCAAGGTCGTGATAAAATAAAGACC